>DASVZU010000036.1:0-18698 GCA_036391515.1 Holophagaceae bacterium
AGACATCGGCGAAGCCCGCGTTGGTGATCCAGGCCTTGGTGCCATTCAGCACCCAGTGGCCGTCCTCCAGCCGGGCCGTGGTCTTGGCGCCGAGGGCGTCCGAGCCGCTGCCGGCTTCGGTCAGGGCGTAGGCGGCGATCCACTCGCCCGTGGCCAATTTCGGCAGGTACTTCGCCTTCTGGGCCGCGTTCCCGAAGTAGACGATGGGGAGGGTTCCGATGCTGGTGTGGGCGCCGTAGCTGGTGGAGAAGCTGGCCTGGCGGGCCATCTGCTCCAGCACCAGCAGGGCTGTCTTCTTCTCGAGATCCAGGCCGCCGTAGGCCTCGGGGATCTCGATGCCCAGGATGCCCAGCTCTCCGGCCTTGCGAAGGAGCTCCCGGTTGAGGTCCAGGTCCAGGTGATCGATGGCCTCGTCGCGAGGCATCACCTCGCCCTCCACGAAGTCCCGCGCGGCCTCGGCGATGGCCAGGGCCTCTTCGCTGCTGTCCTCCGGGGTGACCTGGGGCAGCGTGCCCGCGGGGTGGAAGAGGAAGCTGCCGCCTCGGACGAGCTGGGCATCACTGATGACCATGGGGTCCTCCATGCCCAGGATCCTACTCCGGGTCAGGCGCCTCGAGCCGGACCTCGGTCACAAGTCAGCGGGCCTCAACCGCCCTGCAGCAGCCGCTTCTGGCCCTTGGGATGGTTCAGCACCACCTGCTTGACCCGGTGGATCCAGGTCGACCGATCGCCCGGGTCGAGCCGTTCATGGGGCAGGTTCCGCTCCGCCAGCAGTTCATCCACCAGGCGATCGATGGATTCGGCGAAGAAGGTGTCTGTGTCCCGCACCCCGTCGGCGGCCACATCCCCCAGGAAGGGCACCTTGAAGAGCAGGTCGTAGCTCTTCATCCAATGCTGCATGTAGCGTTCGATGGCCTTCTGGCGGCCGAAGCCGAACATCAGATAGGCGTAGTTGTCGAGCACGCTGCGGTCGCACACCACCAGGTCGTGCTGGCTCGCGGAGCGGATCTCCTCGGCCATCTGGGTGAGGAAGATCCAGGTCTGGGCCTCCAGGGAGGTCTTCTGGTTGATGGGCAGGGGCGAGAGCCGGGCCACCTCCTTGACGATGTCCGCGTGGATGCCCTCCCGCTTGAGGGCCCCGGCCAGCTCGTAGCAGAGGGTCGTCTTGCCGACGCCATGGGTGCCGATGAACGCCACTTTCATACCGACAGTATCCCCGGGGCACCCCCTGCGGGGATGTGCCCTTCATCAAGTCGGCTCCCGGTTCAGAAGAGGCTCTTGCCATCCATCGCCTCGGGCTGGTCGATGCCGAACAGCTTCAGGAGCGTGGGGGCGACATCGCTGAGGGCGCCGCCGGCGCGGAGCTGGACGCCCTCGAAGCCCGCGGCCACGAGCACGGCCGGCACGGGGTTCAGGGTGTGGGCCGTGTGGGGGTTGCCCGCTTCGTCCCGCATGCACTCGCAGTTGCCGTGGTCGGCGGTGATGAAGAGGGCGCCGCCCGCCGCCAGCGAGGCCTCGGCGATGCGGCGCACCGCGTCGTCGATGGCCCCGCAGGCGCTCACGGCGGCGGAGAGGTCGCCCGTGTGGCCGATCATGTCGGGGTTGGCCAGGTTGCAGACGAGGAAGCGGTAGTCTCCGGAGCGGATGGCCGTCTCCAGGCCCCGCACCACGTCGTGGAGGCTCATCTCCGGCTGCAGGTCGTAGGTGGCCACCTTGGGGGAGGGCACCAGACGGCGGTCCTCGCCTTCGAAGGGCGCCTCCCGTCCACCATTGAAGAAGTAGGTGACGTGGGCGTACTTCTCCGTCTCCGCCGTCCGGAACTGCTTCCAGCCCTTCGAGCTGACCAGCTCGCCCAGGATGAGGTCCAGGCTCTGGGGTGGGTACGCCACGGCGAGGTAGGGATCCAGCTCCCCATCGTAGGCCGTGAAGGTGACGAGCCTCACCGCCGGGCGGTGGCGGGGCGCGAAGCCCTTGAAGCCGGGATGCACCAGGGCGTGGCACATCTGGCGGGCCCGGTCGGCGCGGAAGTTGAAGTAGAGGACGCCATCCCCGTCGGCGATGGGATGGAAGGCGTCCAGGCGCGTGGGGGAGATGAACTCGTCCGTCTCCCCGCGGGCGTAGGCTGCGGCGATGGCGGCCAGGGCGTCGGGCGCCGTGAAGGCGGCCTCGCCGTCCACCAGGAGCTTCCAGGCCTGCTCCGTGCGCTCCCAGCGCTTGTCCCGGTCCATGGCAGTGTAGCGCCCGCACACCGAGCCGATCGTCACCTGGGGGCAGTCCCGCAACTGGAACGTGAGCCACTGGAGGTAGCCGTCGGCGCTCTTCTGGCCTGTGTCGCGGCCGTCGGTGAAGGCGTGGATGGTGGCGGGTACGCCCTCGGCCTGGGCCCACTGCGCCAGGGCCACGAGGTGGGTCTGATGGCTGTGCACGCCGCCGTCGCTCACGAGTCCCAGGAGGTGCAGGCGCTTCCCGGAGGCCTTCAACTCCGCCAGCAGGGCCCCGATGGCCTTGTTCTCCCGGAAGGTGCCCCGGCGGATGGCGGCGTCGATGCGGGTCAGCTCCTGCCACACCACCCGGCCGGCTCCCAGGTTCATGTGGCCCACCTCGGAGTTGCCGAACTGGCCCTCGGGCAGGCCCACGGCCTCGCCGCTGGTGAGGAGCTGGGTGGCGGCGTAGGTCCGCCGCAGGGCGTTGAAGTGGGGCATGCCCGCCACGAAAGTGGCGTCGAAGGCGTTCCGCGGCCCGTCGCCGAAGCCGTCGAGGATGAGGAGGGTGACGGGGCCTTGGACGGGATGGGACATCACGGAGTTTCCTTCTGCCGCTCCCGGCGGAGGGCCTCGGCCAGGATCTTCTCCATGGCCTGGTTGCGCAGGGCGTCCGCGCGGAGGTGGGCCCGGCCGCCCCGCCAGAGGGCCGCGGCCAGGAGGGCGGCCTCGGCCAGCAGCAGCCAGGGGCGGTGGGGGGCCAGGAAGGCCAGGAGGATGGCCGCCAGGGCCAGGCCGAACCAGGCCCAGGAGATCCGCTGGGCCCGGGCCTTGGCGGCCATGATGGCGTCGAGCTGCCGCGTGAGCTCCGCGTCTTCGGCGTGGCTCACGGCCGGCCCTTCCCCGCCCGGTCCCGGGTCTTCAGCCCGTGGGGCAGGTCGGCCTCGGTGACGAAGCCGATGGGCCGCTCCTTGGGCGCGCCTTCCACCTCCTCGCCCTGGAGGAGCTTCATCACCATCTCCAGCTTCTGCTCAAGCGCCGTCACCCGGAGAGAGAGTTCGGCCTGGGCCGTGAGGAGGTGCCGGGCCTCCGCGAAGGCGGGCAGCAGGACGAGGAGGGCGGCCTCCTTGCCGGGGACCAGGCCCGTCAGCAGCGCGGCCCCGGCCTCGGTGAAGGCCAGCACCGGCGCCTCGGGGATCCGCTGGCGCTCCTCGGCGCTCAGGTGGAAGACCAGGGTCTCTGGGAACCGGTCGGGGTGGGCCTGCACCAGGGCGGCCAGGGCCTTGGCCTCCAGGCCCAGCTGGTCCGCCAGGGCGGCATCCGGGATGGCCGCCGCATCGCGGATCCAGAGCAGGCGGGAGAGGATCTCGACCGGGGCGGCCATCAGGGCACCTGTTCCCCGTGGGGGTGGGACAGCAGGTAGAGGACGGCCATGCGGACGGGGACGCCGTTGGTCACCTGGTCGAGGATCAGGTTGTTGGGGCCGTCGGCCACCTCGGAGGTGATCTCCAGGCCGCGGTTGATGGGACCGGGGTGCAGCACCACCACGTCCTTCCGGGCGCGGGCCATGCGCTCGCGGTTGAGCTGGTAGAAGCGGCTGTACTCGCCCTGGCCGGGGATGTAGGCGCCGGTGCCCCGCTCGAACTGGGCCCGGAGCATCATCACGACATCCTGCTGGGGGAGGATGGCGTCCAGGTCGTAGCTGATGTCCACGGTGGGCCAGGTGGCCTGCATCTCCCGGGGCACCAGGGTGGGGGGGCCCACCAGGGTGACCTTGGCGCCCATCTTGGTGAGGAGCCAGAGGTTGCTGCGCACCACCCGGCTGTTGCGGATGTCGCCCACGATGGCGACCCGCAGGCCCTGGAGCTGGCCCAGCTTCTTGCGCAAGGTGTAGGCGTCCAGGAGGGCCTGGGTGGGGTGCTCGTGGGCGCCATCGCCGGCGTTCACGATGCTGGCCTTCATGTGCCGGGCCAGGAGGGCGTGGGCCCCGGGCGCGCTGTGGCGCATGACGATCAGGTCGGGGTGCATGGCCTCCAGGTTCAGGGCCGTGTCGATGAGGGTCTCGCCCTTGTTGAGGCTGCTGGTGTCGGCGTCGAAGTTGATGATCTCGGCCGAAAGCCGCTTCTCGGCGATCTCGAAGCTGTTCCGGGTGCGGGTGCTGTTCTCGAAGAACAGGTTCACCACCAGCTTCTTGCGCAGGGCAGGGACGATCTTGATGTCGGGCCGCTCGCAGACCTCCTCGAAGGCCCGGGCCTGGTCCAGGAGGGCCGTGATGTCCATGGCGGAGAGGGGCTCGATGCCGAGCAGGTGCTTGTGGGGAAAGGTGTAGCGCTCGGCGGACATCAGCAGGCCTCCACGGTCACGCGATCCTCGCCGTCGATCTCACTCACGCGCACGGCCACCCGCTGGCCTGGCGCCACTTCCACCCGGATGCCCGCGAAGTCGGCCTGGATGGGCAGCTCCCGGCCGCCCCGGTCGGCCAGGACCATCAGCAGCACCCGCCGGGGCCGGCCGTGGTCCAGGAGGGCGTCCAGGGCGGCCCGGACCGTGCGTCCGGTGTAGAGGACATCATCCACCAGCACCACGGTGCGATCCTTCAGGGTGAAGGGGATCTCCGTGGGCCGGACGATGGGGCTTCCGACCATCTCCGTGAGGTCGTCCCGGTAGAGGGTGATGTCCAGGGCCCCCACGGGGACCGGGCCGCCAGTGGCCGCCCGGAGGAGGGCCGCCATCCGCTCGGCCAGGGGCAGGCCCCGGGAGCGGATGCCCAGCAGGACCACCTCCTCCCCGGCCTGGAGCTGGGCGGCCAGCTCACCGGTCAGGCGGCGGAGGACCCCCTCCATCTGGCCGGAGTCCATGGGGCAGGGGCCTGGGGCAGCGGGCATGGAACCTCCGTAAGCGCCCTGGCGGGGGGCGTGTTCCCAGGAGATTCTAGCCCAGGCCGTCCCAGGACCGGCCCGGTGGTGCAGGATTCAAGTCGGGACGCCCCCCCTCCGATGCCCCTCCAGAGGATGCCCCGCATGTCCCAGGAACGCCGACAGTACCGAAGGATGCCCCTGGAGGCCTCCGTGAGCTTCCAGGAGCTCAGCTTCCACAAGGGGGAGGCGCCTGCGCAGAGCAGCTACCGGGATGTCTCCGTCGGGGGGCTCCTGCTCGAATCCTCAAGGGCCTATCCCCTGGGAACCCTCCTCAAGCTGGAGATCCGGGTGCCGGGCTGGGGCCGGTTCCAGAACCATTTCGGCCCGGTCCAGGAGGCCGACAGCCGCCCCCTGGTGGCCCTGGGCGCCGTGGTGCGGATCGAGCAGCTGGATCAGGGGGGGTACGAGCTGGGGATCAAGTTCCAGAACGTCTACCCCGATGACTTGGCAGCGCTCATGAAGTTCGTGGAAGCCTCGGCTTCTTCCCCCCAATAGGACGACCTGAACCGACTTTCCACCCAGGAGGCCCCCCGTGAAGATCCTCATCGTGGATGATTCCTCGACGATGCGGCGCATCATCATCAACACCCTGTCCCGCATCGGCTACACCGACGTGGTGGAGGGTGAGAACGGCAAGTCGGGCCTGGAGAAGCTGGGCCAGGGTGGCGTCGAGATGATCATCACCGACTGGAACATGCCAGAGATGGACGGTCTCGAGTTCGTCAAGACCGTGCGCGGCCAGAACCCGGCCATCCCCATCCTCATGGTGACCACCAACGCCGCCAAGGAGGACATCGTCGAGGCCCTCCAGGCGGGCGTGAACAACTACGTGGTGAAGCCTTTCACCCCGGAGACGCTGAAGGAAAAGATCGAGTCCCTCCTCGGGTAGGGAGCAGTCATGGACCAGTCCGAAATCGACGCCCTCCTTGCGGGAGGGGGCAAGGCCCCCAAGAAGTCCAAGGCCGCCAAGGCGCCGGCAGCCGAGCCGCCGGCTCCAGCCCCGGCCCCGGCCCCCGCTTCGCCCACCCCGCATCAGGACGGGAGCGGCCACGTGATCGCCGAGCTGGACACGGTCACGGCCGTCACCGAGCGGGAATCGAACAAGGTGATGGACCAGCTGGACATGATCAGCCAGCTCGTATCCCGCCAGCAGCAGCTCATCACCGACATGATGCGCCACGAGGGGGCCCAGGCCCCCGGCGTGCAGCAGGCCATCCACGAGGTCATGAGCGCGGGCAAGGAGATCCAGGACAAGGTCTTCGAGGCCATGGACCTCATGCAGTTCCAGGACATCACCCGCCAGAAGCTGGAGCGCATCGTCCACCACCTGCGCCAGATCCACGACTACATCGTGGATCTGCTGGGCACGGGCCTGAAGAGCGACGCCGAGCGGGCCTCCATCAGCCACACCATCGCCCAGACCGGCACCACCCCCGACGAGAACAAGGCCCACGCGGATTCCGTGATCGAGGCCTTCAAGTCGCAGAAGAAGGGCTGATCCATGTCCGCCGAGTCCTCCCAGGCCCTCCTGGCCAGCGAACTGGTCCCCTCGGGCCAGCTGGTGACCTTCACCCTGGATGGAGTCGAGTTCGGCCTGGACATCGACCGGGTGCAGGAGATCACCCACCGGACGGACATCACCCCCGTTCCTGGCAGCCCCAGCTTCATCCTCGGCGTGATCAACCTCCGGGGGCTCATCATCCCCGTCATCGACAGCCGCATCCGGTTCCACCTGGCGCCCCAGGAGACCACCGCGAAGACGCGCATCATCGTGCTGCGCCTGGCCAGCGGGCCCACGGGCCTGCAGGTGGATTCCGTGGCGGAGGTGGTGAAGCTGGAGGACCATACCCTGCGGGAGACCCCTCCGCTCGTGGCGGGCATCCGGTCCGAGTACCTGGCCGGCATGGTGACGGTCGGGACCCGCCTGATCACCCTGATCCACCTCGAGAAGCTGCTGGACAGCGCCGAGCTGAGCCGGCGCAGCCAGCTGGAAGAGCTCGCGGCGGCCGGATCCATGGGCACCATCGACGAATCCGCCGAGGAGATCGAGGAGGATGGCAACCCCTACGTCACCTTCCGCCTCGGGGCCGAGTCCTTCGGGATCGCCCTCCACCAGGTGGAGGAGATCGTCGAGCTGCCCGCCGTCACCAAGGTGCCGGATGCCCCCGAATACGTGCTGGGAGTGATCTGCCTGCGCGACCAGGTGCTGCCCCTGGTAGACCTCGCGGAGATCCTGGCCATCGAGCAGGGGCAGGCGGAGCGGCGCCGGGAGATGGTGGTGCTGCTCTCCTTCGGGGCCGCCAAGATCGGCGTGGTGGTGGATGAGATCCAGGAGATCCTGCGGGTGGAGGAGGAGCAGATCCTGCCTCCGCCCCAGACCCTCTCCGACCTGGAACGGGAGCACCTGGAGGGCATCCTCCTGCTGCCCGGCCGCATGGTGAGCCTCATCAACGTCCTGAAGATCATCACCGGCGACGACCAGGAGAAGATCGCGGCCATGGGCCAGGGCCTCGGCCTGGCCGACACCCGGGCCACGGAGACGGTCCCGTCCATGGAGCTGGTGGTCTTCCGGCTGGGGCCGGAAAGCTATGGCCTGCGGCTGCACGAGGTGCGCGAGATCATCATGGTGGGCCAGATCACGCCGGTACCGCGGGCTCCGCAGTTCGTGGACGGCGTCATCAACCTGCGCGGCGAGGTGATGCCCGTGGTGGACCTCCGCACCCGCTTCGGCCTGGCGCGCGTCGAGGCCACCTCCATCTCCCGCATCCTCATCACGGCCATCGGAGGCGTCTTCACCGGGCTGGTGGTGGACGCGGTGGAGGAGGTGCGGCCCGTGGAGCTGCAGCGCTTCGGGCCACCGCCCGCTGTCACCGCCGTGGGCGCCAACCGCTACATCGAGAAGGTGGCCCGCATGGACAACGGGATGATCTTCCTCCTCCAGATCCAGCAGCTGCTCACCGAAGCCGAGACCGAACAGCTCCAGGGCCTGCAGGGCCGGAAGGCCGCCCAGGCCGGAAGGGGTGAGTGATGAGCGACTTCGCCCTCGACGATCCCAGCTTCTACGAGGACTTCCTCGTCGAGGCCCAGGAGCACTTCGAGCAGATCGAGTCCAACTTCCTCGCCCTGGAAGAGGCCCCCGGGGACCTGGACCTGCTGAACGCCATCTTCCGGAGCGTCCACACCATCAAGGGCGCCGCCGGCTTCCTGGGACTCCAGAAGGTCCAGTCCGTGGCCCACGTGGGCGAGAACGTGCTGGACGACCTCCGCAAGTCCCGGATGGAGCTCAGCGACCGCGTGATGGAGCTGCTCTTCGAGACCGTGGACATGCTGAAGATCCTGGTGGACGACGTGCGCGTCCAGGTCCGCAAGCAGGGCACGCCCGAGGATCCTGATCCCAGCGACCTGATTCGCGCCCTGGAGTCCCTCCGCAAGGGCGAGGCCGCCGCGGGCGCCGCCAAGGCAGCCGCCACCACGGGCGAGCTCCACCTGCCCGCGGCCCTGGCCGGCGTGGCCGAGGCGGGGAGGAAGGCCGCCGCGGCGTCCCTGGCCGAGGGGAAGACCGTCGTCGGCATCCAGGTGGAGCTGGGGCGCGCCATCTATGGCACCGCCTTCAACCCGTTCTCCCTCTTCCAGCTGGCCGACCTGGTGGGCCGGCTGCTCCACCGGCAGATGATTCCTCGCGAGCCCCTGGTGGACCTGGACAGCTTCGAGTCGGGCGCTTTCCACCTGGACCTGGTCATGCTCATCGAGACCACCGAACCCATGGAGGAGGTCCGCAAGGTCTTCGGGGCCGTGGCCAACGCCACGGCGAGCTTCCACGAGCTCCGCCTCGGCGCGGCCCCGGCCGCGGAGGCCGTGCCCGCCGAGGACCGGCGGAAGACCGGACGGCGGGCCAGCGACGAGAAGGCCGCCTCCTCCGACACCATTCGCGTGAGCCAGGCCAAGCTCGAGCAGTTCATGAACATCGTGGCGGAGCTGATCATCAGCAAGACCATGATCAGCCATCTGGTGGAGCGCCTCGTGCCCATGGTCAACGGCCAGGAGGCCGCCGGCGTGGCGAAGGAGCTGGCCCACGCATCGGTGTACCTCGACCACGTCAGCAAGGAGATCCAGGCCTCGGTGCTGGGCATCCGCATGGTGCCGGTCAAGACGATCTTCTCGAAGTTCCCGCGCATGGTGCGGGACCTGGCCAAGGCCAGCGGCAAGAAGATCGAGCTCCAGATGACCGGCGAGGAGACCGAGATCGACAAGAGCATCATCGAGGAGCTGGGCGACCCGATGATCCACCTCATCCGCAACAGTGCCGACCACGGCATCGAGAGCCCGGAGGCCCGGCTGAAGGCCGGCAAGCCGGAGACGGGCACCGTGGTGCTGCGGGCCCGCCACGAGGGCGACAGCGTGGTGGTGGAGATCGAGGACGACGGCAAGGGCATCGACCCCGCCATCATCCGCGCCAAGGCCGTGGAGAAGGGCCTCATCAGCCAGGACCGGGCCGACCAGATGTCCGACGAGGAGGCCGTGGACCTCATCTTCCTGCCCGGCTTCAGCACGGCCGCCAAGGTGACGGACATCTCCGGGCGAGGCGTGGGCATGGACGTGGTGCGCTCCAACGTCCGGAAGCTCAACGGCCGCGTGGGCGTCCGTTCCGCCGTGGGCAGGGGCTCCGTGTTCACCATCAAGCTGCCCCTCACGCTCGCCATCATCGACGCGCTGCTCGTCAAGAGCGGAGGGCAGGTCTTCGCCCTGCCGGGCACGGCCGTTGAGGAAACACTCATCGTTCCCGCGGACCGGGTGTCCCACCTTACCCGCCGCCTGGCCATCGACCTGCGGGGCGAAGTGCTGGGCGTGGCCCGGCTCAGGACCCTGTTGCGGTCGGAGCAGGGGGACCTGTCCGCCGAGGAGAGCGACGGTCTCTCCGTCGTGGTGGTCTCCTCCGCCGGACGGCGCATGGGCATCATTGTGGACACCTTCGTCCGCCGGCAGGAGGTCGTCATCAAGCCCCTGGCGCCCTATCTGGCCAGCCTGCCTGGCATCAGCGGGGCCTCCATCATGGGCGACGGCGGCGTGGTGCTGATCCTGGATCCCGCCGAGCTGCTGCAGCTGGCCGTCCAGGAGGCCGTGTGACCCTGGCGCCCGCTCTGGCCACGTCCAAGGCCCAGCCCCAGCGGCTGGGCAGCGCGGCGCAGTCGGGCGAGCCGGCGGCCCTCCAGCGGTTCATGACCTTCCACCTGGACGGGCGCACCTACGGCCTGCCCCTGCGGTTCGTGGCGGAGATCAGCCCCTACCGCGAGCTGAACCGGATGCCCCACATGCCCAAGGCCGTGGAGGGGCTGCTGGACCTCCGGGGCCGGGTGATCCCCGTGGTGAACCTGCGGGTCCGCATGGGCCTGCCGCCCCTCGAGGGCGGGAAGCAGGGCTCCATCCTCGTGCTGGACCTGGCGGGGACGCCTTCGGCCCTCCTGGTGGACAGCGTGGATGCCGTCCTCTCCGTGGAGGAGGAGCACCTGGTCCCCGCCAGCCCCCTCCTGGCCGGGATCGAGGGCGCCTGGGTCGAAGGCTTCATCGTGGAGGGCGAACAGGTGGTGGCCATCCTCGACGCGGCCCTGGTGGCCAGCCAGGGGTCCACCCGGGGGCAGCCGTCGCGGGAGGCCCTGGCCACCCTCAGCCTGGAGGAACGGCTGGATGCCGACCTCCGCAGGCTCATCGAGCTGGCTCCCCCCAAGGAGGAGGGCCAGCGGGTCATTCCCCAGATCGAAACCTCCATCTCGTACACCGAGCAGGAGATGGCCAAGGTGTTGGATCGGGTCGAGGCCATGCTGGCCGGGGCCGACCGGGTCTTCCAGGGACTGGGCTTCCTGAAACAGGAAGTCGGGCTGGGGCGCCTGAAGGGCCACGAGAAGGCCGTGGCCGAGCTGGAGCGGACCAACCAGGAGCTGCAGGACACCGTCTTCGCCCTCATCCAGCAGGTCCAGTTCCAGGACATCGCCCGGCAGAAGCTGGAGCGGGTCCTGAACCACCTCCGGGGCATGCAGGTGGCCATCAGCGGGAAGCTGCGGGCGGAGCGGAAGCGGGGCTGATTCCCGCCTGCGCTGGAGCGCGGGCCCGGCCCCGGGCACAATGGATCTTTGGCCCCGGAGATCCCCGTGAGCAGCCCCGCCTTCACCGAAGTCCGATTCCTCGCCGGCCAGGTCGGCGAGACTGTCCGGCTGCGGGGTTGGGTCCGCAATGCCCGCACCAGCAAGACGCGCTTCATCGAGCTGCGGGACGGCTCTGGTTTCGTGCAGTGCGTCGTGGGCGCCGCCGAGGCCGATCCCGAGAGCTACGAGCTGGCGGGGAAGCTCACCCAGGAAGCCGCCATTGCCGTCACCGGCGTGGTGCAGCTGCATCCGAAGACGGGCCAGCCGGAGCTGCTGGTCAAGGCGCTGGAGCTCATCGGCGGCAGCCAGGACTTTCCCATCACCCCCAAGGAGCACGGCACCGAGTTCCTCATGGAGAACCGCCACCTCTGGCTGCGCAGCAGGCGCCAGTGGGCCATCCTCCGCATCCGGCACACCCTGGTGAAGGGCATCCGCGACTTCTTCGACAGCGACGGCTTCACCCTGCTGGACGCGCCCATCCTCACGCCCAGCGCCTGCGAGGGCACCAGCACGCTGTTCGGCACCGAATACTTCCACGAGGGCATGGCCTTCCTCAGCCAGTCGGGCCAGCTCTATCAGGAGCCCGGCATCGCGGCCTTCGGCAAGGTCTACTGCTTCGGCCCCACCTTCCGCGCCGAGAAGAGCAAGACCCGCCGGCACCTCACCGAGTTCTGGATGGTCGAGCCCGAGATGGCCTTCGCCCACCTGGACGACGTGATGGTCCTGGGCGAGCGCATGGTGAAGTTCCTCCTCCAGCGCGTCCTCGAGGGGCGCCAGGAGGAGCTGAAGATCCTGGAGCGCGACACCGCCCCCCTGGAGACCGCCCTGGCCACCACCTTCGACCGCATGACCTACACCGAGGCCGTGGAGAAGCTGAAGGCGCTGGGCAGCGACATCAACTGGGGCGAGGACTTCGGCAACGACGACGAAACCATCCTCATGAACGCCACGGACCGCCCCCTGTGGGTGCACCGCTTTCCCAAGGCCTTCAAGGCCTTCTACATGGAGCCCGACCCCCTGGACCCCCGCCTGGCCCTGGGCGCCGACCTGCTGGCCCCCGAGGGCTACGGCGAGGTCATCGGCGGCGGCGAGCGCGCCTCGAGCCTGCAGTACCTCCTGGACCAGATCGCCCACGAGGGCCTGAACCGCGCCGACTATGAGTGGTACCTGGACGTGCGCAAGTACGGCAGCGTCCCCCACGCCGGTTTCGGCATGGGCCTCGAGCGCGCCGTGGCGTGGATCTGCAAGCTGCCGCATGTCCGCGAAACCATCCCGTACCCCCGCATGATGGGGACGCTGCGGCCGTAGGGACCGGTCACGAACCGCTCCCGCTGCGCCTTCGGCTTGCGATCGCGGGCGGCAGCCTCCGCAGGGCTTCGCCCTGCTCCGACTCGGGCCGGCGGGGCCCCGCGCCGCGGGCTGCCGAAGCAGCCCGCTCTGCGACCCGCTTCGTCCCTCGCCGCACGTGCGCGAGACCATCCCGTACCCCCGCATGATGGGGACGCTGCGGCCCTGACCCACGCATGAGGCCGAAGCAGGATGCGGAGGCCCACCATGCCGGAGGCATGGCCCGAAGGGCGCGGCCCAGGAGGGGCCGCGTGATGGGGACGCTGCGGCCGTAGTTCTCCCCCTGACCGTTCCCTGCGGGCGGGCTGCGCTCGCGCGATAACGGAATCCGCGGCGCGGATTCCGCCTGGGCGCTGCTGGCCTTCAGGCCTTCGCCGGCCCGTCGATGAGGGGCAGCTCCACGTGGAAGGTGGTGGCGGCTTCGGTGCTCTCGTAGCCGATGTGCCCGTGGTGCAGCTCGACGATGGCCTTGGAGATGTGGAGCCCCAGGCCGGTGCCGCGTGCGGTGCGGGCATCCCCCTGGTCCGCCTGCTCGAAGGGGTGGAAGATCCGCGGGCGGAAGTGCTCGGGGATGGGCTCGCCGTGGTTCGTGACCGCGATCCGCGCCCAGTGGTCCCGCGCCGACAGGTCCACCTTCACGATCCGGTCCCGGGTGGCGTACTTGGTGGCGTTGGACAGCAGGTTCGCCAGCACCTGGTGGAGCCGCTGGGGGTCGGCCAGCACCCACACGGCGCCGGTCGGACGGTAATAGCGGCAGGTCACCTGGAAGTCGGCGGCGTAGCCGGCATGGTCCTCGAGAGCCTGGTCCAGGAATCTCCCCAGCTCCAGCGGCGCCAGAATCAGCTCCATGCGCCCGGCCTCGATCTTCTGGTGGTCCAGCAGGTCGTTGACGAGGGAGAGCAGCTTGAGGGTATTCCGCTGGGCCATGTCCACCAGGTTGTGGGCCGGCCCGGGGAGGGCACCCGTCACACCGCCGGCCAGCATCCCGAGCGAACCCCGGATCGACGTGAGGGGGGTCCTCAGCTCGTGGCTGACGGCGGACACGAAGTCCCCCTTCGCCCGTTCGGCGGCCTCGCGCTCCGTCACTTCCCGCCGGAGGTCCTGGTTGGTCCGCAGCAGATCCTGGGTGCGGGCCAGCACGAGGGCGCTGAGTTCCTCGTTGCGCTGGCGGAGCCGCCGCTCCCGCCAGCGGGCCCCGGCCACGATGAGGCTGGCGAGGACCGCCGAGGCCAGGACCAGGAACCAGGGGGTCCGCCAGGGGGCGGGGCGGACCCGGAAGGGGAAGGCCTCCGGTCCGCTGATATTCCCGGCCGCATCTCGCCCCCAGACCTTGAAGGTGTAGTCCCCGTAGGGGAGGTGGGTGAACTCCCGGGAGGTGGCGGACCCCCAGGGGGTGGCCTCGTCCTCGATGCCCTCCAGCTGGCTCCGGTACCGATGCTCGCCTGCCTTGAAGAAGTCGATCAGGGTGAACCGGAAGGTGGGATCTCCCTGCCGGTGGGAGAGGGCGGTGCCGGGCGCCAGGCGGCCCGCGCCCGGGCCGGCCAGGGTGGCACTGAGACGAAGGGGCTTCGGCGTGGTGTCTGGGATGACGGCCTCGGGATTCAGCACGGCGAGGCCGCTGGTGGTGCCCGCCCAGAGCCACCCCCTGGAATCCACGAACCCGGCACGGGGATTGATCTGCTCGGAGGGCAGGCCGTCCTCGCCGCCGAACAGGATGGCCCGGATGGGCTCCGGACCGGGGGCGCTGGCGCGATCGAGCCGGAGGATGCCGTGCAGGCTGTAGAGGTAGACGTATCCGGCCCGGTCCTGGTGGATGCCCTGGATGACGTCCTGGCGCGGCTGGTCGGTGACCACCACGGGGGTCCAGCGGGGAGCGGGCTGATCCAGGGGAAGCCGCGCGGCCCCCTTGCCGAAAGTGCCGGCCCAGAGCTCCCGGCCGCCGGAGGGGGTCCGGATCTCCTGCAGGGCCGTGATGTTCTCGTTGGGCAGGCCGTCGGCCATGGTGAAGCGGATCCAGGAGCCGTCGGGCTTCAGGCCCGCCAGCCCCTGGCTGCGCAGGCCGATCCAGAGCACCCGGCCGAAGGTGCGGTCCTCCGTCTCCAGCAGGCAGTTGACGGTGGGGTAGGGCAGTCCGTTCCGGGTGTCCACCACCCGCCAGGCCCCCTTCTCGCGGCAGGCGAGCCCGCCCCCCTCCGTGCCGAACCAGAGGCGCTCCTGGCCTCCGGGGCCGCGGGTGGCCAGGGCGCAGGAGATCCGGTTGCTGGGGAGCCCCGTCCGCGCGTCGAAGTGGTCCACCCGGCTGTCCGGGGCCACCCGGTAGAGGCCCGCCAGGGTGCCGGCCCAGACGGCACCTCCTCCGTCCACGGCCAGGCACATGACGCGCTCCCGCCCGGCCACGTGGGACCATCGGCCCCGGTGCCAGTCGAGGAGGCCTTTGGAGGTGCCCGCCCAGAGCACCGGCAGGCCATCCCGGCCCCGGGTTTCGGCTTCGCACCAGACGTTGTCGTCCTCCATGCCGTCCTGGATGTCGAGGGTCTTCCAGCCGCCCAGGTCGAGGCGGAGCAGCCCCGCCCCTCCCGACCCGATCCAGATCCGACCCCGCCCCTCGGGGGAGCGGGTGGGGAGCAGCCGGTAGAGGGTGGAGGTGGGCAGCCCGTTCCGGCGGGTGAAGGCGGTCCAGCGCCCCAGGCGGTACCGGGCCAGGCCGTTGAGGGTGGTGGCCCAGAGGGTCTCGGTTCCGGTGGGATCCACCAGGCCGCCCAGGTCCGTGACGAAGTCGCTGGGCAGGCCCTCCCGGGTGGTGAAGAAGCGCCAGCCGCTCCCCATGCGCTGGGCCACGCCGAAGCCGTAGGTGCCCACGAAGAGCTCCGTGCCCCCCCCGGGGGCCGGCCGCTCCACCAGGCTGTTCACGCTGGCCGGGGGGAGGCCGGGCAGGCGGGTGAGCCGTCCCTTCTCCCAGCGGGCCAGGCCGCCATTGTCGGTGCCGATCCACAGGGCCGAGCCCCCCAGGGTCGGCTTGAGGCACCAGACCCGGCCGTCGGGCAGGCCCTCGCGAAGGCCCAGGAGGCTCCAGGCCCCGGCGTGGAAACAGGCCAGTCCCTCCCCGTGCAGGCCGGCCCAGATGCGCACGGTCCCGTCCCCGTCCCGGGTCTCCGCCAGGGTGTTGACGCGGTCCTGGGGGAACCCGTTCGAGGTGTTGAAGCTGGTCCAGGTCCCGTCCCGGAGGCGGGCCACGCCGCCGTCCTGGCGGGCGAACCAGGTGGACCCGTCTGAGGCGTGGAGGATGGCCTGGACATAGTTGCTGCGCGCCTTGTCGGGAATGGCGACCTGGGTCCAGGCCGTCCCGTCCGAGTAGGCCGCGCCGTCCGCGGTGCCCACCCACAGGAAGCCCTTGGCATCCGTGGAGAGGCTCATGACGCTGGTCTGGGGCAGGCCCTCCTTGGTCCCGATGGCGTGCAGATAGGGCCGGCCCTCGGGGTAGTCCTGGGCCCGGGCCGGGAGGAGGGCCAGGGCCAGGGCGAGGATTGCCAGGAGGCGCGGAAGGCGGATCACGACCGCCTCATCGGCCGGCCGGGTTCCCGGGTGGAACTTGGACCGGCCCTACAGCTGCATCACCACGCCCGGCAGCTTCTGGATGGCCTCGCGGAGGGGCGTCTCGGCCTGGCCGTGGGGCAGGGTCACCCAGAAGGTGTAGCTGATGAAGGCGCCCTTGCAGTTGGCCTGGTGCTGCTCGTCGCCCTCCGCCTGGGGCCCCAGGTGGGCCAGGATCAGCTCCCTCACCATGTCGGGGCGCAGCTCCTCCTGGCGGCCGATGACCTTCAGGGGGATGCGGTGCGGGTAGGTGACCTCGGGGCGGCGGCAGGCGTCCATGGCTCAAGCCTGCCTGGAATCAGGCCCCCTGGCTAGATACGGGCAGGCCGGCCCCCCGCTTGATGTGGGCCTCAGTACGGTCCAGGAATATCTGGATGCAGTCCGCGATCTGCCGTTCCACGTCCAGGTCGGGAACGGTGAAGGTGTGGGCAGCCGCAAGGACGCGCCCGGTGGCCTTATCGACGAATTTCAGATCAAGAAGGGCCTGGTCTCCGGGGATGCTGTTCAAGAACACGGATTTGGCGGCCTCCGCCATGGGGGAGGTCAATTTCAGGTCGAGGAGCCGGATTTCGAGACGGTAGGGGGCCGACTCGGAGACATGCCAGAAGAGGGCCTTCTCCTGTTGGATCAGCTTGGGAATGACCTTGGTCGGAAGATCGGCTGCCAGGGTTTCCATCTGTCGAAGGGCCTCTGCGCTGGTTTCGAGGTCCCAGCGCCGGACGGGTGCGACCCGGAGATCGAAGGCTTTCGGCCCGTCGAAGGGCCCCGCGAAAGCGTAGAAGTTATTCGTCAAGGGCACATGAACATCGAACTTGATACCCGGGAACCACGCCGGGTCTGGATGGCCGAGGAAGGCGTACGACTCCTTTCTCGTTCGGACCGGCGAATCCGGATACGGCTTGATCGGGGAGCGACACCCCCAGAGGCCGAGCAGCAGGAGGGAGGCGAAGGCTGACCGCATGGCATTCACACCCCTTCAAGGTCCGCGTGGCATCGTGGTTAGCCATTCGCGTGAAAAGGGAATTCCCGGGGAAGTCCCTCTATTCTAGGACAGAGGATCGTGAGCAACCACTGGCCGGAGTTGTCTCGCCGGGGTTCTCGGAGGGAGCTGTCGGCGGCGCTGGCAGCTAGGAGTCAGCCTTCCAGCCCGCTTTGCTACCCTGGAGGGTCCGAGGTCCGCCATGGCGCACGAGTTCGTCCCCCCCTTCTTCCTGGGTTCCTGTGAGCCGGAGGAGGCCGATATCGCCCTCTTCGGCGTCTGCTGGGACGGCACCTCCTCCTTCAAGGCGGGCAGCCGATTCGCGGGCTTCGCCGTGCGGGAGGCCTCCTTCGGCATGGAGGAGTTCAGCTTCTACCAGCAGGCCTCGCTCATGGACATCAAGTTCACGGACTATGGGGATCTCTTCCTGCCGCCCGGCCAGAAGGCCCGGGTGCTGGACGACATCGCCTCGGCCGTGCGGGAGATCCGGGAGAAGGGCCAGTTCCCCCTCGCCTTCGGGGGCGAGCACCTGCTGGCCTACCCGCTCATCATGGAGGCCCACGCGGACCATCCGGACCTGGCGGTGGTGCACTTCGACGCCCACGCGGACCTGCGCCCTGACCTCTGGGGCGACGAGTGGACTCACGCCACCATTCTGGGCCGCGTGGCCGACCGCATCGGCTACGGCAACCTCAAGCAGTTCGGCATCCGCTCGGGTTCGAAGGAGGAATGGGACCTGGCGCGGGCCCACGACACCCTGCGCCCCTTCACGGTGGAAGCCCTCCGCGCCCACCTGGACAGCCTGGGCGACCGGCCCATCTACCTGACCCTGGACATGGACGTGCTGGACCCCAGCCTCTATCCCGGCACCGGCACGCCGGAGCCCGGCGGCATCACCTGGGACCTCCTCATCGCGGGCCTCAAGCTCTTCAAGGGCCGCCGGCTGGTGGGGATGGACTGCCTGGAGCTGGCGCCCCACTACGACCCCACGGGCGTCTCGGCCATCACCATGGCCAAGACCCTGCGGGAGCTGATCATCCTGGCCGCCGGCCGGCAGCGGTAGCGCGTTGCTCGCCCGCCTGGCGGAACTCGAGGCCCTCAGCCGCGCCCTGGATCCCGGCGCGGACCAGCGGACGGGGATGTGGGACGCGGTGCGCGGCTATGGCGAGGCCTTCCTCCGGGCCCTGCCGGAAAGCCCCGCCTTCGTCCTGAAGGAGCGGCCGGGCGCGGGGCTGGCGGACCTGCCCATCCCCGAGTCGGGGCGGGACTTCGCGGCGATCCTCACGGCCCTGGGCGAGCACGTGGACGGCGTGGGCGCGAACGGCGCCTCGGGCCGGCACCTGGCCTTCATTCCGCCCTCCTCCCTCTTCGCGGGGGCCCTGGGGGACCTGCTGGCCGCGCTCACCAACCGCTATGCGGGCTACTACTTCGCCGGGCCCGGCGCCGTGCGGATGGAGAACCAGGTGATCGCCTGGCTGGCCCGGGAGCTGGGCCTCCCCGAGGGCAGCTCCGGCAACCTGGCCGC
>DASVZU010000037.1:0-16079 GCA_036391515.1 Holophagaceae bacterium
CGCGCGGCCGCCGCCACCAAGGCCACGGTGCTGCTGCTGGGGGAGAGCGGCACGGGCAAGGAGGTCATCGCCCGGGCCATCCACCGCATGAGCGCCGACGCGGCCCAGCCCTTCGTGGCCGTGCACTGCGGCGCCATCCCCGAGAACCTCCTTGAGTCGGAACTGTTCGGCTACAACAAGGGCGCCTTCACGGATGCGCGGAAGGACACGCCCGGCAAGTTCCGCGAGGCCCACGGAGGCACCATCTTCCTCGATGAAGTCGGCACCATGCCCCTGGGCGCCCAGGTGCGCCTGCTGCGCGTGCTGCAGGAGCGGGAGGTGCAGCCCCTGGGCGGCGGTGCTCCGGTGAAGGTGGAGGTCCGCGTGGTGACGGCCTCCAATGTGGACCTGTGGAAGAAGGTGCAGGAGGGCGCCTTCCGCGAGGACCTCTTCTACCGGCTGGAGGTGGTGCCCATCACGCTGCCGCCCCTGCGGGCCCGCCGGGAGGAGATCCCCTTCCTGGCCCAGCACTTCCTCAACCGCAAGGCCCGCGAGCACGGCCTCTACCCCAAGGCCCTGCATCCCAGCGTGGATCCGCTGCTCATGGGCCTCCCCTGGCCGGGCAACGTGCGGCAGCTGGAGAACGCCATCGAGCGGGCCATCGTGCTCTCGGGCACGCGCCCCGTGCTCACCCGCGAGGACTTCGGCTTCCTGGCCGAGCGCATGGCCGAGATCGCCCCCTCCGTGGAGGCCGTGGCTGTCCGGGCGCCGGAGGCGTTCGTGCCGGTTCCGCCCTCCTTCGCCGCGCCCGTCCCGGCGACGGCCTTCGGCCTGGATCTGCCCCCCGAGGGGCTGGATCTCAATCAGGTGGTCTCCGACATGGAGAAGACCCTCATGCTCCAGAGCCTGGCCATCACCCGCGGCAACAAGAAGCGGGCGGCGGACCTGCTGGGCCTGAAGCGGACCACCTTCCTCGAGAAGATGAAGCGCCTGGATCTCGAAGAGAGCGAATCGGCCACCGCCGAAGAGGATTAGCCCGGGGGACCGGGACCGGGGCCTGGGCCCGAAGGGCGAAGAGGATGAAGCGGCCGGATCTGGAGGCCGCCGGGGAGGTGGCCGGGTAGCCGGCGGGCGGCGGAAGCGCTGCCGGCCTCTGGCATGTACGGACTCCGCGAAACGAATCGGTCTGTATTTGTAATGTCATCAAATAAATGACAACTCTTAACACCAATTAACCCTGTCATCACAGGGGGAGTGCCAAGCTAATGAGAATCAAAATCCTTCATCCGCTTCACCGCTCCAGACCGCCTCCGGTCCCTTTCCGCAGGAGATGTCAGATGCAGACGCGTCGCGCCGCACGGTGCCTGGTCTTCTTCCTGGGCGTTCCCGCCGCAGCGGGGTTCGCCCTCGCCGGGAATCCCGGCCAACTCACGATCCACGCCATCAACGTCGGATGGGGATCCAGCGTGCTCGTCGAGGGACCCACCGGGAAGCACATGCTGCTCGATGCGGGGAATGTGGGCGAAGGCACGGCGGCCGTCGCCCCCTACCTGAAGGCGGAAGGGGTGGCCAGCCTGGATGTGATCGTGCTCAGCCACAACCACCAGGACCATTCCGGCGGGCTGTCCGAGATCGCTGGCCAGGGGTTCACGGCCCCCGTGAACTACTTCAACGGGTCCGCGGGGGGTTCGAGCACGGCGCTGAACTGGGAGACCTCGGCCCATGCCACGGCGATCACCCCCGGGACGGTCATCGACCTGGGCGGCGGCGCCACGGCCACCTGCATTGCGGCCAACGGCCGGGTCCTCGGCCAGGCTGCCAACTATTCCGGAGGCGACGAGAACGACAACTCGGTGGCACTCCTCATCCAGTTCGGCGGCTTCAAGTACATCTGGGAAGGAGACCTCGGCGGGGCCGCGGATGCCGAGGATACCTGCTCCGGCCGCACCACGAGCCAGGCGAATGTGGAGGTGCCCATGATCCGGGCCATCCTGCCCGGCGGCTCCCATCCCCTGATCCCCAGCCAGAGCGTGGATGTCATCCATGTGGGCCATCACGGGAGCATGAGCAGCACCCATCCGGTGTACGTGAACCTGGCCGATCCGGCGGTGGCCCTCATCAACACAGGCCACGGCCAGAGCAGCACCTGGGCCCTGCCCTACGCCGCCACCGTGGATCACGTCCTCCTGGGCGGTGTCAACGGCTGCGCGGGGGTGGCCGCCCCCCTGGTGCTCCAGACCGAGGACGGGGACCAGGACTACCAGGGGAAGCGGAGCACCTCCGGATATGCCGTGGGGAATATCAAGATCCGCACGGACGGCAGCCATTTCTGGGTGAGCTGCAACGACGACAACGGGGTGGTCCCCTACATCGCCGCGGACGATCTGGCCACCGAGCGGGCCAATGCCGGCATCCCCCTCGGAACCGAGCGCGTGTTCACGGTCCACGGCGGAGCTGCCGGAAACACCGTGGCTGCCGCCATCATCACGCCTTCCGCCGACACGACGGTGCCCTCGGGCACGACCCAGGCCTTCTCCGGGAGCGCCACGGACAGCAGCTCGACGGCCACGCTGGCCTACAGCTGGAACTTTGGAGACGGCGCCACGGCTCAGGGGGCCCAGGCCAGCCACCTCTTCACCAACTCGGGCAGCGCGCCCGCCAGCTATACGGTCACGTTCACCGCCACCGACGGCACCGGCGCAACGGGCTCGGCCACGCGGGTGGTGACGGTGTCCCCCGCTGTCTCGAACACGGTGACGGCGGCCATCTCCACGCCGGGCGGGGACGTGACGATCCCCTCCGGCACGACCCAGTCCTTCGCCGGCTCGGCCACGGACAGCGCCGCCAATCCGGTCTTCACGTACCTCTGGGCCTTCGGTGACGGCACCAGTTCCACGGCCGGGCCCTCGGCAAGCCACACCTACCTCAATCCCGGCACCAGTCCCGTCTCCTACCTGGCGACCTTCACGGCCACGGACCAGAGCGGGGCTTCCGGCTCGGCCACCCGGAACATTACGGTGTCGCCCGCCGGCTCCACCGGCACGACGTACCAGGAAGTCGAGCCGAACAACAGCCTCTCGACCGCGGATGTCGTGGGGGATGCCGTCACGGCCATCGTCGGCTATTTCCCCTCCGCCTCGGACAACGACGACTACTACCAGATCAATCTGCTGGCAGGCCACACCCTCAAGGTGGGGATGACGGGCCCGACGGCCTCGAACCAGGACTACGACCTCTACCTCTACAGCAGCTCGGGCACCCAGCTGGCCTCCTCGACCCAGAGCGGGACCACCGAAAGCCTCTCCTACAAGAACACCAATGTGTCGGCGGCGAAGGTGCTCTACCTCCGGGTCAACCGCTACGCGAGCTACAGCTCCAAGACGCCCTACAACCTGACCCTCAGTCGGTAGCGGGGTACGAAGAACGGGGGGGATGAGCATCCCCCCCGCCGTTCCCCCCGGAACGTTTCCCGCGAACCGCGGTCGTGCTGGAGCGCGCCGCACCTTTCCAGTGCAACCCAAGTGGAGAAGGTTCCCGGGGGCGCCTGCTACCCTGGGCCCATGGCGAATGCGATGCACCTGCGGTGGCGGCTGGCGGTTCCGGACTCCCAGGAGGAAGCCCTCTGCGCCTGGCTGGAGGCCCATGGATCCTCGGCCTTCTACCGGGAGGCCGACCCCCCCCGGGCCTGCTTTGCCTACTTCCCCCCGGACCAGGCGGCCCCGGAGCCGGCGGGTCTGGCGGCCTTCCCGGGCGTGGAATTGCTGGAAAAGGAAGCTTTCGGCGACGAGGACTGGCTGGCCAAGAGCCGGGAGGGCTTCGGGGCCTTCGAGGTGGGGGCCCGCTTCCATGTGCGTCCCCTTTGGGACGAGGCCCCCGGCCCGGCGGACCGCCTGGATCTGGTGGTGAACCCCGGCCTGGCCTTCGGCACCGGCGGCCACGAGACCACCCGCCTCTGCATGGAGCTGCTGGAGGAGCTGGCCGCGACGGACCGGCTGGCGGGACCCATCCTGGACATCGGCGCGGGCACCGGCATCCTCTCCCTGGCCGCCTTCCTCCTGGGGGCCCGGGGAATCACGGCCTTTGACATCGATCCCGACTGCGGGCCGGCCATGGGAGAGCTCGTCGAGCTGAACGCCCACCTGCTGAAGGGGGCGAAGCCCTACGAATCCTTTGTCGGCACCCTGGACCACCCCCGGGTGCAGGGCCCCTACGCGGGCCTGCTGGCCAATATCCTCCTGGAGACCATCCAGGAGCTGCTGCCCCGTATGGCGGAAATCGCGGCCCCCGGCGCCTGGCTCGTGGCCAGCGGCATCCTGGCGGAGCGCACGGACGAGGCCCTGCTGAGCCTCGCCACCCACGGGTTCCGGCCCGGGAAGGTGGTGCGGGAAGGAGAGTGGATCGCGGTGCTGGCGGAGCGGGAACCGCGATGAACCGGGCGGACCGTCCCATTGGCGTCTTCGACTCCGGCATCGGGGGGCTCACGGTCATCCATGCCCTGCGCCAGCTGGTGCCCCAGGAGGAGTTGATCTACCTGGGCGACACGGCACGCCTGCCCTACGGCAGCAAGAGCCACCACACCATCGAGCGCTACACCCTTCAGATGGGCGAGCTCCTCCAGCGCCAAGACCCCAAGCTCATCGTCATCGCCTGCAACACGGCCAGTGCCCATGGCCTCCCGGCGCTGCAGGCGGTGAGCCCCTGTCCGGTGATCGGCGTCATCGAGCCGGGCGCTGAGGCCGCCGCGGCGGTGCCCGGTCCCGTGGGCATCATCGGGACCCTGGCCACCGTGGGCAGCGCGGCCTACGAGGCGGCCATCCACCGCCGCGATCCCGCCAAGGTCATCCACAGCGTGGCCTGCCCGCTGCTGGTGCCCCTGGCCGAGGAGGGCTGGTTCGACGATCCGGTCACCGACAGCATCTGCCGCCGCTACCTGAACCAGCTGCCCTACGAGGTGAAGACGGTGGTGCTGGGCTGCACCCACTACCCGACGCTCCTGGAGAGCCTCGAGCGCAGCCGCCCCGGCACCCGCTGGATCGACAGCGGGCGCGTCACCGCCCAGGCCGTGGACCGCCTCCTCCAGGGCCGCCTCGGCTACCGGACGGCCGGAGCCAGGGGCGCCCTGCGCGTCCAGCTCACGGATGCCAGCAGCCGCCTGAAGGAGGTGGGCAGCCGCTTCCTGGAAGAGGAACTCGGCGACGTCGAAGTGGTGGATATCTAGGCCTGCCCGGCGGCTCCCGGCAGGGTGAAGATGACGCAGGTGCCCTGGCCCTCGGCGCTCTCGATGCGGATGTCCCCACCGTGGCCCCGCACGATCTCGCGGCAGATGCTGAGACCCAGGCCCGTGCCCTTGCCCTCGGGCTTGGTGGTGAACATGGGGCGGAACACCTGGGGCAACAGGTCGGCGGGGATGCCCTGGCCCGAATCCCGGAAGGCGATGCGCCACCAGGGGGCCTCGGGCGTGGAGCCCTCGGCGGGAACGGCCTCCAGGTGCACGGTGCCCCCCTCGGGCATGGCATCCACGGCGTTGTTCATGAGGTTCAGGAAGAGCTGCTCCATCTGCTTGCGGTCCACGTCCAGCCGGCACTCCGCCGGGACTTCCGCCTCCACCTGCACGCCGTGGGCCGCCATCATCGGCGCCCAGAGCTGGCGGAGGTTGGCCAGGAGCTCGGACACCGCCAGGGCCTGGCGGTGGAGCTGGGGTCGCCGCGTGAGGTCCAGCATGCGGCGGACGATGTCGCCCACCCGCTGGATCTGGGCGTGGATGACGCCCAGCCGCTCCCGGGTGCGGTCAGGAAGCTCGGCCTGGCCCGCGAGCAGCTGCAGGTGGCCGTTCACCAGGTTGAGGGGCGTGCCCACCTCGTGGGCGAAGGTGGCGGTGAGCTGGCCGGCCACGGCGAGGCGTTCCTGGGCGCCCAGCTCCTCGCGCAGGAGGGCGTTGCGCTCCGCCATCTGCGCCAGCTCGGCGTTCTTGGCCTGCAGCTCGCCCAGGGCGGCATTGATGCGGTCCTGCAGGTTGGCGTTCAGCCCCTGGATCTCGTGGATGAGGGCCTCCCGTTCCTCGCCCGCGTGCTGCAGCCGGGAGGCCATGTCGTTGAAGCGGGTGGCGATGAGGCCCAGCTCGTCGCTGCGGTGGAGGGGGATGCGGGCCGCGGGGTCGCCCTGCTCCAGCTGCTGCATGGCCTTCACGGTGGCGGCCACCGGATCGCTGATGAGGAGGCGCAGGATGAGCCAGAGGAGGATGAACTCACCAAGGAGGATGGGGGGCAGGTTGTGGATGGTCTTCCGGAAATTCTGCTTCCAGACGACCTCCCAGCGCTCCAGGTCGCAGTAGGCCCGGATGAGGCCCAGGGGCGCGTAGCCAGGCCGCGGGTTGCGGATAGGGAGGTACACCTTCCAGGCCTTGTTGCCCGTGGTCAGGTCCACCAGCTCGGCCTGCGGGCCGGCCAGGTTCAGGTAGCTGCCCAGGTCGGGACCCCAGTCCACGCTGTCCTCGTCGCCCGAGGACCGCAGCAGCTGGACCTCGTTCTTGCCCACCCGGCGGAACACGTCGATCTGGAAGACGCTGCGGTCGGGGCCGGCGATGCTGGAGAGGAGCTGGTCGAGCTTGTCGGGATCGTGGAAGTTGGGATCGCGCTCCCGCACGTCCGTCTCCACGGTCTGGGCGGCCTCGATGGTGAGGTTGCGGGAGTACGTCTCGATCTCGCGGCGGCTGTTCCGGATGATGGAGTAGGCCACGGCCACCGTGAGGATGCTGGTGACGAGGCCCAGCAGGATGAAGAGCTTGGCGTGCAGGCTCAGCAGCCATTCGAGGGGATGGAACCTCATCGGGAGACGCCCCCGACGGCGGGCAGGCCGAGGGCGGGGCGCACGGCCCGGGCGAAGGCGGCCCCGTCCAGGCCCCGCACCCGGTCCGTGAAGGCGACGAAGGCCGCCCGGCGGGCTTCGGCCACATCACCCAGCACCTCCAGGATGCCGCCGCAGAGGACCACCCGGTCGTGGCTGCGGAGCCGGGCCTCCTCGGACCAGAGCAGGGCCTCCAGGGCGGCCAGGTCGTGGTGCTCCCCCAGGGCGGACTGGAGACCCTTCAGGCGGTCGAGGAGCGCCTCCGGCGGGGCGGCGAAGGCCCCTTCCAGTGCCTCCAGGGCGTAGCGGAGCTTCTTCAGGCGGACCCGGCCCTTGTGGAGGGCGGCGGGATCCTCGCGCTCGACGAGGGCGGGGATGGGATCGAGGGCGGCGACCGCCCGGCCCTCCAGGGCGGTCCAGGCCGCCTCCTGGAGGCTGGCGGGCTGGAAGGGCGAAGGCAGGCTGGGCACGTCCAGGAGCTTCCTCAGGTCCGGCAGTCGGAGCCGGTCGAGCTCCCGGTGCATGGTCTTCCTGGCCTTGGCCCGCTCGCGGTCCACGCGCTCCTGCAGGTGCTCGATCACGGCCCTCTGGCAGGGGGTGCGGGCCTCGGCGTGCCGCTCCCGCAGATGGAGGGCATGGACGTCCAGTTCCCGGGTCAGGCCCAGGACGTCCACCAGGTCCTTGAGGGCCCTGCGGTGGCCCTTGTGGGCGGGATAGGCCTCGGGATCCACCAGGTCCAGGACGGCCCCCAGGCGCCGGGCGGCCACGCGCACCTGGTGCAAGGGCTCGTCCTGCGCGGCCCAGTCCGGGGCCGCCAGCAGTTCCTGGAGGCGCGCCAGGCGGACCTCCAGGGCCCGGTGCAGCAGGATCGCCAGTTCGGCTGGATGCATGTCCGCCATTCTAGACACTTTTTCGGCAGGCGAAAAATTGGCGTATGCTGGTGGACCCATGGAACACATCCACATCAAAGGTGCCCGCGAGCACAACTTGAAGAACCTGGACCTCTCCCTGCCACGGAACCAGCTGGTGGTGATCACGGGACTGTCGGGTTCGGGCAAGTCCAGCCTGGCCTTCGACACCCTCTACGCCGAGGGGCAGCGGCGCTACGTGGAAAGCCTCAGCGCCTACGCCCGGCAGTTCCTCGACCAGATGGAGAAGCCGGATGTGGACAGCATCGAGGGGCTGTCCCCCGCCATCTCCATCGAGCAGAAGACCACCAGCAAGAACCCCCGCTCCACGGTGGCCACGGTCACGGAGATCTACGACTACCTGCGCCTTCTGTTCGCGCGGACCGGCAGGCCCACCTGCGTGGCCTGCGGCGAGCCCATCGCCAGCCAGACCATCCAGGAGATGGCCGACCAGATCCTGGACCGGCCCGAGGGTGCGAAGCTGCAGATCCTGGCCCCCGTGGTCCGGGGCCGGAAGGGCGAGTACAGGAAGCTGCTCCAGGACCTCATGAAGCGGGGGTACATCCGGGCCCGCGTGAACGGGCAGATGGTGGACCTGACGGAAGGCGTCCCCGACCTGGACAAGCAGAAGAAGCACACCATCGAGGTGGTCATCGACCGCCTGAAGGTGAGCCCGGCCATCCAGTCCCGCCTGGCGGACAGCCTGGAGATCGCCTGCAACCTGGCCGAAGGCTCCGCCCTCGTCCAGGTGGAAGAACGGGAAACGCTGTTTTCCAGCAAGCTCGCCTGCAACAACCTGAAATGCTCGCATTTCGGGCTGGGCCTGCCCGAGCTGGAGCCCCGCTCCTTCTCCTTCAACAGCCCCTACGGCGCCTGTCCCACCTGCGACGGCCTGGGCTTCAAGCGGCAGTTCGCGGAGGAGCTCATCGTCCCCAACCCGGACCTGAGCATCAACGAGGGGGCCATCCAGGCCAGCGGCTGGAAGAGCGTCAGCGAGGACGGCTGGCGGTCGCAGATGATGGAGCAGCTGTCCCGCAAGCTGAAGTTCAGCCTGGACACGCCCTGGAAGAAGCTCGGCTCCGAGATCCGCCGCCTCCTGCTGCACGGCACGGAGAAGGAGATGCGCTTCACCTACGAGAGCAAGCGAAACCGCTACGACTTCATGCACTCCTTCGAGGGCATCATCGGCAACCTCGAACGGCGCTACCACGAGACCACCAGCGAGGAGATCCAGGCGGAGCTGGAGGAGTCCATGCGGGTGATCCCCTGCGAGGCCTGCGCGGGCCAGCGGCTCAAGCCCGAGGTCCTCGCCGTCTACGTGGGCGGCCTGAACATCGCCCAGGTGGTGGCCCAGAGCGTGCGGGACGCCCGGAAGTGGTTCGCCGACCTGGCCCTGGAGGGCAAGGATGCCGTCATCGCCGAGAAGGTGCTGAAGGAGATCCGCGAACGGCTGGGCTTCCTGGACGACGTGGGCCTGGGCTACCTCACGCTGGACCGCAGCGCCGCCACGCTGTCCGGCGGCGAGGGCCAGCGCATCCGCCTGGCCACCCAGATCGGCAGCAAGCTCCAGGGCGTGCTGTACGTGCTGGACGAGCCCAGCATCGGCCTCCACCAGCGGGACAACCTGCAGCTCATCCGGACGCTGAAGGAGATGCGGGACCTGGGAAACACGGTGCTCGTGGTGGAGCACGACCTGGAGACGATCCTTGCGGCGGACCACGTGGTGGACATGGGCCCGGGCGCCGGCGAGCACGGCGGCCAGGTGGTGGCCCAGGGCACGCCGGAGGAGATCGGCCGCACGCCGGGCTCCGTCACGGGGGACTTCCTCTCGGGCCGGGACGCCATCCCCGTTCCCCGCACCCGCCGCAAGGCGAAGCGTGGCCATCTCGAGGTGAAGGGCGCCGAGGAGAACAACCTGAAAAAGGTGGATGCGGAATTCCCCATCGGCCTCTTCACCTGCGTCACCGGGGTGTCGGGCTCGGGCAAGAGCACCCTCGTGAACGAGATCCTCTACAAGGCCCTGGCCAACCAGCTCCACCAGGGCGTGCACATCGTGGGCAAGCACAAGGCCATCAAGGGCCTCGAGCACGTGGACAAGGTCATCGACATCGACCAGGCCCCCATCGGCCGCACGCCCCGGAGCAACCCCGCCACCTACACGGGCCTCTTCACCCCCCTGCGGGAGCTCTTCGCCCAGCTGCCGGAGAGCAAGGCCCGCGGCTACGCGCCGGGGCGCTACAGCTTCAACGTGAAAGGGGGCCGCTGCGAGAAGTGCGAGGGCGATGGCGTCCTCAAGATCGAGATGCACTTCCTCCCGGATGTCTACGTCACCTGCGAGCAGTGCAAGGGCAAGCGCTACAACCGCGAGACCCTGGAGATCCACTACAAGGGCAAGAGCATCTCCGACGTGCTGAGCATGACCGTGGAGGAGGCGCTGGAGCTCTTCGCGCCCATCCCCGTATTGGCCAACAAGCTGCAGACCCTCGTGGATGTGGGCCTGGGCTACATCCGCCTGGGCCAGAGCGCCACCACGCTCTCAGGCGGCGAGGCGCAGCGGGTGAAGCTGGCCAAGGAGCTCAGCAAGCGCGCCACCGGCCGCACGGTCTACATCCTGGACGAACCCACCACGGGCCTGCACCTGAAGGACATCCAGAAGCTCCTCGAGGTCGTCAACCGCCTCGTGGAGACGGGCAACACCCTGATCGTCATCGAGCACAACCTCGATGTCATCAAGACCGCCGACTGGATCCTGGATCTGGGCCCCGAGGGCGGTGGCGAGGGCGGGCGCATCATCGCCACCGGCACCCCCGAGCAGGTGGCCGCGCGGAAGACCAGCGTGACGGGGCGGTACCTGGCGCCGTACCTGAAATAAACCCTAGGCCTGGATGTTCAGGTTCTGTCCTACGCCCGGAGCCGGGGGAACGCTGGTCTGGTCGATCATGGCCACCAGTCCGGCGCCCTGCTGGGCCGTGATGTCCAGGGCCTTGCGCAGGACGGCCACGGAGGCGGCGTTGGGGGCCTGGTTCATGCCCTGGGCGGCGGCGGCGGAGATCTGCATGGAACCCTCGATGGGTTCCTATCGGTCCTTGGGGGGCTTGGCTTGAGGGGGCGGATTTGTCCCAGGGGCCAGGCTGGCCCGCAGAAGGGCGGCGGCGTCCTGGACGGGCACCTTGGCGGCGGCGGCGGCGCGATTCTCCGCGGCGATGGCCTCGAAGACCTCCCGCCGGTGGACCTGGACCTCCCGGGGGGCCTTGATGCCCAGGCGGACGCCGTCCTTGGTGATGCCAAGGACGATCACCTCGACTTCGCCGCCGATGATGAGGGACTGTTCCGGCTTCCGCGTGATGACGAGCATGGCCCGAGGGTAGCAGGGGCCCGATCAGGCCTGGGGAAAGACCGGGAATTTCAGGGGGAACCGGTCGGAGGGGAGGGCCACCTGCATGCCGAGGCGGGTGCGGGCGTTCACCACCAGGGGGCCGGCCAGGTTGGTGGTCATGCGCCGGGGGTCTTCCGGGATCACCACCAGGGTCAGGATCAGGGCGTCCGCGGGGGCCTCCAGGGCCAGTTCCTCGGCCTCCGTGTCGCTCAAGGGCACCGTGTAGTCGGGCTTGAGGCCCACGGGGTCCATGCAGACGAAGGAGATCTCGGGCTGGTCCACGGCCTGGAGGAACTTCAGGGGGTATCCGTCCGACGGCTCGAAGAGACGATAGGTGGTGAGGTGGGGGAAGCCCAGCAGCCCCTTGGGAAGCGTGATGAGGATGCCGTCGTCGGAAGCAGGGGTGGTCATGGCCGTCCGGAGTTGTTCCAGATCAGCTCATCGGGCGCTTCCGCCTCCCCGTTAGTTTGGTGCGCCCCCTCCCGGAACACCTCCCAGAGCGCCGCGATCCGCTTGCGGCGGAAGCGGGGGTTGGGGATGGTGCGTTCCAGGGCCTCCTGGCTCGCGGGGGGATGGGCCAACCGGGCCATGAGCCAGCGATTGCCCAGTTCCATGACGGCGGCCACGTCGCCCTCGTTGCCCCAGACCCAGCGCAGGGCCGTGAGCCTCCGGGCCCGCTCCACGGCCAGGTCGCCCAGGTGCCGCACCTTGTCCACCACCGGGTCGTGGGTGGGGACCTTGTAGGCCCGGACGCGGCGCAGCAGGTGGCGCAGCTCCCCCGGCAGGGCGGCCAGCCGGGGACCGGCTTCCGGATCGTCCCGCCGGGCGTCGGCCTCGTCGGCCAGGGTGCGCAGCAGGGGCAGCAGCAGGGCCGCGTCCCGGCTGGCGTAGCTGATCTGCGATTCGCGCAGGGGCCGCAGCATCCAGTTGGAGTCCTGCTCCTCCTTGGGGATATCGAGGCCGAGCTTGAGCCGGGCCATGGTCTTCAGGCCCGGTTGCGGGTAGCCCAGGGCGCGGCTCAGCAGCATGGTGTCGAAGACGCTGGTGGGCACCACGTCGTAGAGGCGCTTGAAGACGATGCCATCGCCGGAGAAGTCGTGGACGATCCAGGGCACCTGGGCCATGGCCTCCAGGGTGGGCTTCATGAGCTCCTGCAGGGGGATCGGGTCCACCAGCCAGGCCTGGTCGTGGGTGGCCACCTGCAGAAGGGCCAGCACGCAGTGATGCACGCCCGTGAGGCTGCACTCGATGTCCACCGCCAGCAGGCCCGCCTCGAACCAGTGGGGCAGCGCTTCGCGCAGTCCCTCGGGCGAATCCACGTAGGTCGTGGGCAGGTCGAAGCGATCCGAAACCATCCCACCAGTGTGCCTCATCCGGCGGGGCGGATAGGCTGGGGATTGCAGGAGATTCGACGAATGAACCGCAGCCTGTTCTGGACAACCTTCTTCACCGTGTTCCTCGCCGAGGTGGGCGACAAGACCCAGCTGGCCGCCATGACGGCCACGGTGCGCAGCGGCGCGCTCTGGACAGTGTTCCTCGCCGCCAGCGCCGCGCTGGTCTGTGCGACGGCCATCGGCGTGGCCCTGGGTGGCGTGCTGTTCCGCGTGATCCCCGAGGCCGCCATCAAGTGGGCGGCGGGGCTGGCCTTCATCGGGGTGGGCCTGTGGGTGCTGGCCAGGGGCTGAACGGACCCGACCGCCTGTTCTACGACGGCGGATGCGGCCTCTGCCACCGGGCGGTGAGCTTCCTCGCGGGCCGGGACCGCGCGGGCGCGATCCGCTTCGCGCCCCTGGGCGGGGCGACCTTCCTGCGGAGCCTCCCACTGGAGGCGCGCGGGAGCCTGCCCGACAGCCTGGTGGTCCTCACGGCGGAGGGGAGCCTCCTGACGCGTTCTGCCGCCGTGCGCCACCTCCTCCGCCGGATCGGCGGGGGCTGGGGACTTCTCGCGCGGGCAGCGGGGCTGCTTCCCCTGGCCTGGGCGGACGGGCTGTACGATGCCGTGGCTCGGCGTCGGGGCCGGTGGTTCCCGCCGCCCGTGGAAGGCTGCCCCCTCCCGCCCGGGGATCAGCGGGCCCGCTTCGAGCCCTGACCGGCCTCCCGCCGCAGCTCGATCACTACGAGCTCGGGCGGGGCCTGGATCCGCATGGGCAGGCCCACCACGCCGAGGCCCCGGCTCACGTAGAGCAGGTCCTGGTCGCGGCGGTAGAGGCCGTCCGTGTAGGGACCGATCAGGCGGGCGCTGGAGACGCCCGGCACCAGATTGATCTGACCCCCATGGGTGTGGCCGGAGAGGGTGAGGCGGGCGCCGGCCGCCAGGGCCGCGTCCCACTCGCTGGGGCGGTGGTTCAGGCAGAGGCGGAAGGCCTCCTCGGGCAGGCCCCGGGTGGCCTCGGCGGGCCGGGGACCCGGGCCGAAGACCTTGTGCATGAAGCGGCCGTTGCGGGCCATGGGATCCTGCAGGCCCACCAGGGCCAGGAGGCTCCCGCGGCGGGACACGAGGGCGGCGCGGTTCTCCAGGCAGGGGATCCCCTCGGCCTCCAGGTTTCGCCAGAGCGGGCGGGGGTCGTCGAAGTAGTCGTGGTTGCCCAGCACGGCGAAGGTGCCCAGGGCCGGGCGGAATCCGCGGAATGCCGCGAGGAGGGGCGCCAGCTCCTCGGCCCGGCTGTCCACCAGATCGCCCGTGAAGAGCAGCAGCTCCGGCTTCTCGCGCTCGGCCAGGTCCCGCCAGCGGCGGAGGATGGCGGTGCCGATGAGCGGCCCGGCGTGGAGGTCGCTGAGCTGCACCAGCCGCAGGCCATCGAGGCCCGGGGGCAGGTCGGGGAAGAAGAGCTGCTGGCGGGTGATCTCGGGATCGCCATAGGCCTCCCGCTCGCCGCCCACGGCCAGGGCGGTGGCTGCACCGGCGCTGACCAGGGCCGCCGAGCGGAGGAAGGCCCGCCGCGACGGATCCACGCCCTCCTCGGGCTCGGGGCGGTCCTCCGAGCGCTGCCAGACGCGCCAGACGCCCTCCGCCACCATGGCAAGGGACAGGTGGACCACCGTGAGGGCCTGGAAGTAGAAACCCATCCGGGCCAGGAATCGCACCGAATCCGGCAGGAGGTGCGCCCCGGGCGCGGCGAAGCGGAGGGCGGCGAAGAGGGCTACCGGGAGGTGCAGCAGGACCAGCACCCAGGGGATCCAGCGCTGGACGCGATCCGGCAGCTCCAGCCGCAGCAGCTGCAGGTGGAGGAACTGCAGCAGGCCGATGACGAGGATGGCGACCAGGAAGCCCATGGGCCCTCCAGGATGGCAGGGCCGGGAAGAGGGGGGTACCTGAAGCCGGGGCTCAGGGCCGCAGCAGGACGCTCAGGGTGACCACGGTCCGGTCCCTCATGAGGCCATCCAGGGGCCGGTGGATTCCGAGGCTGAAGCGGAGGTTCCCGGTCGCCCGGCGCACCACGTCCAGGGGCAGATCCAGCCGATCGCTGTCCAGCTCCAGGCCCGCCACCCGCTGGGCCGATGGGCGCGGGGAGCCGGCGTCCCACACGGAGCTGTGCTCCACGTAGGCCTCCAGGGGGCCGAGGCCCAGCCCGCCCCGCAGGCGGCGCAGGCGGTCGCCGGTGGCGGTGTAGGCGGGGAGGGCGGCCTGGGCCAGGCGGTTGAGGTCGAGGCTTTCCGGCAGGAGCGAGGTGGCCACGCCGCCCAGGTGGAAGCGGTCCAGGCGGGTGGGATCGCCCGAGAGGCGGCCCTCCTCCCACCGGAGCCGGAGGGGCGTCCAGGGGTTGATCCAGCCGGCGGACAGGGAGGCCCGGGCCAGCGTCCAGCTCCGGCCATCGGTGCGGCCGGACTGCCAGGTGGCCCGCCCGGAGAGGCTGGCGCCCTGGCGGTCCACGGTCCACCAGCTGCCCCAGGCGGCGCGGAGGCCCGCCACCGCGCGATCCACCCCGGGCTGGCCCTGGAGGGCTACCCGCTCGAAGGCGATCGAGGGGACGAGGAGTGTCCGCGGCCTTCCCAGGTCCTCCCGGGTGAGGGCCAGCTCGGCGCCGCGGCGCTCCTGGTCGTAGCCCGTGGCCGGGGCGAAGCGCTGGCTGGAGGGGCGCTCCAGGAGGGAGAAGAGCTGGAAGGAGGGCGACCATCGCCAGCCGTGCCAGGACAGGCCCGCCTGGCCGCCGCGGGGCCCCGCGCCGTCGCCGAGGCCCGCCAGCACCTGCCAGTTGAGGCGGCCCAGGATGTCGTTGCCGCCGGCGCCCACCTGGGCGCTGAGGCCCGAGGGGCTCACGCTGTAGCCACCGAGGGAGAAGGCCTTGAGGCTCTCTCCCACCCGGTAGGGATGGGGTTCCGGCGCGGGCCCTGGCGGAGGCAGGGGATCCGGCTCATCGGGCCTCGGCAGCACCGTCTCCGGGGCCATGGGGGCCGGATCGGTGGGAAAGGGGCTTGGCGCCAGCGGGGGCCAGGTGGCGTCCAGCTTCCGGATCTCCACCCCCGTGGCCGTGAGCCGGCTGAAGAAGACCGTCTTCCCGTCGGGCGTGGGAGCCGGATCCCAGGCCGCGGAGAGGGTGCGGGTGAGCGGGTGGCCGGCGCCGTCCTTCAGGTTCCAGATGCCCTCCACCTCGCCCCAGGTGAGGGCCGGGGGCTTCGAGGTGAGGACGGCGGCCGGGGGCGTCCCGCCCCGCAGGGTCCAGCGTCGCGCCTGGGGTCGCAGCACGCCTTCGGCATCGGGCAGGCGGAGCTGGAAGGCCACGGCAGCCGGGCCGTCCCAGACCGGCTTCCAGGGGAGGGAGCCGTCCAGGGGCGGGATGCGCCAGGTGGGCGGGACGCGGGGCACACGGGGCGGGTGGTCAGGCAGCTCCTCGGGATCCTTCGGGGCCTCCGGCGCCGGGGCCTTGGCCCGAAGGTCCCAGATGTAGATCCCGGGCTTTTTCGGATCCCGCACCAGGGCCATGAGGCGGCCCCCGTCGGGGCTCACGGACAGGTCGCTGGTCCAGCCGTCCAGG
>DASVZU010000038.1:0-15375 GCA_036391515.1 Holophagaceae bacterium
TCGTCCAGCAGGAGGCAGCGGAGGCCGGGCCGCTGGGCCAGGGCCCGCAGGGCCGCGGCGTGCCGTCGGCGGCCCACGACCACCCGTCCGGCTCCCAGCCGCCGGGCCATGAGCAGGGGCTCGTCCCCGGTCTGGCGGGGATCCGAGCCGGCCTCCACGCTCATGGGATCCACGTCCCGCCGTCCGCCGTAGCCCCGCGACACCACCGCGCTGGGCCAGCCCGCAGCCTCCAGGCCCTCGGCCAGGAAGAGGGTCAGGGGCGTCTTCCCCGTGCCGCCCGTGCTCAGGTTGCCCACGGCCACCACAGGCACCCCGACCCGCGCGATCCGCTCGGGGTGGGCATCGAAGCTCCGGTTGCGCGCCCGCACCGCCAGCCCGTAGAACGGGGCCAGCGGGGCCGCAAGGTAGCGCAGAATGGACATGGCATGAGCATAACGGAGGGGCTGTGAGCGAGGGCATTCTGCTGGCGAAGGTGGCCCGGGGCACCCTGCTCCCGGAGGCGGAGCGGGTCGCCCGGCTCGAATCGGCCCTGCCCCAGATCGAGGCGGCCGTGGCTGGCGAGATGGACGCCGTGGCGGTCCAGGCCACGCTGGCCTGCCTCCTCTGGGAGACCCTGGCCCAGAGCAACTGGTGCGGCTTCTACCGCCGGATCGGGGAGGACCTGCTGGCCGTGGGCCCCTACCAGGGCGGCATGGGCTGCCTGCGCATCTCCTTCGCCCGCGGCGTCTGCGGGGCCTGTGCCCGGACGGAAGCGACCCAGCTCGTGCCGGACGTCCACGCCTTCCCGGGCCACATCGCCTGCGACGACGCCACCCGCAGCGAACTGGTGCTGCCCGTGGCGGCAGGTGGGCGGCTGCGGGCCGTGCTGGACCTGGATTCGCCCCACCGGGATGGATTTTCCGCCGGCGAGGCCCGACTGCTGGAGGGCCTGGTGGCCAGGGTGTTCGGAAACACCTTGGAATGGTGAGGTTCCATCCCGGGCGCGGGCTGGGGTAGAGTTAGGCACACCCTGGGACATCCATGGCCGAACCCAGCTTCATTGATCAGAGCAAGCTTCGCTTCCGCGAGGGGGAGGTCATCTTCCGGAAAGGGGAGATGGCCCAGCAGATGTACATCATCCTCTCGGGGAAGGTGCGGCTCTACGTCTCAGAGGAGCCCAAGGGGGATTGGCTCGAGGAACTGGGGAAGGGTGATTTCTTCGGCGAAGGCAGCCTCCTGGAGGCCCTGCCGCGCCAGCACACCGCCCTGGCCCTGGAGGACTCGGACCTCATCGCCATCAACCGCGGCACCTTCATGCGCATGATCCGGCAGAACCCGGAAGTGTCCGTGAAGATGATGCAGCGCCTCGCCCAGCGGCACCGGGAACTGGGTGACCGGGTGGAGAGCCTGGACGCCAGCAAGGCGGCCAAGCCCAGCACCGGCCCCGTGGCGAACCTCGTCTCCGTGCTGAGCGGCAAGCCCTATCCCATCCTGGCCCACGGCTCCCTCATCGGGCGCTTCGACCCCACCACCGGGGTGCATCCGGACATCGACCTGACGGAGGAGGACCACAACCTCAGCGTCTCGCGGCGCCATGCCCGGATCCTCTGCGAGCACGGCCGCTACTTCCTGCTCGAGGAGCCCGGGGTGGCCAACGGCACCTTCATCCGGGGCGAGCGGATCCAGCCCAGCGAACCCCGCGAACTGAAGCACGGCGACCGGGTGGGGTTCGGCATGGTGGTGCTCTTCTTCGAGCGGACTTAACCTTACCCCGCAGCGCCTCTGGCGCCGGGCGCTGTGGAAGCCATTCCGGCGCGGACGGGAGGTCCCATGCCCACCGATCTGCACGTGGAGCTCTGGCAGGACGAGCACGGAGCCATCCGGGAACTGGTCCAGTTCGGCCTGGACGAGATCGGCGGTGCCTGCGTGATCCGGGAGCGCAACATCCTGGATGCTCTGGACGGCGACGCCCGGGAAGGGGATGACGTCATCGCCCGCTTCGGCGATCCCGAGGACGCCCGCGACTTCCTCCGCGACGAGGGTTTCGAGCCCGTGTAGGCGCGCCCTGAACGACAGCGCCCGGCTTTCGCCGGGCGCGGACGGGGCAAGGGATTGGGGGATCACCCTTTGCCGATGCCCATGGCCTGGGCGGCCTTGGTGAGTTCGGGCACCACCTCGAAGAGGTCGCCGACGGAGGCTCCACCGCTGCGATCCGGCGGAGCCGGGGAGCAGGAGGACGGCGTGGGGCGCCGTCCGATCGGTGGAGGCGTAGCCCCGTTCGTGAAGGCAAGCCGGAGGCGCGGCCTGAACGACAGCGCCCGGCTTTCGCCGGGCGCGGACGGGGCAAGGGATCGGGAGATCAGCCTTTGCCGATGCCCATGGCCTTGGCGGCCTTGGTGAGTTCGGGCACCACCTCGAAGAGGTCGCCGACGATCCCGTAGCTCGCCAGCTTGAAGATCGGCGCCTCGGGGTCCTTGTTGATGGCCACGATGAACTTCGAGCCGCTCATGCCGGCGATGTGCTGGATGGCGCCGCTGATGCCGCAGGCGATGTAGAGGGTGGGGCTCACGACCTTGCCCGTCTGGCCCACCTGCATGCTGTGGGGCAGGCCCCAGCCGGCGTCCACGGCCGCGCGGGAGGCGCCCACGACGCCGCCCAGGGCGTCGGCCAGCTCCTCGAGGATCTTGAAGTTGGCGCCGTCCTTCATGCCCCGGCCGCCGGAGACGATCACGTTGGCCTCGGAGAGGTCCACCTTGCCACCGGCCTTGGCGAGGATCTCCTTCACCACGGCCTTGAAGCTGCCGGCCGGGGCCGCGAGGGCTTCCGCCGCGCCCGCGCCGGCCTTCTCCGCCAGGGCGAAGACGTTGGGGCGGGTGGTGGCGACCTGGACGGCGCTGGTGAAGGTGGTGGTGGCGAAGGCCTTGCCGGCGTAGACCGGGCGCACGGCCTGGAGCTTGCCGTCCGCCATGGCCAGGCCGGTGACGTCGGAAGCGTAGCCGGCGCCCATGCGGGCCGCGGCGCGGGGCGCCACGTCCTTGCCCATGGCGGTGGCGGCGGCGAGCAGCACGGTGGCGCCCTTGGCCTTCACGGCATCGGCCACCAGCTGGGCGAAGGCATCGCTGGAGTAGGAGGCCAGGGAGGCGCCCTCGGCGGCGAGGATCACATCGGCGCCGTACTTGGCGGCCTCGGCGGAGCCGGCGCAGGAGGCCCCGGCGAAAAGGGCGCCGAGCTGCTTGCCGGAGGCGTCCGCCAGGCGGCGGCCCTCGCTCAGCGCCTCGGCGCTGGGCTTGCGGATCTGGCCGTCCTTCAGTTCACAGAACACGAGAATCATGGGTGGTCCTTTCGAATCGAGTCGGTCGCGGGAAGGAGCGGACTAGAAGACCTTGGCTTCGTCCTTGAGGGCCTGCAGCAGGGCCTGGGCCTGGGCGGCGGGCTCGCCCTCCAGGCGGCGGCCGGCGGGGCGCTCGGGCGGCAGGGCCAGGGCGCTCACCACGGCCACGGCCGGGGCGGCGGCGGCGTCCAGCTCCTCGATGGTCTTCTTCTTGGCGGCCATGATGCCCTTGAGGCTGGCGTAGCGGGGTTCGTTGAGCCCCTTCTGGGCGGTGATGACGGCGGGCAGGGTGCCCTCCACCATCTCGGAGCCGCCCTCGATCTCGCGCTCGGCGCGGAAGGTGCCCTCGCCCAGCTCCAGCTTCACGACGACATTGGCCTGGGCGACGCCCAGCAGCTCGGCAAGCATGGGGCCCATGGCGGCATTGTCGCCCCCGATGCCCTTGTTGCCGCAGAGGATGAGGTCGAAGCCCTTGTCCTTCGCATAGGCCGCGATCATCTGCGCCACGGCGAGGGCATCGCCCTGGCCGTCGCCCTTCAGGAGCACGGCGCTGTCGGCGCCCAGGGCCAGCGCATTGCGGAGCACTTCCTTGGCGCTGTCGCCGCCCACGGAGAGGGCCACCACCTCGGCGGCCTTCGCCTCCTTGATCCGGATGGCCTCCTCCAGCGCGTACTCGTCGTAGGGACCGGTGATCCACTTGACGTCCGCGGGGTCCAGGGACCGGCCGTCGGCGGCCACCTTGATCTTGGTCTCCGTGTCGGGGACCTGCTTGAGGGCGACGAGGATCTTCATGGATGCTCCCTGGACATGACCCCGGCCGGGGTCCCGGACTGAACCGATCAGTCTACCTGGATGGGGGTCTGACGACCACCAACGTCATTATGCACAGCGGCGCCATTCCTGCGTTTCCCGACTTCGGGTAGGTTCGGAACGACCTGCCACCGCCCCGGAAGGGCCCGCTGGGTTCCCGGGGGCCGGTCCGATAGGCTGGTCCCATGTCCACGCCCGACTTCGCCCAGGCCCTGGTTCTCACCGGAGGAGGCACCGGTGGCCACTTCTTCCCGGCGGTGGCCCTCGCCGAGGGCGCTCGCGCGCGCTGGCCTGAACGGAACGTGGTCTTCGTGGGCGCGCGGCGGGGCATCGAAGCCCGGCGCCTCCCCGGCGGCCCCTGGCCCCACCTGCTCCTGGACGTGGAGGGCTTCCTTGGCCGTTCGCCCTCCCGGGTCGCGCGGTCCGCCTGGAAACTGTGGCGGGCGGTGGCCCGGTTGAAGCGGGAATGGCGGGCCGCCCGTCCCTGGGCGGTGGTCGGAACGGGCGGCTACGGCGCCGCGCCGGCCCTGCTTGCGGCGCGGAGCCTGGGCATCCCCTTCTTCCTCCACGAGAGCAACGCCGCACCGGGGGCCCTGGTGAAGCTGGTCGCGCCGAAGGCCCGGCGGGTGTGGTGCGGGATGGAGGCCGTCCGGGAGCACCTCCGGGGCGCGGATTGCCTGACCGTGGGCACGCCCGTGCGGGCCGCGTTCCTGCGCGATTTCCGGAACCTCGCGGAGAACCAGCCCCCCTTCCGGCTGCTGGTCCTGGGGGGCAGCGGCGGGGCCCGGGCCCTCAACGAGGCCCTGATGGCGGTTGGTTCGCCGTTGCTGGAGGCCTTCCCCCAGTGGGAGATCCTCCATCAGGCCGGGGCCGGGGAATTCGAAGGGCTGAAGGACCGGCCGCGCCATGCCCGCCACCTCCTCGTGCCCTTCCTGGAGCGCATGGACGAGGCCATGGAGGCCGCCAGCCTCCTGGTGAGCCGGGCCGGGGCGAGCACCTGTGCCGAACTGAAGGCGGCGGGGCGGGGGGCCATCCTCGTTCCCCTGCCGACGAGCGCCGGCGGGCACCAGCTCATGAACGCCCGCGCCCTGGCGGCGGAGGGACGCGGGGTGGTGGAGATCCAGGGGGGCGATCTGGCGGACCGGCTGGCGGCCCGCTGCCGGGAGCTCATGGCGGACGCAGACATGCGGATCCGCCTGGGCGGGGCGCCCGAGCCGAACCGGGCCGTGGCGGCCTGCCTCGAGGACCTCGCGCGGCTCGCCTGAGGCGGGCTCAGGCCCTCGGCGCCTTCGGTTCCGCCAGCCAGGCCACGATGACGGACACGAAGTAGAGGCCCAGCAGCACCACGCTGAAGAAGATCGTGGTCACCACCACGTCCCCCGGCGTGAAGAAGGCGCTGAAGATGAGAATGACGATGGTGGCGTGGCGCCAGTACTTGAGCATCCACCGGGCGGTGACGATCCGGAATCGCGCCAGGAAGTAGAACAGCACCGGCAGCTCGAACATGATCCCGGTCATCAGCACCGTGGAGATGAAGATGTCCAGGTAGGTGTCGACGCTCAGGTTGGCGCGGAGGCCCGCGCTCTTGGCCTCCTGGAACAGGATGTCGCCCAGGAACTTGAAGGCGCTGTAGTACGCGAAGGCGGCCCCGGCCAGGAAGCAGGCCGAGGTGACGAAGACGAAGGGGATGACCAGCTTGCGCTCCTTGGGAAGGAGGCCGGGCCGGATGAAGGCCCAGAGCTGGTAGAAGAGGAGCGGCGCACAGAGCACCGCCGCAGCCCAGAGGCTCAGCCGCATGAGGGAGAAGAAGGGCTCCGTGAGGCTGGTGAAGGCCCAGGGCTGGAGTTCCGCGATGGGCTTGCCGACCTGGCGGGACATGGCCTCCAGGAAGGGCCGCTGGGCCCAGTCCCAGATCCGGAACCGGAAGGCGTAGGTGAGGGCGAAGCCCCCGGCCACGATGAGCAGCGAGCGCACGAGACGGACCCGCAACTCCTGCAGGTGTTCCCAGAAGCTCATCTTGTTGGGCGGCGTAGCCGGAATCGCCATGGTCCCCGCGGTAGAAATGGACCGGCCTCCCTAGGGAGGCCGGCCGTGTTCCGGATCTGGGGCCCTACTTCTTGTCCTTGTCGGAGGACGTCACGTCCTCCTTCACGGAATCCGTCAGCTCACGGCTGGCCTTCTTGAATTCCTGGATGCCCTTGCCAAGGCTCTTGCCGAGTTCCGGCAGGCGGGAGGGGCCGAAGAAGATCAGCAGCGCGACGCCGATCAGCAGGATTTCCGTGATTCCGAGATTGCCCATGATGGTGCTCCGTTGAGAGGTGTATGGCCGGGGTTCAGGGTTTCAGGCCGGTCAGCGGGACATCCGCGGGCAGGTCCAGTTCCATTCTAAGCAGCGCCTGCCCGTGGGTCTTGCCCTGGGCGTCGGTTTTGACGCTCTCGCTGCCGCCCCCCCCGAGGGAGTCGTGCAGGATGAAGTTGAGGGCCTTGAGGTTAGGAACTTCGAATCGTTCAACGCTACCTAGGCATATGTTTGAAAAGTGATCTTTGACACGGGCCACCGTCAGCTCGCGGTGAAGGAACCGGTAGCCGGCCTCCGTGTAGGCGATGATGCCCACATTGGATCCGTCCCCCTTGTCCCCGCTGCGGGCGTGGGCGATGTCCTCGAGCCGGATCCTGGTCATTGCCCCTCCACGCTGCGTCGTCCCAGGGAATGGTAGGCCCATCCCCCCTCTTCCATGGCCTCGGGGCGGAAGAGGTTCCGGCCGTCGAAGATGCGGCGGGCCTTGAGGGCCTTGCCCACGGCAGCCAGGTCGGCCTGGCGGTACTGGGTCCACTCCGTGGCGATGAGGAGGGCGTCGGCGCCCTCGCAGGCCTCGAGGGGCGTCTTCGCGTAACGGACCTTGTCGCCGATCTTGGCCCGGACGGCCTCCATGGCCGCGAAATCATGCGCCACCACCTCGGCGCCCAGGTTCACCAGGCCGTCGATGAGCTCCAGCGCCATGCTCTCGCGGATGTCGTCCGTCTCGGCCTTGAAGGCGAGGCCCCAGAGGGCGAAGCGGCGGCCCTTCAGGGGGGCGGGTGTGCCGGGCTGCACGCCGAAGGCGGCCTTCACCTTGCGCAGGAGCACCTGCTTCTGGTGGCGGTTGGCCTCGACGGTGGCCGACAGCGTCATCATCGGCTGCCCATGCTCCCTTCCAACTTTCAGCAGGGCCTGGAGGTCCTTCGGGAAGCAGGAGCCGCCGAAGCCCGGGCCCGGGTTCAGGAAGGCGGGGCCGATGCGATGGTCCGCGCCGATGGCCGTCTTCACGTGGTCCACGTCCGCGCCCACCGACTCGGCCAGGTTGGCGATCTCGTTGATGAAGCTGATGCGCAGGGCCAGCATGGCATTCGCGGCGTACTTGGTGAGCTCGGCGCTGGGCGGATCCATTCGGAACCACTTGCCGCCGCTGCGGTCCAGGAAGGGCTGGTAGAGCGCCTTCATCACCCGCTCGGCATGGTCGGTGCGGCAGCCCACCACCACCCGGTCGGGCTCCAGGAAGTCGCCGATGGCGGATCCCTCGCGCAGGAACTCGGGATTGCTCACCACCTCGAAGGCGCGGTCGGTGTGCTGGGCGATTTCCGCGTGGACGCGGGCGGCCGTGCCCACAGGCACCGTGCTCTTGTCCACCACGATCAGGGGCCTGGCGTCCTTGGCCCGCAAGGCCATGGCGTCGCCGATCTGTCCGGCCACCGCCAGCACGTACTTCATGTCGGCGCTGCCGTCCTCGCTCTGGGGCGTGCCCACGCAGATGAAGGCGGCATCGGCCTCCGCCACGCCTTCCTTCAGGTCGGTGCTGAACCGGAGGGTGCCCGAGGCCAGGTACTTCGTCAGCAGGTCGTCGAGACCCGGCTCGTAGATGGGTGAGTGGCCGCCGCGGAGCGCCTCCACCTTGGCGGCGTCCACATCCACCCCGATGACCCGGTGGCCCGCCTCGGCGAAGCAGGCGGCGGCCACGAGGCCGACATATCCCGATCCAATGACCATCACCTGCATGGGGAGACCTCAGCGCAAAGGCCCAGTGTAGCCGTACCTGGGCCGCTTGCTATGATGGCCCCACATGGAGGCGGCATGGCGATGCTGGCGGCGCCCACGGGCAACGAGGTGAACCTGCTGGAGGTGATGCTCCATGCGGGGGCGGTCTCCAAGACGGTGCTGCTCATCCTGGCCTGCTTCTCCCTGTTCAGCTGGATGATCATCCTTCGCAAGTCGCTCCTCTACCACCGCAGCCGCACGGTGTCCGAGCAGTTCCGTGGGGCCTTCAAGCGGGCCACGGACTGGCGGGAGCTCAAGCAGCAGGTGGAGAAGTTCGCCCTCAGCCCCCTGGTGGGGCTCTTCGTGGCGGGCTACGGCGAGGTCACCTACCAGCTCCGGCACCTGGGTTCCGACGGCAAGCCCCAGCTCCGCAGCATGGAGGCCGTGGAGCGCAGCCTCCAGCGGGCCAGCGTGGTGGAGATGGGCCGCCTGGAGCGGAATCTGGGCATCCTGGCCACCGTGGCCGCCGTGAGCCCTTTCATCGGCCTCTTCGGCACGGTCTGGGGCATCATCGACGCCTTCCGCGGCATCGGGGCCACGGGCAACGCCAACCTCGCCACGGTGGCGCCGGGCATCTCCGAGGCCCTGGTGGCCACAGCCATTGGCCTGGTGGCGGCCATCCCCGCCCTGATGGCCTACAACTTCTTCCAGGGCCAGCTCAAGCAGTTCCAGACGGAGCTGGACGACTTCTCCCTGGAGTTCATCAGCCTCTCCGAGCGGAATTTCACCTGACATGGGCGAAGGGGACCGCCTGCTCCCTGCGGTCGCGCTGCGTCCCCCTCGCGCTCCCCACCGGATGACCGAGCGAAGCCCGGCCATCCGGTCCTATGCGGTTGGACCCCGGTTGCCCCTCTCCCTCGATTGGGAGGACTGGTTCCAGCTCTGCTGCCCGCCCTACGACGCGCCGGAGGCCCTGGACCGCTTCGAATGCCGGCTCCCCTTGGCCACGGACCTGGCCCTGGAACTCTGCGATGAACTTGGTGCTGCCGCCACCTGGTTCTGCCTGGGAGACCAGGCCCGGCGGCACCCGGACCTGCTGCGCCGCATCGCGGCCCAGGGGCATCGGCTGGGCCTCCACGGCCTGACCCACCGTCGCGCGTTCGAAATGGACCGCCCCGCCTTCCGCGCCGCCCTGCGGGATGGCAAGGCCCTGATCGAGGACCTTTCCGGCCAGCCGGTCCTGGGCTACCGGGCCCCGGAGTGGAGCCTGCGCGGCCCGGCGGAGGCTTGGTGGGAGGATCTCGGGGTGCTCGGCTTCGCCTATGATTCGAGTCGCGCGCCGTTGGCGCTGATGGGGGATGTCCGATGGCGTCGGACGGCCCACCGGCTGCCCGACGGGCTCTGGGAACTGCCGCCGCCCGTGCTCTGGTCCGGTCCGGTGCGCAGCCCACTCTGGGGCTGGGGCCTCCGGGTGCTGCCCTTCGGCCTCCTCCGCCGCGCCCTGGAGGGCCTGGCCCTCGCGGATGCCGGCACCCCGCTGGTGCTCCATCCCTGGGAGCTGGACGAAGGCCAGCCGGCGCTTCCCGGGGCCAGCCTCGGCCACCGGTTCGCCCACGGGGCCGGCCTGCGGGGGCATGGGGACCGCCTGCGCGAGCTGTGGGCGGGCTTCCGCCTCGTCAGCCTCGAGACCTGGCTCGAAGAGGCCTGATTCAGGCCAGGAGGTTCACGCTCCCGGACCCCTGGACCGTGGCCGCGGCCTGCTGGGCGTAGGCGGCGGCGGAGGCCGGGCCCGCCTGCTGGGCCAGGGTGTACTGGAACACGCTCCAGGCGGCGGTGGTGTTCGGATCGGCCACCGGGAAGGCCTGGGACCCCGCGTTCATGCCCGCGGCGAGGAGCATGTCGGCGCTGGGCGAGGCCGCCAGGAGGGACTGCACCGCGCTGGCGCCCAGCCCGGCCTGGCTGGCCACCTGATAGGTGGCGAGGCTGGTGGGTGCCTGGGTGGACAGGCCCAGCAGCGTGGTGTCGGAACCGCTCCCGGCGAGCTGGGCCGTTTGGGCCCCCGCCGTGGAAGCGGCCGCGAAGGCCTGCTGCAGGGCCTGGCCCGGGGTTCCGGTCCTGAGGTAGGTCTGGTAGGTGAAGGCGGCCAAGGCGCCGGCGGCGGAGATGTCCATGGCACCCTCCCGGAACCTTATCGGCGGATCGGAGTCCCTCCTCAAGGGCCCTGACGATCCCTTGGGCATCGGGGCGCTATCCTTGAGGATTCGAGGTCTTCCCGTCCATGCCCGCCGTCCGGCCCCTCATCCTGCTCGCCCCTTCCGAAGGCAAATCCCCCGGCGGCCAGCCTGGCCGCCTGAAAGAGACGGAGGCGCAGGCCTGGGTCCGGGAGCGCCTGGAGGACCTGGTCTGCACAGGGACTCCCCTGGCCCAGAAGCGGGCCTTCGAGGTGAAGGACGATCTCCTGGAGCGGGCCAGGGCCGAGGCCCTCGGCCTGAAGGGGCGGGTCCCGCTGCTGCCGGCCCTGGAGCGCTACACCGGCGTCGCCTTCCGGGCCCTGGATCCCCTCGGCCTGCCCCGGGACCGCTGGGCGCAGGTCTACATCCTCTCGAGCCTGCGAGGCCTGGTGCGGGGGGACGATCCGGTACCCTCGTACAAGCTCAAGCTGACCGGCCTGCCTGGCCTCAAGGCCCATTGGCGCGACCGCCTGGCGCGGCCCCTGGCGACCCTGCCCGGGGGGCCGGTATGGGAGCTGCTCCCGGAGGAGCACGCCGCCCTCCTGAAGGGGTGGCAGCGGCCCCGCCACACCCTCGAGATCCTGGACCGCAGCGGCCGGTCCATCACCCACTTCTCCAAGCACTACCGGGGCCTCGTGGCACGCTGGATCCTGGAGCACCAGGCGGGCGACCCGGCGGCCGTGCTGAAGGGGCGCATTCCGGGCTGCACCTGGGAGGGCGCAGTGGCGAATGACCGGGGCGGCCTAGCCCTCACCCTGCGGATGGAACCTTGAGCGACGACTGCAACCGGACCCCCTTCTGGCAGCGCCAGCCCATCCTCCCCCTGGAGGTCCAGGGGGTGCTGCGGACGCGGGTGGAGGCCGCCCTGGCAGATCCGGGCGCCCGGGAGGCCCTGGTGTGGCCCACCATCCTGGGGGCCCCTCGGCTGCGGCAGGCCCACCCCGACGGCCTGCCCGAGGACGAGCTGCTCGCCCACGCCGCGCGCCTGCTGGCGCCCCTGGGGATCCTCGATCCCGCCGCCGCCTGGCAGGCCCACCGGGAAGCCTGGGGCGACACGACGGAGGCGGGCCCCTCGGGCTGGCGGCCTTCGAGCCGCTGGGGCGCCTGGGGCCCCCTCGTGAGCCTGCGCTGCGGCTGGCAGCTGGCGGCCCTGACCCCCCTGCCGCTGGACGAGCGCTATCCCCTGGCCTGCGGGGTGTCCCTCTTCAACCATGGCCTCTTCCACGAGTGCCACGACGCCCTGGAACCGCTATGGACCGGCGCCTCGGGCGGCCTCAAGGACGGTCTCCAGGGGCTCATCCTCATGGCGGCGGGCCACCACCACCTCCAGCTGCACAACCTTCCGGGGATGCGGGCGGTCTGGGAGGATGCCCTGGCCCGGCTGGGACCCTCCGGCGGTCTCGTCACCACTCCCTGGGGCGAGGTCCGCGCCGAGGCGGCCCTGGGCCTCACGGCCCGGCGGCTGGAACTGGCCGGTGCCCTCGCCGAGGGTGGGGACCTGGCGGACCTCTGGGCACTGGACCGGCCCACCTGGGAGTTGCGATGAACGGATCGACCGACCTTCTGGTGCTGGGAGCCGGCATCGCCGGGTGCTCGGCGGCGCTCCGGGCCGCCGATCTGGGCGCCTCGGTGGTGCTCGTGGCCAAGGATCCGCTCGGCGCCAGCAACACGGCCTGGGCCCAGGGCGGCATCGTCGGCCTGCCCCCGGAGGAGGAGGGGGATTCCCCTGACCTGCTGGCCTCCGACATCGAGGCTGCCGGGGCTGGCCTCTGCCGCCACGAGGCGGTGCGGGTCCTCGCGGAGGAGGGGCCGCGGCTCTGCCGGAGCTTCCTCTGGGAGCGCCTGGGGGTGCCCTTCGATCTCGGCACGGACGGGTCCCCCGATCCCACCGCCGAGGCCGCCCACCGGGCGCGGCGCATCTACCACGTCCAGGACGCTACCGGCCTGGCCATCCAGACGGCCCTCAGCGAGGCCGTCCGCAACCATCCCGGCATCCAGGTGCGGGAGAACCTCTGCCTCGTGGACCTCATCACCAGCCCGCACCACTGCCTGAGCCCCGTGCGGGTCTACGAGCCCATCCAGGTGCACGGCGCCTACCTCTTCGATCCCGCCACGGGCGCGGTGGAGGGGCAGCTGGCGAAGCGCACCATCCTGGCCACCGGCGGGCTGGGCTACCTCTACCTCCACACGACGAACCCGCCGGGGGCCACGGGGGATGGCCTCGCCGCCGCCTACCGGGCCAGCGCCCGCATCGTGAACTGCGAGTACCTGCAGTTCCACCCCACGACCCTCTACGTGCCCGGGAAGCCGCGCACCCTGCTGACGGAGGCCCTGCGCGGCGAAGGCGCCCGGCTGGTCAACCGGAGGGGCGAGCGCTTCATGGCGCGGTACGCCCCGGAGCAGATGGAGCTGGCGCCCCGCGACGTGGTGAGCCGTTCGATCTTCCAGGAGATGGCTGCCAGCGGGGAGCCCTGCGTGTTCCTCGACCTGGCCCCGGTGGCCGCGCGGCTGGACCTGGAGTCCCATTTCCCCACGGTACTGGCGGCCTGCCGCGCCGAGGGGATCGATCCCCCTCGCCAGCCCATCCCCGTGGTGCCCGCCGCCCACTACTTCTGCGGCGGCGTCCTGGTGGACCTGGAGGGGCGCACGAGCCTGCCGGGGCTCTTCGCCGCCGGCGAGGTGGCCTGCACAGGGCTGCACGGCGCGAACCGCCTCGCCTCCACCAGCCTGCTCGAGGGCCTCGTCTGGGGCTTCCGGGGCGCGGAGGCGGTGGTCCGGGAACTGGCGGACGTCGCGGCGCCGGATCCCGCCGATCTCGCCCCCTGGCGGGTGCCGGAGGATCCCGAGGAGACCGACCCCCTCCTCATCGACCAGGACTGGGGCCTCATCCGGACCACCCTCTGGAACTATGCGGGCATCGTGCGGACGGGGGCCCGGCTGCAACGGGCCCGGGCCGACCTGGAATACCTGAACCACCGGCTGGAGCGCTTCTACCACGAGGCCAGCCTCAGTCGGGAACTGCTCGATCTGCGGAGCGGCATCATCTGCGCCCGCCTCATCCTCAACGCCGCCCTCCAGAACCCGGAGAGCCGGGGCTGCCACTACCGGGTGGACTGAGCCGGGCGGCCCTTCCAGGCTCACATCCGCCAGAGGTACGACGCCTTGAAGAACAGGCCCCGCTGCATTTCCAGGAAGCTCCCCGCGTCGCGGTAGACCCCGTCCTGCCAGGTCTGCCGCTTGTAGAGGGAACCGTAGCCCAGGTAGACCACGGTGCCGGGCACATAGGTGTAGGCGGCGAGGAGGTCCGTCAGGAGCTGCCGATGGTAGGCGTTGTACTCGACGATCCCGCGGAAGTAGAGGCTGGGGTTCACTTGGTAGGTGAGCCGGCTGCGGTAGATGTGGTAGTCGTACACCTTCGCGCCGGTGTCCTCCCGGAACAGGTCTGCGTGGCTCCAGTCCAGCGTCAGGTTGAGGTTCTCGGTGGGTTGGCAGATCGCGGTGGCGCTGGCCTGGGAGCCGGTCCCCTGGAAGGGGTCGGCCGTGTACCGGATGGCCTTGCCCTGGCGGTAGGCCGCCTGCAGCGAGAACGCCTTCGTGAACTGGTCCCTGGCGGAAAGGTTGAAACCGTCGGTCCGGAACCGCTGGCCGAGGAAGACTTCCGTGGCGTCGTGGAGGGCGAGGGAGAGGGAGGCATTGCCCTGCAGGATGCCCGTCACGCCGAGGGAATGGTCATGTTCCAGGAGTCCGCTCGGCTCGTCCCTGAGGGCCGAGAAGGTGGCGTTCCAGTCCACGCGCCGGAGCCATGACGAGGTGGGGTAGACCTTCGGCGTCACGGACAGGCTTCCGCTGGTCAGCCCGGTGCGCGTGAGGTAGCCGGTGTCGTTCTCGAAGTGAGGGGAGATCTCGTGGGCGGCCGCGCTGACCCCCAGCCGGCTGGTGTCGTAGAGGTACTCGAGGCCCAGGGCATGCCCGTCGAGCGAGGCAGGATCCTGGTCCTGCCGGGTGGTGGACCCGAAGGCGTGGAAGCTCAGCATCCCCGAGGGGCTCAGGCGGATCTGGCCGTCGGGACCGGCCACCCGGTTGGTTCGCGTGTCCTCGGCGCGCTCCGTGAAGAAGGCCCCGAGGTAGCCGTCCTCGGTGGTGGTCCGCTTGTACCGCAGGATCGTGAAGCGGGCATCGGGCGGGCGGGGCGCGTCCGGTCCGGCGTCCGGGGGCGGAAGCGGGGCGTCGGTGGCGTAGAGGGCGGCCAGGGTGTTCTCGGCGCCCAGCTTGCCCGTGAGCTTGAAGCCGGCCTTGGGATCCTGGATCGTGCGCGTGTGGACGACGGTCTGGAGGGCGCCGGTGGAGGTCGCGCCGACGTTGAAGGTTTCGCTGCCCTCGAGGAAGAAGGGGCGCTTCTCCGCGAAGTAGAGGCCGTAGCGGAGATTCGCGTCGATCTGGCCGGCGTCCGCCTCCACCTGCGAGAAATCCGGGTTGAGGGTCGCGTCGAGGATGAGGCTGGGGGTGATGCCGTACTTGGCGGTCAGTCCCCAGTCCCGGGTGTCGGGCTCCTTCACGAAGGCCCCGTCCTGGCGGCTTCTTTTCTGGGTGTAGGTGAAGGATGGGAGCAGCTCCAGGATCGTGGGCCGGGCCAGGCCGTCGAATTCCATCGGGGCCATCTGGGGGAGGAAGGCGTAGCCCCGGGAGGCATCCATGGCGGGGTAGGATCCGTGCTCCTGCCGGCGGCTGATGCACCGCTCGAAGAAGACGGACATGAGCACCCTGTCCCCCTGGTTGTACCGGATGCTCTTGAGGGGGATGCGGATCTCCACGGCGTAGCCTTCCGCATCGATCCGTCCGGCGCTGTCCCACACCAGGTCGACGCTGAAATCCTCCTTGTTGGAGGCGAACCGGCTGTCGCCCTGGATGCCAAGCGGGTTCACATAGAAGGCGTAGAGGGACTGCTGGTCGTTGAAGGTGTCCAGGTTGATGCAGACGAAGTCGTCCCGCACCATGTCGTCCCGCTTGGCGAC
>DASVZU010000039.1:0-14996 GCA_036391515.1 Holophagaceae bacterium
TCGGCCTCCTGGTGGTCGGGGCCCGGCGGGAAGGGGTTGGCCGGCAGGCCCCCGGGGGGGAAGGTGGCGGCGGCGCGGAGCCAGCGGTAGCGGGCCGCGGCGGGGCCCTTCAGGTGCGGGGCCTCGGGCAGTGGCCGGCCCCAGTCGTAGGCCTCGAACAGCCGCGTCTCGGCGTCCGGCTGGGGAACGGGCGGGGCCTGGACGACGGGTGGCGGGGAAGGTGGCAGCACGGGATCCTCCTTCTGGTGCCAGAATGATCCTCCGCATCATACGTGGAGTCGCCTTGAATCCCGTTTCTTCCGCCCTCACTCCCCGCGAGCGCCTCGTGGTGGCCCTGGATGTGCCCTCTGCGGGCGAGGCCCTGGCCATGGCTCGTCGGCTGGCCGGCCGGGTGGGCATGCTCAAGGTGGGGCTCGAGCTGTTCTGCGCCGAGGGGCCCGGCTTCGTCCGCGAGCTGCAGAAGGAATGCCCGGTCTTCCTGGACCTCAAGCTCCACGACATCCCCACCACCGTGCGCCGGGCCCTGGAGGCGGTGCTCAAGCTGGATCCCCGCCTGGTGAACGTCCATGTCCAGGGCGGCCCGGGCATGCTGGAGGCGGCCGTGGAGGCGGTGCGGAAGCACCGCCAGGCGGGGGGCCGCACGGAACTGCTGGCGGTCACCGTCCTCACCAGCCTCGACCGCGAGGCCCTGGCGGCCCTGGGCCATGCCTGCCGGCCCGGGGACCTGGCCCTGGCCTACGCGAAGCTGGCCGCCGAGGCCGGCTGCGACGGCGTGGTGTGCTCGGCCTGGGAGGCGTCGGCGGTGCGCGAGGCCTGCGGCGAGGGCTTCAGCCGCCTCACGCCCGGCATCCGCCCCGCAGGCGCGGCCCTGCAGGACCAGGCCCGGGTCATGACCCCGGCCCAGGCCCTGAAGGAGGGCGCGACCTGGCTGGTGGTGGGCCGGCCCATCACCCACGCGGAGGATCCGGCCGCCGCGGCGGAGGCCATCCTCGCCGAGATGGAGGCCTGAGGCCGCATGTCCGTCGGTTCGCCGCTCGTGTTCCGTCCCTCCTTTGCCCAGCGGGCCATGGCCGCGCTGCTCTTCGCGGGCTCCTGGCTGGTGGGCGTTCGGGCCCTGGCCCAGATCCTGGAACACCTGCCGGCCCTCCACCTCGGCCTGGAAGTGGCCGAGCTGAACGGCGAGCCCACTTGGTCCTTCTACGTGGCGATGGTGGCTGCGGTGGGGGCCCTCGTCGCTGGCGGTCTGCTGCTGGTGGGAACCCTTCTCGGGCTGCTGCTGGTGGAGGGCTCCCAGGTGCTGGTGGACGACCTGGGCATCGCCGTGGAACACAACGCCCTGCCGCAATTCCTGGCTCGCCGGATGGGGGCTGGCCGGCTCCCCTGGAAGCGGATCTCCCGGATCGAACGGAAGGCCTTCCTATTCATCCTCCGGGGCGGCGGCGAGCCCGGCCAGGCCCTCGAGCCCAGGGATCCCGACCTGCGCTTCCTCATGGTGGACCAGCTGGAGCGGCTGGTGCTCATGGTGATGGAGCGGAGCCCCAACCTGAAGCACGGGGACTGACCTTGCCCTCCGGGATCGAGATCCTTGGGTTCCTCACGGGCGCGGCCTGCGTGGCCCTGCTGGTGCGGCAGAACATCTGGAACTGGCCCATCGGGATCGCCAACAACCTGCTCTTCATCGTCCTGTTCCTCCGGGCGGGACTCTATGCGGACGTGGGCCTGCAGGGCTTCTACATCGCCATCTCCCTCTACGGCTGGTGGAGCTGGCTGCACGGCGGGCGCGACCACGGGGCCCTGAGCGTGGGGCGGATCCCGGTGCCGGCGGCCCTGGCCCTGGCGGCCGGCGTGGCGCTGGCGACCACGGGCCTGTCCTGGGTGCTGCGGCACTACACCAACAGCACGGTGCCGGTCTTCGATTCCCTCATCACGGCCCTGAGCCTGGCCGCCCAGTTCATGATGACCCGCAAATGGATCGAGAACTGGGGCGTCTGGATCGCTGCCAACTGCCTTTCCATCGGTCTGCTGATCTACAAGGGACTCTACGTCACCAGTGCCCTCTACGTGGTCTACCAGGTGCTCTGCACCATGGGACTGGTGGCCTGGCGACGGGCATGGCGGGAAGAGGCCTCGCCCGTGGGCCTGCCGGCTACATCTTCGGCCGGCTGAGGTAGGCCTCTGCGCCCTTCATCTCGGCGGTGGGGCCGTGGGCGGGGCCCTTCCGCCGGGCCTTCGGCTGCTTCATCCCCCACAGGGCGGCCAGTTCCGTGGCCTCGGGATTCCCGGGGGCGAGGAGCAGCACCTCCGCGAGGTCCGCTCGGGCCTGGTCCTGGCGGCCCAGCTTCTCGCGGAGCAGGGCCCGCTTCATGAAGCCCCAGGGATTCCCGGGCTCCCGGGCGACGATCTCCGCGTATTCGGCCTCGGCCTCCGTCCAGCGGCCCTCCTCCTCGGCGGCTTCGCCGCAAAGCAGGTTCGTCACGGCGCAGAAGCCCAGCCACCGCTTCTGCTCGGCGAATTCAGCGGGGCTGAAGCGGGATTTCGCCTTGGCCCGCTGGGCCGCCTGGTCCAGGTGGCGCAGGGCCTTCTCGGTGTGGGCATCCACCCGGGCGAAGATCTCCGCATCGCCGCTGGCCCGGTAGAAGTCCTTCCGGACGCGGCCCTCGGCGCGGTACTGGTCGAACATCCGGGTGCCGGGGTAGAGAGCCAGGGGACTGATCTGGCAGTCCTGGGGGCGAGTGTCGCGGATGAGGGCGGCGGTCTGCTCCACATCCTCCCAGGTCTCCCCCGGGATGCCCGTGATGAGGTAGATGCCCAGGTTCATGCCCACCTTGCGGACCAGGGCCAGGGCGTTGCGCGCGTGGCGCATGTTCGTGCCCTTGTCGAGGAGGGCCAGGACCCGCTCGCTGCCGTGCTCCACCCCGAACTGCATGAACTCGCAGCCGGCCCGCTTCATGGCCACGAGCCGGTCCTCGTCCACCAGGTTCACGCGGCTCTGGCAGTTCCAGAGGGGATGCAGGCCGCTGGCCCGGATGCCCTCCATCAGCTCCAGCACCCGGCCCCGGTTGGCGGTGAAGGTGTCGTCCCGGAAGCTGAAGTAGGTGAGGCCCCGGGTCTCGCGCAGACGCGCCATTTCCCGGAGCACGGAGGGGGCGCTGCGGAAGCGGATGGAGGTGCCCCAGAATTCCGGCGTGTTGCAGAAGTTGCAGGTGGCCGGGCAGCCCAGGCTGGTGCTGAGGTAGGCCAGCTGGCCCACGTCATTGAGGAAGTCGGCCTCCAGGTGCTCGGCGGGGATGCCGATGGTGTCGAGGTCCTCCAGGGGGGCCTGGGGCAGGGTGGGGCCCTCGCGGAGGATGAGGCCAGGCGTCCGCTTCCAGAGGTCGGAGCGCGGCGCGGCCTTCAGGCGCTCAGCGATGCCGAGCAGGATGGGCTCCCCCTCGCCCTTCACGATGGCATCCAGGGCCGGGGAGTCCTCGAAGACCTCCTCGGCCAGGTGGGTGGGGTGTGGGCCTCCGGCCAGGAGGACGGCCTCCGGGCAGGCCTCGCGGGCCCAGGCGAGCAGCTCGTAGGACCGCTTGCGGTTGAAGGTGAACATGGAGATGCCCACCACCTGCGGGGCCTGTGCCCGGAAATAGGCGAGAACCTCCTTGCGGGACTTGCCGCTCAGGTTCGCCACCCGGCAGGGCAGCCCCCGTGACTTCAGCATGGCCTGCAGGTACCCCAGCCCGATGGGGAGGAAGGTCATCCACTCGTCCCCGAAGCCGCTTCGGGGGGCGCTGTAGGCGAGCAGGGTGCGGGGCGGGGTCATGGGGCTGAAATCCGGAGCTTTCCAGTCTACGGGAGCCCATCCATCATGGGGACATGCATTCCGGACATGGCAGCGTGGAGGGCGATTGGCGGGCAACCTGATCCGTAACGCGGAGACGATCCAGGAGATCCTGGCCCGGGCCTGCGAACGCCGGGAACTGCTGATTCTCGTGACGCCCTACCTGCGCTTCGAGACCTCCTTCCTCCGGCTGGAGGGCCAGGAGATCCATATCCTGGCCACCATGGGCCGGGAGGATGCCACCTACGGGCTCCGCAACGCGGACCTCCGGATGCGGTTTCCCCACGGCGTCAGTTTCCTGGAGGCTGGCACCCAGCTCCGGGGGTTCGGCATCGTCGACGGGCGGCGCACCCTCCGGTTGGCGGTGCCGGAGAGCATGCAGGAGGAGGACCACCGGGGCTCGTACCGGGTGGAGCGGGTGGGCCGCGTGCCCGTCACCTTCAGCACCCCGAAGTACGACCTTGCGGTGGGCACGCTGGTGGACATCAGCACCACCGGGGCCCGGATCTACAGCACCCGTGATTTTGCCGAGGAGGAACTCCAGCCCGGCTCAGCCATGGCCGTGACCATCCCGCTCACCGACGGCATCCGCATCAATTCGCCCGTCAAGCTGCGCCATCGCCATGGCCGCACCTTCGGCGTTGAGTTCGTCCCCCAGCTGGACGAGGACGTGCTGCAACCCCTTTCCCGATGGGTCTTCGAACGCCGGGAGGAGGACCGGGACCGGGCCAGCCGCCGGGGGGTGGAGGCGGCCACGCCCCTGGAAGGCATCCGGAATGTCTCGATCCTTCCCCGGGGGCTGGTGCTCATTTCCGGCGATCCCGCCCTGGAGACCACCCTGCAGGATCTGCTGGGCGGCCTCCAGCCCCTGCATCGGGTCCCCCCCACTGCCCAGGCCCTGAAGGAGGCCTTCGCTCAGAATCCGGCCCTGGTCTTCTTCCATCTGCCGAGCCTCGGCCTGGACGAGCGCCGCCGCCTGAAGCCCATGGCCGAGCTGCTCCAGGGCCGCGTGCCCTTCATTCTGCTCGGCACAGGCATCGAGGGAGGGCCCCTGCTGGAGCTGGGCACGGAGCTGAAGGCGGCCGTGGCCATCGTGTTCAACCCAGCCAGGGGGGTCTTCTTCCAGCGGCTGGTGCAGGGGGTGCTCCGGCGGACCTACGAGGGGGGCGAATCGCCCATGGCGCCGAAGGAACCGGAGGGGGCCTGAGGCCGCTGTCAAGCCTCGTTCATGGGGCCGGAGGCCGGTAGAATCAAGGCTTCCGGAGCCTCCATGTCCGCTGCGCACGAACCGGCCGTCACCGAATCCCTGGCCCTGGAACTGGGCCTCTCGAAGGACGAGTGGCAGGTCATCCTGCGACTCCTGGACGGCCGCCTGCCCACCTACCCCGAGCTGGGCGTGTTCAGCGCCATGTGGAGCGAGCACTGCTCGTACAAGTCCAGCCGCGTCCACCTGAAGAACCTGCCTACCGAGGGACCCCGCGTGATCCAGGGCCCCGGCGAGAACGCCGGCGTGGTGGACATCGGCGACGGCTGGGCCGTGGCCTTCAAGATGGAGAGCCACAACCACCCCAGCTTCATCGAGCCCTACCAGGGCGCGGCGACCGGCGTGGGCGGCATCCTGCGCGATGTCTTCACCATGGGCGCCCGGCCTCTGGCCAACCTGAACTCGCTCCGGTTCGGAGAGATCGACGCCCCCCGCATGAAGGGCCTCGTCAAGGGCGTGGCCGCGGGCATCGCCGGCTACGGCAACTGCATGGGCATCCCCATGCTGGGCGGGGACTGCGCCTTCGACGCCAGCTACAACGGCAACATCCTCGTGAACGCCTTCACCCTGGGCGTGCTGCGATCGGACAAGATCTTCAAGGGCTTCGCGTCGGGCGTGGGCAACAAGGTGATGTACATCGGCTCCAAGACGGGCCGCGACGGCATCCACGGCGCCAGCATGGCCTCGGCGGAGTTCGGCGAGGGCAGCGAGGAGAAGCGCCCGACGGTGCAGGTGGGCGACCCCTTCACGGAGAAGCTGCTGCTCGAAGCCTGCCTCGAGATCTTCCAGACCGACTGGGTCATCGGCATCCAGGACATGGGCGCCGCGGGCCTCACGTCCAGCAGCTTCGAGATGGCCAGCCGCGCCGGCACGGGCCTGGAGATCCGCCTGGACCAGGTGCCCCAGCGGGAAGAGGGCATGACGCCCTTCGAGCTCATGCTCAGCGAGAGCCAGGAGCGCATGCTCCTGGTGGCCCGGCCCGGCTGCGAGGAGAAGATCATCGCTGTGCTGCACAAGTGGGGCCTCGACGCCTGCGTGGTGGGGGAGGTCACCGACAGCGGCCGCTTCATCGGCAGCTGGCACGGAGCGCCGGTCATCAACCTGCCCATCCAGCCCCTCGTGGACGCCGCGCCCAAGTACGACCGGCCCCGGCAGCGCCCCGGCTACCTGGAAGCCGTCAATTCCGTGCCGCTGCCCGCGGACCTGCAGCCCGCGGAGGTGGAGCGCACCCTGCGCCAGGTCCTCGCGGCGCCGACGGTGGCCAGCAAGCGGTGGATCTTCGAGCAGTACGACGGCACCGTGCGCAGCAACACGCTCCTGGGCATGGGCCGCGGCGATGCGGGCATCATCCGCGTGAAGGACGAGTCCGGAAAGGACACGGGCAAGGCCGTGGCCATGTCGAGCGACTGCAACAGCCGCTTCTGCTTCCTGGATCCCTTCTGGGGCGCGGCCCACGCCGTGGCCGAGGCCTGCCGCAACCTGGCCTGCGTGGGCGCCGAGCCCATCGGCCTCACGGACTGCCTCAATTACGGCAATCCCGAGAAGCCCGAGAACATGTGGACCTTCGAGCAGGGCTGCCTGGGCATCCGCCAGGCCTGCCTGGCCCTCGACGTGCCCATCGTCTCCGGCAACGTGAGCCTCTACAACGACACCGAGGGCCAGAGCATCTTCCCCACGCCCATGATCGCGGCGGTGGGCCTCGTGGAGGACTGCGCCGGCCCGGTGGCCGTGGACGCGCCGGATGCCACCGCGCTCTCGAAGGTGGGCAACCGCATCTGCGGCGCCGGCTTCCGCGCCGAGCACGACGGCATCTTCCTCCTGGGCGAGACCCGGGACGAGCTGGGCGGCAGCGAGTACCTCAAGCTGCGCACGGGCAAGGTTCAGGGCGCCTGCCCCGAGCTTCGGCTCGACGAGGAGCACCGGCTCCAGGCCTGCGTCCGCGAAGGCATCCGCCTGGGCCTCATCCGCAGCGCCCACGACACCAGCGAGGGGGGGCTGCTCGTGGCGGTCCTGGAGAGCGCCTTCGGCGCCAGGGACGGCGAGGGCATGGGCTGCCAGCTGATGCTTTCGAAGGGCGTCCTGCGCCTGGACAGCCTCCTCTTCGGCGAGACCGCCGGCCGCATCGTGGTGAGCGTGTCGCCCGAGGCCGAGTCGAGCCTCGCCACCCTCTGCCGCACCCATCGCGTGCCCCTGGCCAAGATCGGCACCACCGGCGGTCCCCGCATCACCGTGGCCGTGGACGGCCAGCCGCTGGTGGATGCGGAGGCTGCCGGACTGAAGGGCCTCCATGGGGAGGCCCTGGAGGCGGCCCTGGGCTGAATGCCGGAAAGGTGACCCGGATCCTTTCCGGAGGGCCGGATCCCCTGTTACAAGGGGAATCGTCCCGGCCGGGTCTGGTCCGGGCAGCCCTTTCGTCCCCGGAGCCTCCATGCGCGTGCGTGCCCTGACTGTCATTTCCTGCCTGGCCCTTGGGTTGAACCTCCTCCAGGCGGCCCCTGCGCCCAAGGCTCCGGCCGGGAAGCCCGGCGACCACTGCCTGCGCCCCATCCCGAGGCCGGTGCTGAAGGCCCCCCAGGCGGGCGTGGCTTCGGACACCTTCAAGAAGACCGCGGCCCGCGAGGCCACGGAGGCCGCCGTGCTGGAGGGCGGCGATGCCCTCACCATCACCCATTGGGGCTGCCGGGCGGTGATGCTGACCTTCCGGCTGGAAGCCAAGGGGCTTCCCGACTTCAGCAAGAACGTGGCCGGCGGCTACCAGGAGGCCGCCCGCCAGCTCCGCCGCCTGGCGGCCCTCAAGGCCCAGACGGGCTTCAACCTCGAGAAGGCCGCCGCGGCCCTGGAGGTGGAGGCCAAGCAGGCGAAGGGCCTGGCCTACATCCGTCCGGCCTTCATCCCCGGCGCCGGCAAGGACCAGGTGACGGTCCAGGGCGCGGGTCCCGTGGCAGGGAAGGGGATCAACTACCTGGCCTTCGAGTTCATGCGCCCGCTCCAGAAGAGGAAGCCGGTTCACGCCTCGAAGTAGAGGGCCATCTCGTAGGGGTGCGGCCGGTTGCGTACGGCGGCCTCCCGGATGCGGAGCTGCACCAGGTAGTCCTCCAGCTGGAGGCGGTCGAAGACATCGCCTTCCAGGAGGAAATCCATGTCGGCCTCCAGGGCGTCGCAGGCCTCGGTGAGGCTGGTGGGCAGGCTCCGGATCTTCCGGCGCTGCTCCTCGGTCCAGCCGAAGATGTTCTGGTCGATGGGCCCGAAGCCCAGGGCCGTGGGATCCAGGCGCCGCTGAATGCCATCGAGCCCCGCCAGGAGCTGGGCGGCCAGGGCCAGGTAGACGTTGCAGGTGGCGTCGGGGGGGCGGAACTCGAAGCGGGCCGTCTCGGGGCGGTCGGCGTACTTCGGCACGCGGATGGCGGCGGAGCGGTTGCCCAGGGAGAAGAAGGCGCTGATCGGTGCCTCGAAGCCGGGCACCAGGCGGCGGTAGCTGTTGGTGCTGGGGTTCGTCAGGGCCAGCAGGGCCGGGCCGTGGGCGAGGATGCCGCCGATGTACCAGAGGGCCTCCTGGCTGAGGCAGCCGTAGCCCTCCGCATCGTAGAAGAGGTTCCGGCCACCTTTCATCAGCAGCTGGTGGAAGTGCATGCCGCTGCCAGCCTCGCCGTAGAGGGGCTTGGGCATGAAGGTGGCCGTCTGGCCCCGGCGGTGGGCCACCATCTTCGCCACGTACTTCACCATCTGCGTGGCGTCGCCGGCCTTCAGCATGGGGAAGAGGGGGGTCTCGATCTCGCACTGGCCCGGGCCACCCACCTCGTGGTGGTGGTACTTCACCTCGACACCCATGCGCGCAAGCTCCCCGCAGACTTCCGCCCGCAGGTTGTAGAGCTGGTCCTTGGGCGGCATGGCGTGGTACCCGCCGTGGAGGGGGATCAGATGGCCATGGCCACCCTCGGCGCTGTGCCAGTCGGCCTCCCGGCTGTCCACGCGGTAGGAGGCCGTATTCACGCCGTTCTCGTAGCTCACCTTGTCGAAGATGTAGAACTCGTATTCCGGGCCCCAGATGCTCTCGTCGGCGATGCCCGTCGCCTTCAGGTGGGCCTCGGCGCGGAGGGCGATGTTGCGGGGATCCGCCGGGAAGGGCGCCCGGGTGTCCGCCTCGAAGGCCGAGCAGATGAAGCCCAGGGTGGGCTCCTCCCAGAAGGGGTCGTGGTAGCCCGTGGCCAGGTCGGGGATCAGCACCATGTCGCCAGACTTCACGGATTTCAGCCCCACGCTGGAGCCGTCGAAGCCCACCCCGTCCCGCATCAGCTGCTCCGTGAACTGGGAGGCGGGGATGCTCACGTGGTGCCAGCGGCCCCACAGGTCGCTGAACACGAGGTCGATCATCCGGATGTTCCGGGCCAGCACGTGCTGCCGGGCCTGCTCGAAGCTGGTGAACACGGGGCCTCCATGGACCCCGAAATTCTAGACCTGAAGGTAGATGATGCGTGTGATCCGGAGCATGATCCCTCAGCGCCCGCCCAGGATCCGGGCCGGCAGGAGGAACAGGCCCTTCACGAGGCCGAATGCGCCCTCCACGGCGAAGCCCAGCAGGCGGAAAGGCAGCAGCACCAGCCAGACCAGGGGGTAGAGCACCAGCGCCAGCAGGGCCAGGGGCCAGCAGACCACCAGGAGGATGAGCCAGAGGATGAAGGTGAGCATGGGGCGGGCCTCCTGGAGGAAAGATAGGCCTGCCGCTGTCCCCGGATTTCTTTAGATCGGCCAGTGGCAGCCTGGGACCGGTGGCTGGCGGTGGCCTCCTTCCTGGCGGGCCTGTCATCCTGGTCCCACCCCAGCCGGAGTGCGACATGACCCGTGATGCCTTCGCCCTCGACCGCCGCACCTTCCTCCAGGCCGCCCTGGCCGCGGGAGCCACCGCCGCCCTGGCGCCGCAGCTGGAGGCCGCACCGGTCCCGAAGGGGCTGGTGCTGGAGGAGGCCACCGTCGACCAGCTGCAGGCCGGCATGGCCGAGGGCCATTGGACCTCCGAGCAGCTGGTGGAGAAGTACCTGGCCCGGATCGCGGCCTATGACGTCGCCGGTCCCCGGCTGAACTCGGTGATCGAGCTCAATCCCGACGCGCCCGCCATCGCCCGGGCCCTGGATGCTGAGCGCAAGGCCGGGAAGGTGCGGGGCCCGCTCCACGGCATCCCTGTGCTCATCAAGGACAACATCGACACCGCGGACCGCATGAAGACCACCGCCGGCTCCCTGGCCCTGGCGGACGCGCCTGCGCCGAGACAGGACGCCACCGTGGCCCTCCGGCTGCGGCTGGCGGGCGCGGTGATCCTCGGCAAGACGAACCTCTCCGAGTGGGCCAACTTCCGATCCACCCACAGCAGCAGCGGGTGGAGCGGCCGGGGTGGGCAGACGCGGAACCCCTACGCCCTGGATCGCACACCCAGCGGCTCCAGCTCGGGCTCCGGTGTGGCGGCGGCGGCCAGCCTTTGCGCCGCGGCCGTGGGTACGGAGACGGACGGTTCCATCGTGAGTCCCGCCAGCGCCTGCGGCCTGGTGGGCTTCAAGCCCACGGTGGGCCTCGTGAGCCGCGCGGGCATCATCCCCATCTCCCACACCCAGGACACGGCGGGCCCCATGGCCCGGACGGTGCGCGACGCCGCCATCCTGCTGGGCGCCCTGGCGGGGGTGGATCCCCGGGATCCGGCCACGGCCCAGGCCCAGGTCCAGCCGGACTACACGCGCTACCTCCACATCGACGGCCTCAAGGGTGCCCGCCTCGGTGTGGTGAAGAACCTGCTGGGTCAGCAGCCCCACGTGGACGCCGTCATCCGGCCGGCCCTGGATCTGCTGAAAGCCCGGGGGGCCACGCTGGTGGAGGTGGAGTTGAAGTCGGCGGCCTACGAGGAGGCCGAATTCGAGGTGCTGCTCTACGAGTTCAAGGCCGACCTGGAGGCCTACCTCGCGGGCCGGGGCGGGGCCGTGAAGGACCTGGCCACCCTCCAGGCCTTCAATGAGGCGAGGAAGGACGTGGAGATGCCCTTCTTCGGGCAGGAGCTGGTGCAGCAGGCCCTGGCCAAGGGGCCCCTCACGGATCCGGCCTACCTGAAGGCCCTGGCCACCTGCGCCCAGGCCCGGCAGGGGATCACGGACCTCCTGCAGAAGGAACAGCTCCAGGCCCTCGTGGGGCCCACCAGCGGCGCGCCCTGGCTCATCGACCACGTGAACGGCGACAGCTCTTCGGGCCTCAGCTTCTCCAGCCCCGCGGCCGTGGCGGGCTGTCCGCACATCACCGTGCCCGCCGGCTTCGTCTTCGGCCTTCCCGTGGGTCTTTCCTTCGTGGCGGGCCCCTGGCAGGAGGCCCAGCTCCTGCCCCTGGCCTACGCCTTCGAGCAGGTTCGCCAGGCCCGGCGGGTGCCCCGGTTCCGGGCCACCGCCGAGGAGAAGGCCTGATTTGACAGCGCCTCTCCGGGGCAGGACCCTGGGGCAGCCACTCAAGGAGACATCATGAACCGCCTGCTGTTCGCCCTGCTGCTCGCCACGTCCGTGCTGGCCGTGGCCCAGACACCTGCGCCGGCTCCGCAGACCAAGGCCGAGAAGAAGGCCGCCAAGAAGGCCGCCAAGGAAGCGAAGGCCGCTCCCGCTCCAGCTCCAGCCCCCGCGCCGGCCGCCAAGCCCGTGGCCGCTGCGAAGCCGGCTCCGGCCGCCAAGGCGGTCCCCGCCGCCTCGGCCATCGTGGCCAACAAGGATTCCAAGACCTTCCACCGGGCCGACTGCACCTTCGTCGCCAAGATGAAGCCCGCGAACCGCGTGAGCTTCGCCAGCGCCGCCGAGGCCGCCAAGGCCGGCTACAAGCCCTGCAAGGTCTGCAAGCCCGAATAACCGGATTCCCTCAGGAGGTTCCCATGAAGCTCATGCTCCCGCTGCTGATGGCGGTGACGGCGGCCCTTTCCGCGCAGGTCCCCACGAAGGCCGACCTGAAGGGCAGGGCGGACGCGATGGTGGACAAGGGCAAGGCCAAGGCGGACGAGAAGGCCGATCAGGCCAAGGCCAAGTCCGACCAGAAGGCCACGGAGGCCAAGGCCAAGGTGGACGCGAAGGCCGGCGGCGTGCCCGTGGCCGGGGACAAGGTGAAGGCCGCGACCGCCAAGGGCGAGGGCGCCGCCAAGGCCGGCAGCGACAAGGCCAAGGGCAGGACCCGGAAGGGCACGGAGAAGGGGGCCGCCAAGGCCAAGGCCGTGACCGAGAAGGTCGCCAAGTAACCGTTCACCCGCCTCGGGGCAGGGGCGCCCCGAGGCGCCCCTCGGAGGCCGCCGTCAGGCGTGGGGCGGGACCCAGCCGAGCTTCTCCTTCAGCAGCGCAAGGGTCTCCCGGGCCACGGCATCCGCTTCCTCGGCTTCGATGCCCCCGTGGTTCCGGGCGTCCTCGCCCAGGGAGTGCATCCGCTTGATGATGTGCATGGGATCCAGCCGGAGGTACTCCTGGAAGCTGGACTTCCCGGTCCTCACCACCAGCACCTGTCCCGTGATGACGCCGGGGCGGTAGCCCAGGCGTTCCACCTGCTGCTCGTAGTTGGACCTGGGCCCGGCCGCACTGTGGATGAGGCCGAAGGGCGAGCCCGCCGCCACCGAGCTCAGCTGGTCCGCCGTGCGGTCCCGCTTGGCGTCGGATTCGGATTGGGAGGAGCGGCTTCCGATCATCAGGATCAGCTGGATGCGCTCCGCGGCGGAGGCGGTCCCCTCCGCGTCCAGCCCCCGGCCGAAGCGTTCCCGGAAGGCGGAGAGATAGGCGCGCTTGAGCTCGGCCTGCCCGGGGCCTTCCGGCAGGGACAGTTCCAGGGAGAGGACCGGAGCAGGCTGCTGGCGCAGGACATCGGCGACCGGCCGCCCGCAGGCCAGGAGCAGGGGCGTGAGCAGGATCAGGGCCTTCGATGTCATGTCCGACCTCGCACAGGATGGATGCGCCGGTGGCCTATCAATCCTTCTTGCGCGGGAACTGGCGCTCGTAGGCCTCCTGCGCGTACTCGCTCGGAGGCACGCTGAACCGGCGCTTGAAGGCGCGGGTGAAGGCGCTGGCATCGTAGAAGCCGAGGATCTTCGCCACGTCGCTGGGGCGCTCGCCGTTGGCCAGCAGGGTCACCGCGCGCTGGAGGCGGCGCTCGATGAGGTACTGGTGGGGCGTGGTGCCGGTGGCCTCGCGGAACAGGCGGATGAAATGGTCAGGCGTGCAGCGGGCCATGGTGGCCAGCTCGGGCACGCTGTTCTTGGAGCCGATCTGGGCCTCCATGTGGTCCAGCACCAGCTGCAGCGTGGAGCGGTTCAGGCGGTAGGGGAACCGGCCCCGGTCCTCCTTCTCGGTCAGGCGGGCCAGTTCGGCACCCAGGAGGATGAGGAAGAGCTCCCGCGTCATGAGCTGCACGCCGTCGGGATTGCTCAATTCCTGGGAGAAGATGTTGAACAGCTGCTTGAGGCTGAGGCTCCGCAGCACGGCGAAGCTGGCCTCCTGCCACTTGCGGGGCGGGTTCTGCAGCGAGGAGAGCAGGGGCTCGGGGAAGGGCCCCTCCAGGAACAGGGCCGTGAACCCGAAGTGGGTGCTGGGGTGGTGCCGCTTCAGGGTGTGCCCGAAGCCCGGCAGCAGCAGGGCCAGGTCGCCAGAGCGGATGACGCCCTCCTCGCGGTCCTCGCCGGTGCAGACCCGCACGGCGTGGGTGGGCTGCAGCAGCGTCCACGCGTCGCGCGATGGCAGCAGCTTCGCGGGCACGGGGTCGCGCTTGAGGATGGCCAGGCGGAGCGGTCCGCTGGTGAAGGTCTGGAGATTCTTGGCTTCGGTATCGGTCATGGCGAGGGAAGAAATAGACATACCCATCGGGGTGCCCAGGAAGGATGACAGGAATTCTTCCCCCCGCGCATGGAAATTTAACAAACCCCTGATCTATCTCCTGGCCAGGGCCGATTCCAGGCTCCGGAAGATGCCCAGGCCGCCCGTGGGGCCCAGGCGGGGATCCACCGCCCGCTCGGGATGCGGCATCATGCCCAGGACGTTCCCCCGGACGTTCACGATCCCCGCGATGCCGTTCATGGCGCCGTTGGGCACATGGTCCTCGCCGATCTCTCCCGAGGCGGAGCAGTAGCGGAAGGCCACCCCGCCCCGGGCCTCCAGGTCCGCCAGGTCGGAGGGCTCCAGGGTGAAGTTCCCCTCGGCGTGGGCGATGGGAACCTTGAACACCTCGCCGGCCTTCATCGCGGCCGTGAAGGGCAGGTCGGTCCGCTCCACCCGCAGGTGCACGTCCTGGTGGATGAACCGGAGGGTGGCGTTGCGGAGCAGGGCGCCGGGCAGCAGCTGGGCCTCGCAGAGGATCTGGAAGCCGTTGCACACGCCCAGCACCAGGCCGCCCTGGTCCGCGTGGCGCTTCACGTCGGCCATGACCGGCGCGAGGGCCGCGATGGCGCCGCAGCGCAGGTAGTCGCCGTAGCTGAAGCCGCCGGGAATGAAGACCAGATCGGTGCCTTCGGGCAGCCGGGTCTCCTGGTGCCAGACGGGGATCGTGTCCCAGCCGAACACCGTGCCGCAGGCGTGCAGGGCATCATGGTCGCAGTTGGAGCCGGGGAAGACCGGCACGGCCACCCGCATCAGAGCACCTCGATGGAGGCCTTCTCCATCACCGGGTTCACCAGCAGCTTGTCGCACATGGCCTGGGCCTTGGCTTTCACCTCCGCGGCATCCGAGCCCGGGACGTCCATCTCGATGAGCCGGCCGATGCGGACGTGGTCCACCGCGAACCCGAAGCCGTGGAGGCCCTGCTCCACCGCCTTGCCCTGGGGATCCAGGATCCCTGGCTTCAACTGCACCGACACGCGCACCTTCATGGGCCCTCCGCGCCTCCAGTGTAACCCGGAAGCCGCGTCAGTCCTCGCCATCCCAGCGGTGGGCC
>DASVZU010000040.1:0-1836 GCA_036391515.1 Holophagaceae bacterium
GGGGCGCGTCGGGGAGGCCCGTCGCGCCTGGATGGGGGCGGGCTACGCCTGGATGGGGGTGGCGGCGGCGAAGCTCCTGCTGTCGGATCTGGCGACCGCGGACACGCCGCTGAGGGCCGTCGCCTTCCTGGGCGTGGGTGCCATCGGCATGGCGGCCGCCGTCCTGGCGCGACGGAGCCATCCGGAGGAGGAGGCATGAGGCGGGCGGGCCCGAAGCGGCTGGGTGGCCTGGTGGCGCTGGTGGGGGCGATGGCCTGCTCCCAGCCTGCGCCACGACTGGTTCGGCGCGACCTGGCCCCGCCTTTCCAGAGCGGCTGGGCCCGCGTCGTGCTGGATGCCCCCGCGCAGCGGGACAGCCGAGGGCTCTGGATCTCGGACGCTGAAGGGCGCAGCGTGCCGTTCCTGAGGGGGCGCGAGGGACTCTGGGCGCCGCAGCCCCTGGAGCTTCGGCACCTGAACCTCGGAACCGACGACCAGGGCCGTCCCACGGCGGATTTCGAGCTCCAGCTTCCGGCGGGATGGGAGGTGGGCGAGCGGGCCCGGCTTCGCCTCGATCTGGACCTGCAGGGCCAGGCGCCCTGGGTGGCGACCGTGGTGGCGGCGCGCCAGCGGGCGGGCGGCGAATTCCTGGCCTACGAGGCGGAGGACCACGTCTATGACCTCTCGCCTTCGGGACACCGGACGAGCCTTCGCCTGCCCTGGGACGGCGACCGCTACCGCCTCTCCCTTCGCCCGGAGCAGGGGCGGGTCCCCCGGATCCTCGGCCTGCGGGCGTGGGCCGAGACGCCGCCGGAGGCGATCTCGCCCCACCTCCAGGAGGACGCGGCCCTGGCGCCCGTGGCGGGACGGCCCGGGAGCTGGCGGGTGAGCCTGGGCGCCCCGGATCGAATCACGGGGCTGGAGGTCGTCCTGGCTCCGCCCGCGGCGCCGCTTCGGGTCGAAGTGTGCCCGGCTCAGGGGGAGGGCGGGCCGCTGGCCTCGGCCCTGCTCTGGAACCTGCCGGCCCTGGGATCCCGGGCCACGCGGGTGGACCTGCCCCCGACCCTGGCCCAGGACCTCCTGCTGCGGCTTCCGGAGGGCGCGCAGCCGGTGTCCGTGAAGGTCCGGCTGCACCGCGAAGCGCTGCTCTTTCCCGCCGAAAAGGGGGTGGCCTACTGCCTTCACCTCGGCGGGGAGGCGAAGCCCGCGCCTGGGGACCTCGGGGCCCTTCCCTCGAGCCGCCTCCTGCTGGCGGCCGAGCCCCTGGGCCTCGGCCCCGAACGCCCCGATCCCGACGGCCTGCCCCGGCGGGTGGATGCCGCCGCCCGATCGCGCCCCTGGATCCCATGGGTGGCGGGGCTGGCAATCCTGGGGCTGGGTGTCGTGGCCTGGCGGCTGCTCCGGGAGGGCCGCGATCCGGTCTAGGAGCGTGTCCAACTCATGGGTGGGGGTTGCACAGAGGTGCCAGCCGAGGGAGGCGAGGAAAGCGACGAAGGCCCTCTCGGTATCGGCTGCGCCGATACGCGAGACGAACAGATATCTGGTGGGCCCAAGGTCGAGGAGCTTGACGCGGCATCCCGACGGCTGCCACCTCTGCCCGAGGGGTTGAGGGCAAAGGGCATCCATGCGGCGTCACCGGGCTTGGCTCGGGTCTTAGACCCTCGGGGCTCCGCCCCCGCCATCGGCTTCGCCGATGCGGCCCTATCCGTGTTGTGGATGGTGAACGGTGTGCCTGCACCGCTCTGCGCCCGCTTCCTTGCCTGAACGCCCTTTGCCACCAATGCAGCCCCTATCGATTACTTGGACACGCTCCTAGGATCCGCCTTGGGGCGCTGGCGACCCAACCCTAGAACACCA
>DASVZU010000041.1:0-4516 GCA_036391515.1 Holophagaceae bacterium
GATACATTTGTTTAAATTTCCACCAAAAGCAATTAAGAACATTATTTTGGGAAGCAGGATGTCTGATTTGAATAAAAGCAGAATTAAAGATACAATAATATTGAATTGTGACTTGAGCCATGTTGGCATAAAGGAAGCCTCAATTAGTGAAACTGAATACAAGGTTTTAATTCCAGACTGAAAGGCCTAACTCCCCGCTCAACGCCGACCCCGCCTGCCTTGCTTTCCGATCCTTCCCATTTATTCGCTTACTCAGCTCCACTTGTCATTTTGGTGCAGACAGGTCAGATCAATTCCGTTCGGCTTTAATCAACTTTTTCGGTGTTTATCAGCTTTTATCGGTGTTCATCGGTGTACCGCTTTTCCAGGTTTGGTCGCCCCAGCCCCTCCTGAACTCACCCGGCCCCGGAGGCTCCCATGCGAAGGCTCAGGATCATCGAACACATCTCGCTGGACGGGGTGATCCAGCACTCGGCGGATGGGGATGGCTTCCCGTACAGCGACTGGACGGTGGCCTACCGGACGCCCGAGGGCCGGGAGGCGATGCTTGCGGCCTATGGGGGGAGCTTCGATCTGGTGCTGGGGCGCCGCACGTACGACCTCTGGTCGGGGTTCTGGCCGAAGGCGCCGGGCAGTCCGATGGCGGACGGGATCAATGGGGCCACCAAGTACGTCGCGACCCACCGTCCGGAAAGCCTGGCCTGGGGCCCCTTCGAGGGCCTGGGGCCGGACGTCCCCGGGCGCCTCCGCCAGCTCAAGGCGCAGGACGGTCCCGACCTCATCCTCTCGGGCAGCTCCACGCTGACCTCCCTGCTGCTCGACCAGGGGCTCGCGGATGAAGTCCTGCTGGCGGTCTATCCGGTCCTGCTGGGCACGGGGAAGCGCCTCTTTGCGGAGGGGACCCCGGCCCGCGCCTTCGCGCTCGTCCGCACGCAGGCCCTGCCTTCCGGCATCCTCCTCAACACCTACACGGCCGCCGGGCCGTTGAAGGTCGGGTAGATCCCCGCCCTGGACCCGCCGCCCGATCCACCCGACCGACCTTCGCGAGGGCCCCATGTCCCAACGAGACATCGCCAAGCTGCTGTTCACGACCGTCTACCCGCTCTATGTCCAGAAGGCCGAGCGCAAGGGGCGGACCCGGGAGGAGGTCGACGCCATCATCTGCTGGCTGACGGGCTATGACCGCGACCAGCTCGCCCTGCATGCCCGCGTGGCCATCGATTTCCAGGCCTTCTTCGACCAGGCGCCCCGGATCCACCCGAACAGCGCCCAGATCAAGGGCACCGTCTGCGGGGTCCGGGTCGAGGACATCTCCGATCCCCTCACGCAGAAGGTCCGGTACCTCGACAAGCTCATCGACGAGCTGGCCAAGGGCAAGGCCATGGATAAGATCCTCCGCCCCTAGCCTCACCCCTCCACCCATCCGCTTTCTTCTGGCTCCGCCATGCTTCCCGAATCCTGCGCGATCGTAGGGGCCCTCATCGGCTCGCTGGGCGGGTGCTACTACCTGGCCGAGACGCTGGTCGGCCGGGCGCAGCCGAACCGCATCACGTGGCTGCTGTGGGGGCTCTTCCCCATGGTCATCTTCCTGGCGCAGCGGGCGCAGGGGGTCGCGGGGGTGTCCTGGGCGTCCTTCGTGGCGGGCCTGACGCCGCTGCTGGTCGTCGCGGCCTCCTTCTTCAACCGGAACGCCTACTGGAAGACCGAACCCCGCGACTATGGCCTGATGGCGGCGGCGGTCCTCGGCCTCCTCCTGTGGGCCCTCACCCACGAGCCCAACCTGGCCCTGCTCTTCTCGCTGCTGGCCGATGGGCTGGCGAGCGTCCCCACCCTCCTCAAGGCCTACCGCCATCCCCGGTCCGAAAGCTGGGTGGCCTATGCGGTCAGCGCCGTGGGCTTCGGCATCAGCCTCCTGTCGGTGCAGGCCCACACCTTCGAGGCCACCGCGTTCGTGGCCTACCTGGTCCTACTCAACGGCACCCTCGCGGCCCTGGCCTCGCGGGGACGCAGGCCCCGACCGGCCACCGGCGTCGTTCCCTGACGCCGCCCCGCCGCCGGCCGGGCCGCCCCATGCCTTCACCATTCTTATCGGTGTTCTTCGGGCCGGTCAGGGTTTTCGGCGCTTGCCAGCTAGATCCTTCACACGGACCACAGCCCGATCGAAATCGGAACTGGGCTCAGCGGCTTCCCTGAGGCGCTGCTGGGCTTGGTAATGCTCGAATTGCGCCTCGGCCAACCGCTGGGCAAGCTCTGCGGACACACGGCCCGCATCCTGCAGGACGTCGCGCTCGTTGAACTGGAGAAAGGCGTCCAGTCTGTCCGCCCAGTCCCGCATGGTCATCGCATGCCGTCTTGTGGCCTGCTCCTCGGCGTAATCGAGATACATGGTCACGATGCGGTTGAGCGCCGCCAGTTCCTCTTCGGTGAGGTAGTTCTTGGCCACGCCCACGTCATGCCTCCGGATGCGCCCGGTGGGTGCGCGCTCCCAAGTGGTGAGGCCCATGTTCGGCTTGCTGGCATCGGCCCGGGCCTGGATGAGCTCGGCAGCCGTATGGCGGTGGATCGCCCAGTGGAGCTTGTTCTGGACCGTGGCGTAGAACGCGTGGGTCTGCTCGGCATGGGGGTCATAGTCGACGCTGCACCTCGCGTAGATGTCCGTGATCTTCTGGTAGAAGCGGCGTTCCGAGGCCCGGATGTCCCGGATGCGCTCCAGCAGCTCATCGAAGTAATCCCCGCCACCCTCCCGGCCCTCCTTGAGCCGCTGATCATCCAGGGTGAAGCCCTTCACCAGGAACTCGGAGAGACGCCCCGTGGCCCACTGGCGGAACTGGGTGCCCCGCAGAGATCGGACCCGGTAGCCCACCGCCAGGATCATGTCGAGATGGTAATGGGCCAGGTCGCGCCGGACCTGCCGCTGGCCTTCGGATTGAACCGTTAAGTAATGCTTAACAGTTGCCTCCGGGATCAGCTCGCCTTCCTCATAGATGTGGGCGATGTGCTGGCTGATGTTGGCGGATGTGGTCTGGTACAGCTCGGCCATCCCCTTGAGGGTCATCCAGACCATCTGACCGTCCAGTCGCACTTGGATGCGGCGCCGACCATCCTCGGTCGTGTAGAGGAGGAATTCCCCGCCAGGCTGGGCAGGCGGTTCCTGGGAGGGTTGCGCGGATTTCCGGGCAGGCATGGCGTCCTTCGCGACGGGTTGGGTGATTGTAGGGCCTCATCCCACTTCAAGGACGGGCAGCTTGTCCTGGAGGGTGGTGCGGCCACGGACGGGGACGATGTCGCCGACGCGGTAGGGGCGCTGCCGCCGCTTGAGGACGGGGGGGAAGGCGACGGCTTCGGCGAGGCCGGTCTCGTCCTCGAAGGTGACGAACTGCATGCGCTGGCCCTGCCCGGTGGCGACGTCCTTGTCGGCCACCACCAGCGCCCAGAAGCGGAGGTCGCGGCCGGGCCGGACCACCTCCGCGGCGCGGTCGGGGCCGCCGCCCTTCCGCACACGGGCGAGGGCGGCGGGGTGGAGCTCCAGGGTGAGGCCCATGGTCTCCAGCTCCAGGTCGGCGCGGTCGAAGGGGTCCGTGGGCCGGGGGCGCACGCCGGCAGGCACGCCGCCCAGCCGCGCCCACATCAGGCGGGTGCGGTCGCCATCCGGGGCCCAGCGGTCGAAGGCCCCGGCGGCGCAGAGGGCCTCGGCGGTGGTCACGGAGAGGGCCGTGCGGCCCAGCAGGTCGTCCAGGTGCTCGAAGGGGCCATGCCGTTCGCGCTCCTCCAGCAGGGCGCGCACCTCCGCCTCGCGGGCGCCCTTCACCTGCAGGAGGCCCACGCGGAGGGCCTGCTCGCCCTCGGCTGTGAAGGCCCAGGCCGAGGCGTTGGCGTCGGGTCCCCGCACCACCAGGCGGTGGCGCCGGGCGTCGCCCAGGTAGGCGATGGCGGGGTAGTAGCCGCCCTGGTTGGTGATGACGGATGCGAAGAACACAGCCGGGTGGTGGGCCTTGATCCAGGCGCTCTCGAAGCTCACCTGGGCGTAGCTGGCCGAGTGCGGCTTGCAGAAGGAGTAGCCCTGGAAGGTGCGGATCATGTCCCAGGCCTCGTCCACGGTGGCGGGCCGCACGCCGCGCTCCTCGCAGCCCCGGCGGAAGCGCGCCTCGAAGTAGGGCAGCTTCTTCTCGCAGTCGGGCTTGCCCAGCAGCTTGCGGAGCTGGTCGGCCTCGAAGTGGCTCCAGCCCGCCAGGGCCACGCAGACCTTGAGGACGTCCTCCTGGTAGACCAGCACGCCATGGCTCTCGGAGAGCAGCTCGCTGAAGACCGGATCGCTGGGCTCCCAGACCTCCTCGCCCCGGCGGCGCTTCACGTAGCGGTCCACCCAGCGGTAGGCCGCGGGTCGGATGAGGCTGGAGTGGATCACCAGGGTCTCGAAGTCGCCTGCCCCCACCCGCTGCTGGAGCTGGCGCGTGGCGGGGCTCTCCACGTAGAAGACGCCGATGCTGTCGCCCCGGGCCAGCAGGGCCTGGGTGTC
>DASVZU010000042.1:0-1825 GCA_036391515.1 Holophagaceae bacterium
CTGGCCCGAGGGATTCCCCCTCCTCAGCGAAGCTTCCGCCGGCGGGGCCCTGGGCGAGTGGATCGCCATCGTCGCCCTCGCCGCCCTCTGCACCTACGTGGTCGTGGGCAGCCGGAAAGGCGAGGCGTAGCCGAACAGGACCTCACCCAGGATGAGGATTGCGGGAATCCCGTGGCCTTCCCATTTCCGGGGCTCGAATGCGTGTTCATGCTGCGGCCCTGCTCATGGGCCTCCTGGTGAGCCTCGGGGCCCAGCCGCCGGCGCCATCAGTCCCGATCGCCCGCCCTGCGGCGCCTCCCACCATGGCGGAGGCGGATGCCGAGGCCCTTCAAGGGGATATGCGAGCCGGGTTGGCGCTCCTGAAGGCCATTCCACCGGTAGCGCTCAGCCCCCAGGACCGGGACCGGCGCGGATGCCTCCTTGCCCGGTTCTCGAACCAGGTCCCTCCCGATCCAGGATTGGCCGACCCGTTTGCCGAGGCCCTGGCCAAGGCTTACCTCCGCTACTGGACCGACAGCCTGCTCCAACGGAAACCCCAGTCCGAGGCTCGTTCCAGTCTGCTCGCAGATCTCCAGGAGATCCTGATCCACTTCCGGATGAAAGGTTCCTGGAAAGCCCTGAACCTCGACCAGGTGACGGAATCCCTAGGTCCCCTGCTTGAAGCCAGGGGACTCCACTCGATCCGAGGCGTGACCGCCCCCTACTACGACCTCCTTCTCTGGCAGACCGAAACCTCCCATACCTACCTGGTGGACCTGCCCCATGGTTCCCAGCCCACGAAGGTGGTGTTCTTGTCCGGGTACCTGCTGCATGGCTGGGAGGGCTATGCGACCTGTGGCCGCTTCTACCCAGGAGGCTGGACCACACCCGAAGCGCTCTACTGCGACAGGGACAGCTACGACCTGGAGTCCGAAGCCTTCCGCGTGAGCTATCTCGGACACGAGGCCCAGCATTTCTTCGACGGGGCGCATTTCCCGGGGCTGGAACAGCCCGAGTTGGAATACCGGGCGAAGCTCGTGGAACTGGCCCTGGCCCGTGACACCCTCCAGGATCTGCTCCAGACCTTCGCTTCGAGGAGAAGCCGCCGCCGGGAGACGCCCCACCCCTTCGCCAACGACCGAGTGATCCGGGATTTGTCCTTGGCAGTGTTCGGGAATGCCTCTGCAGCCGAGGATCCCTCCCTCTGGAAGGCCATCAAGCCAGAGAAGATCCATGCCGCCGCCGGACACCTCCTGGAGGTCGATACTGCAGCCCTTGAACGGCAGAGGAAGAGCCGCGACACAAAGCTTCTCGAGTAGCTGCGTTCCGGGCCGGATCGGGATCCGGGGCGCAGGTCACTCCGTGACCCCCTCGGCCACCGGGACCTCAAGCCAGCTCGGCCCGCAGCTCCCGCTGCACGGCCGGGTTCCCCACCACCAGGTTCCCCGTCTCGAACCAGGCCTGCCCACCCTCCCAGTCGGTGATGACGCCACCGGCCTCCTGCACGAGCAGGGCGCCGGCGGCGAGGTCCCAGGGCTTGAGGCCCAGTTCGAAGTAGCCGTCGAAGATGCCGCAGGCGGTGTGGGCCAGGTCGAGGGCGGCGCTGCCGGCGCGGCGGATGCCCTTGGCCCGGGGAAAGACGCGGCCGAGCGCCGCGTTGAAGGCGGGCCAGCGGTCGCCCAGCTGGTAGGCGAAGCCCGTGGCCAGGAAGGCTCCATCGAGGCCCGGGTGCTGGGAGACGCGCATGGGCTTGCCGTTCCAGGTGGCGCCCATCCCGCGCACGGCCAGGAAGCAGTCGTCCCGCAGGGGATCCAGCACGCAGCCCACCACAGGGCCCTCCGCGTCC
>DASVZU010000043.1:0-4572 GCA_036391515.1 Holophagaceae bacterium
GTGGAGCATCCCGTCACCGAGTGGATCACGGGCCTGGACCTGGTGAAGTGGCAGATCCTCGTGGCCCGCGGCGAGAAGCTTCCCCTCGCCCAGGAGGAGATCCCCCTCCACGGCTGGGCCATGGAATGCCGCGTCTACGCCGAGGACCCGGACAAGAACTTCATGCCCAGCCCGGGCCGGATCACCTTCCTGAAGGCCCCCGGCGGCCGCAACGTGCGGGACGACAGCGGCGTCTACGAGGGCGTCGAGGTGCCCATGTTCTACGACCCGATGATCAGCAAGCTCAGCACCTGGGGACCGACGCGACTGGAGGCGATCGACCGCATGCGGGCGGCCCTGGGCGAGTACCGCATCGGCGGCATCCGCCACAACATCGCCTTCCACGAGGTGCTCATGGAGCACGAGCCCTTCCGCAAGGGCGACCTGCACACGGGCATGCTGGACAAGCCGTTCTGGAAGAAGAAGGGGCCGGGCCCGGACCTGCGCTTCGCCGTGGCTGCCGCCCTCCTCCACGAACTGGAGACCGAGGAGCGCCGGGCCGCCCAGCCCTGCGGCGGCGGCGAGGGCAGGCCCGACGCCTGGAAGCACTGGGGCCGGTTCAACCGGCTCTGAACCCATCCGATGATCGCGATGCAGGAACGAGGCCCCGAATGAAGCGAACCCTGACCTTCGGCAAGGAACAGCACGAGGTGGAACTGCTCCGCCAGGACGGGGCCCTCACCCTGGTCTGGGAGGGGGGGGCCCATCCCATCGACATCCGGGAGGTGGAGCCCGGCTGCTATTCCATCCTCATGGATGGCCGCTCCGTGGAAGTGCTCCTGGATCCCGCCAAGTCCCCGGATCCCGACGCCCACGCCTTCCGGGTGATGGTCTACGACGGGGTCTACGAGTTCGCCCTGGCCGATCCCCGCCGGGCCCTCCTGGCCGGCGGCGGCGCCGGCGCGGGGGCCGGCGGCACCCTGACCTCCCCCATGCCCGGCAAGGTGGTCAAGGTCCTCGTGACCGCCGGCGAGGCCGTGCAGGAAGGCCAGACCCTCCTCATCCTCGAAGCCATGAAGATGCAGAACGAGTACAAGAGCCCCTCCGCGGGGACCGTGGCCAAGCTGTACGTGCAGGAGGGCAGCACCGTGGAGACGGCTTCGCCCATGGTGGAGCTCGCGGCCCTGGACGCAGGCTGAAGGGAATTTCTTGCAGGCCTGCTTGGCCCTAAATCCCAGGTTTGATGGGTAGAACCGGGGTCAAGTGCCGCGCGGAGAAGGAATGCCTCATCTTGTGATGGTTGAAAATCGATCCTGGGAGGTGGGAAGCTAGGCTTCTCATTACCACCCCCACGGAGGCGTTATGAAACGCACCTTCTTCATCCTGCTTGCCGGGTCCGCGCTGGCCCTGCAGGCCCAGCAGGGCCAGGCCTGGGTGGCTGGCCATGTGGGCCAGACGATGTTCGACAAGGACAAGAATTTCGGGGCACCGTTCGACCTGAAGGACCAGATCCACTACGGCCTCGGCGTGGGCCACTGGTACACCGACCGCTGGGGCATCGACCTGCGGGCCCTGCACAGTGACCTGAAGGCCGACAAGATCCCGGGCGCCCCCACGGGAAGCGAGACCCACCTGCTGCTCTCGGGATTGTTCAACTTCCGTCCCGGTGCCGACAACTGGTACCCGTACCTGGCCGCCGGCCTTGGCGGGACGAACATCGACAAGAAGTACTCCCCCAGCGGCAAGGAGACCACCCGCTTCAACTACCACGGCGGTCTGGGCCTCATGGGCCGGCTCGCCGAGAACTTCCTGCTGGACCTGAACGCCAAGGCCGTGAGCGTGGAACTGCCCAAGTCCCGCATGGAGTACCTGTTCACCCTGGGCCTGGGCTACACCTGGGGCGGCGGCCACAAGGCCGCGCCGGCCCCGCCGCCGCCTCCTCCCCCGCCGGCCCCCGAGCCCAAGGCCGAGCCCGTGGCGCCGCCGCCTCCGCCCCCGCCGCCGCCCCCGCCGGCGCCCGAGCCGCCCAAGGAAGAGGCCAAGCCCGCCCCGCCGCCTCCGCCGGCCAAGATCGTGCTGGATGAGGCCCTGCTCCACTTCGCCAACGGGAAGGCCGAAGTGGATGCGGCAGGCACCGCCGCCGTCCAGAAGGTGGCCGAGAGCCTGAAGGCCTACAAGGGCGACTACAACCTGGTGGTCACCGGCTACACCTCCTCCGTGGGCGGCAAGGCCTTCAACAAGGCCCTCAGCAAGCGGCGGGCCGATGCCGTCGCAAGGATCCTGGAGGACTCGGGCATTCCCAAGGATCGCGTCTCCACCGTGGGCGCCGGTCCCGAGAACCCCGTGGCCGACAACAAGACCAGGGAAGGCCAGGCCCGGAACCGCCGCGTGGAGATCGATGTGAAGGTGAAGGATGCCAACGCCGAGGTCCGCAAGACGGTGACCGACGTGGTGGACGCCCCGGCCAAGAAGTAGGGCGGCGCGCCGGAACATGAACGGGCGGGGGGCTCCAGGCCTCCCGCCCCTTTCCAGGAGGAATCCCTTGTCCCTGAAAGACGAATTCAAGGCATTCATCATGAAGGGCAACGTGATCGACCTGGCCGTGGCCGTGGTCGTGGGCGGGGCCTTCGGCAAGATCGTCACCGCCTTCGTGGACGGCATCGTGATGCCCCTGGTGACCTACGTCCTCCCGGCCAACATCAAGTGGGAGGAGTGGGTCCTCGGCAAGTTCCGCATCGGGGCCGTGCTGGGCGCCACGGTGAACTTCCTCATCATCTCCCTGGTCATCTTCCTGGTGCTGGTGAAGCTGCTCCAGAAGGTCTCCCGGAAGAAGGAGGAGGCTCCCGCCGCGCCCACCACCAAGGAGTGCCCGGCCTGCCTCGAGCAGGTGCCCCTCAAGGCGACGCGCTGCAAGCACTGCACCAGCCAGCTGGCGTGAACGAGGCGGGCCCACCGGCCCCGCCGCCACCACCGGAAGGGCCCGCTCGCGGGCCCTTTCCCTTGTGGGATCAGGCCTTTCCGTGCTGAACTGGACCTTCAACCTCAGGGGCGCTCGGGTGCGCCCCTCCGACGCACGAGGGCGCCGATGAGCGATCAGGCCCAGCCCAGAAAATATTCGGTCTTCCTGCCGAAAACCGATTTCCCCATGAAGGCGGACCTGCCCCAGCGCGAGCCCAAGCGGCTGGAGCGCTGGAAGGCGGACCGGCTGTACGAGCGCATCCAGGCCCGCCGCGCCCGGGAAGGGAAGGGCCGCGAGATCCTCCACGACGGCCCGCCCTACGCCAACGGCGCCATCCACATGGGCCACGCCCTGAACAAGATCCTCAAGGACGTGGTGGTGAAGTCCCGGTCCATGGAGGGCTTCGAGTCGCCCTATGTGCCCGGCTGGGACTGCCATGGCCTGCCCATCGAGCACGCGGTGGAGAAGGATCTCGGCCCCAAGCGGCGGGAGCTGAGCCGCGCCGACTTCCTGCAGAAGTGCCGGGCCTACGCCCAGAAGTGGATCGACACCCAGCGCACCGCCTTCCAGCGCCTGGGTGTGCTGGGCGCCTGGGACACGCCCTACCTCACCATGGAACCCCGCTACGAGGCCGAAGTGGTGCGCCAGCTGGCCAAGCTCTTCGAGCGCGGCGCGGTCACCCGCAAGCTCAAGGTGGTGCACTGGAGCTATGGCGCCCGCACGGCCCTGGCCGAGGCCGAGGTGGAATACGCCGACAAGACCAGCCCCGCCATCACCGTGGCCTTCCCCGTGCCCGACGTCGAGGCGAAGCGCCTGGAGCTGCCCACGCCCCTCTTCGCGCCCATCTGGACCACCACCCCCTGGACGCTTCCCAGCAACAAGGCCGTGGCCATGCACCCCGACCTGGAATACGCCGTGGTGAGGGCGGACGGGAGGCACTACATCGTGGCCGTGACCCTGCGCGAGGACTTCGCGAAGAAGCTGGGCCATGAGCTCCACACCGTCGAGATCCGCAAGGGCAAGGAATTCCAGACCCTCGTGCCGAGGCACCCCTGGATCGACCGCGAGAGCCCGGTGCTGCTGGGCGACCACGTCACCGCCGACACGGGCACGGGCCTCGTCCACACGGCGCCGGACCACGGCGTGGACGACTTCAACCTGGCCCATCACCTGGGCCTCTTCCAGCTCGTGGGCCCCGACGGCAAGTTCCTGCCGACCGTGGCGGATCCCGAGCTGGAGGGGAAGAACATCTTCGATGCCAACCCCCTGGTGGTGGATCGCCTCCGGCGCGAGGGGCGGCTCCTCCACGAGGAGAGCCTGACCCACAGCTACCCCCACTGCTGGCGCACCAAGACGCCCATCCTGTTCCGGGCCACGGAGCAGTGGTTCATCACCATGGATTCCGAGCTGAACGGCCGGGGCCGCAGCCTGCGCGAGCTGGGCCTCCAGGGCGTGGAGGCCACCCAGTGGGTGCCCGCCCAGGGCCAGAACCGCATCTACGCCATGATCGACGGCCGGCCCGACTGGTGCATCAGCCGCCAGCGCGCCTGGGGAACGCCCATCACCGTGCTGCGCTGCGAAGCCTGCGGCGAGCCCCTGGTGCATGCCTCCATCTTCGAGAAGGCCGCTGCCGC
>DASVZU010000044.1:0-21779 GCA_036391515.1 Holophagaceae bacterium
TCCCAGCCATCGGCCAGGCCCTCAATTCGAAATCGCGCCCATGGTCCCCAACGCCGTGGATGAGACCACCCTCCCAGGCCGAACCACGGGCACCGGCAGCCGGGTTCTGGCCATCGGCGATTCCGTGGCCACCTTCTTGGCCGCCTACGGCACCGCCACCCCGGGCCAGACGATCGACCTCCATTACGCTCCCGGGATCGCCGATCCGCGGGGGTCCTTCGTGGAGTACGACCCCTCTATCTATCCTCTGTCGATCGTCGCGAACACCTCGACCGGCACACTGACCCACCAGTATTTTGGATCGCTGCAGGCCGGAAGCAACGACGATGCATGGGATGAGGGCGTCCTCTTCCCGATCCTGGCCCGCGGGGTCCTCTACGCCAGGATTGCCTCCCGGACTTTCGGGATGCCCCAGAGCCCCCTCTTTCCCCAGGCCGTCGCCCTGACCGACCTGAGTCCGGACGAGGCTCTCCTTGAAGGACTGACCAGAGCCATGGCGGCCAATGTCCTCCAATCCCCCTTCCTGGCCGATACCCAAGGGACCGGGCTTGCAGCCCCTGTGACGGACATCCGCGATCTTTCCGGCCTCCCTGCCTCCCAGCTATCTCCCTATTCGGCCCCAGCTATCGGCGCGCTGACCTGGGAACTGATCCTCAAAGCCAACAGCCTTCCGACCCCGGGCACCCCCACCGACTGGGCGAAGATCACCACCTCCACCCTCATGCGGTTCTTCACGGGTCCCATCTACGCGGGCACCACCACCGCCTATGAAACCGAACCTCTGAACATCTACAAGCAGCTCGGCCGCCTGCAGGAGAGCAAAGGAACCCTGGAGACGGTCGATCTGGCCACCATTTTCACGGATGCCACCCTCACCCAAATGACAGCAGGCTTCGGGATTCCCTGGCCCCGGCCCGCCACCGGCGCCTACGCGTCCTTTGCCGCCGCATGGGGTGCCGATCCGAACTCCACCACCGCCGCTCTTCCGCCCCTGACCCTGAGCATGGCCAAGGCGGTCCAGGTGCGCGGGGTCTACCCGAACTTGTCGGAAGGCGAGGTGGCCTACGCGGGCTTCACCCTCAGCGCCGACCGGGCCTACACCCTGACGGTGTCGGCCAGCCCCGCCCTGGGCAGTGCCGCCCATCTGGAGATGGTGCTTCCCTACTACCAGGGTGCTCCCCTCGTCTTTTCTGGAAGCGGCGGTAGCCAGCGCATTGTCCTCACGGGGAACAGCACCACTCCTGTCTTCCAGTCGGTACGGATGCGCATGGTCAGCCCGACCGCCGTGCAGCCGGATACCACCGTGACGATCAGCCTCGTTCCCGTCCCCTGACCCAGGTCGCCGCCATGCCCGTCTCCGCCGCCCTCCAGGCCCTGCAGGCCCGCCTCCCCTTCGTCCCGGAGCTGGCCATCGTGCTGGGCTCGGGCCTGGGGGCCCTGGCCGACAGTCGCGAGGCGAAGGCCGGGGTCGCCGTGCCCTTCACGGACCTGCCCGGGTTCCCTGCCCCCACGGTGGCCGGCCACGGGGGGCGCCTGGTGTTCTGCGAGTTCGAGGGCCGGAAGGTGGTCCTCCAGGCCGGCCGCTTCCACTTCTACGAGGGGCATCCCATGCCCCTGGTCACGGCGCCCATGCGGATCTACGGGCGCCTGGGCGTGAAGGCCGTCCTCCTCACCAACGCCGCCGGGGCCCTCAACCCCGCCTTCGGCGTGGGGGAACTGATGGCCCTCACGGACCACCTCAACTTCTTCGGGACCAACCCCCTCATCGGCCCCAATGTGGGCCCCGGCCCGCGGTTCCCGGACATGACCGCGGTCTACGATCCGGCCTTCCGGACCCGCCTCCAGGCCTGCGCGCGGGACCTGGGCCAGACCCTGAGGGAGGGCGTCTACCTGGGCCTGACCGGCCCCAGCTACGAGACGCCTGCCGAGATCCGCGCCTTCCGGACGCTGGGCGCCGACGCCGTGGGCATGAGCACCGTGCCCGAGGCCATCGTGGCGCGGCATGAGGGCCTGCGGGTGGCCGGCATCTCCTGCCTCTGCAACATGGCCGCCGGCCTCCTGCCCCAGCCGCTCACCCACCAGGAAGTCCTGGAGGCCGGGGCCGCGGCGGCGGACCGCTTCGAGGCCCTGGTGCGGGCCTTCGTCCGGGGGCTCGACCTCTAGCGTGCCTGACCCAGCGAGCGGGGCGCCGGGCCAGGGCCCGACGCCCCGTCGGCCTACTTCGACACCACCTGGTGCTCCTTGATCAGGCGATCCACCACGTCCGGCTCCGCCAGGGTGGAGATATCGCCCATGCCCTCGTACTCCGCCGAGGCGATCTTGCGCAGGATGCGGCGCATGATCTTGCCGCTGCGGGTCTTGGGCAGGCCGGAGGCGATGTGGATGACGTCGGGGGCGGCGAAGGCCCCGATGGTCTGCCGCACCTGCTCCTTCAGGGCCCCGATGAGCTGCTCCTTCCCGCCGGCATTCCCGTAGCCCTGGTTGAGGATCACGTAGCAGTAGATCCCCTGGCCCTTGATGGGGTGCGGGCAGCCCACCACCGCGGCCTCGGCCACGGCCTCGTGCGCCACCAGGGCGCTCTCGACCTCGGCCGTGCCCAGCCGGTGCCCGGAGACGTTGATGACATCGTCGATGCGGCCCGTGATCCAGTAGTAGCCGTCCTCGTCCCGGCGGGCCCCGTCTCCCGTGAAGTAGTAGCCCGGGTACTGGGTGAAGTAGGTGTCCTTGAACCGCTTGTGGTCCCCATGGACCGTGCGGGCCGTGCCCGGCCAGGGCGTGGCGAGGCAGAGGGCGCCCGAGACGTCGTTGCCCTCGAGCACCGCGCCCGTGGCCGGATCCACGATGACCGGCTTCACCCCGAAGAAGGGCAGGGTGGCGGAACCGGGCTTGGTGGGCGTCACGCCGGGGAGGGGGGTAATGAGGATGCCCCCGGTCTCGGTCTGCCACCAGGTGTCCACCACGGTGCACCGCTTCTCGCCCACGACGTCGTGGTACCAGCGCCAGACCTCGGGATTGATGGGCTCGCCCACGGTCCCCAGGATGCGCAGGGACTTGCGACTGTACTTCTTGATCCACTCGTCGCCGGCCTGGGCCAGGGCCCGCAGGGCCGTGGGGGCGGTGTAGAGGATGTTCACGCCGAGGTCGTCCACGATCTGCCAGTAGCGGCCCGCGTCAGGGTAGAGCGGCGTGGACTCGAAGATCACGCTGGTGGCCCCGTTGGCGAGGGGGCCGTACACGATGTAGCTGTGCCCCGTCACCCAGCCGATGTCGGCCGCGCAGAAGTAGATGTCGCCCGGGTGGTAGTCGAACACCATCCTGTGGGTGAAGGCGGCGTAGGTGAGGTAGCCACCCGTGGTGTGGAGGAGGCCCTTGGGCTTCCCCGTGCTGCCGGAGGTGTAGAGGATGAACAGCGGATCCTCCGAACCCATCCACTCGTTCGTGCAGGTGGACCGCTGGCGGTTCATCTCCTCGTCCAGCCAGTGGTCCCGCCCGGCCTCCATGGCCACCTCCCCGTCCGTGCGGCGGGCGACCAGGACCGTCTCGACCATGGACATGCCTTCGATGGCCCGGTCCACGGTCTTCTTGAGGGGAACGCGCTTGCCGCCGCGCAGGCCCTCGTTGGCCGTCACGACGACCCGGCATTTGGCGTCGACGATGCGGTCCCGCAGGGCTTCCGAGGAGAAGCCGCCGAACACCACGGAATGGACGGCGCCGATGCGGGCGCAGGCCAGCATGGTGTAGACCAGTTCCGGGATCATCGTCATGTAGAGGCAGACCCGATCGCCCTTCTTCACGCCGTGGTGGAGCAGCACATTGGCCACCCGGCAGACATGGTGCTTCAGCTCGCGGTAGGTGATGTGGGTGTAGACCCCCGGCTCGTCCTGGGCCCAGATGAGGGCCGTCCGGTCCCCGTGGGTGGCCAGGTGGCGATCGATGCAATTGAACGAGGCGTTGATCCGCCCTCCCAGGAACCAGGAGAAGTCCACCTCCTTGTAGTCCGCGTCGAAGACGGACTGCCAGGGGTGGAACCAGGTCAGGGCCTTGGCCTGCTCCCCCCAGAACCACTCCGGATTGTCCAGGGAGAGCCGGTATAGGCGCTGGTACTCCTCCATGCTGCGGATGTGGGCGCGTTCCGCGATCTCCGGTTTGACGGGATAGAGGTCCTGGGTCATGGTTGGCTCCTTGTCGTAAGAAGGTCGGCCCCGGAGGCGCCTCGGGGAAGGGCGGGAACGGGGGGTCCCGGGGATCCGGGATCTGGACGGGCCATGGGGGAGGTCAGGCAGGAAGCATAGCCGCTTCGGCACGCCTTCGCACCAGGGGCCTGGGCGGGACCGGCCGGTGCAGACGACGTCTCAAGATCATGCGGTTTCACACATATGAGCAATTCGGAAAGCCGAGGAGATGTGGAGAGACCCTAGCATCCCCCGGCCGCCGGGGGAACCACCGGCCCAACATTTCCCGAGGAATGGGCTTCCCTTGGAAAACGAGGTGGCCTATGCTTGCGCCACCAAGCCCGCACCTTTGAACCATGCCGCCCCGTCCAGGAGAGGTTTCTTCTGGCTCCGGGCGTTGGCCCGTCGCCACTCCCTTCCAGGCTCCGCTCCGTCCGGGCCTGCCCTTTCCAGGAGAAATGCCATGCCTCCGAAATCGGCGCACGAACTCCTCGAGGATCCGGAGTTCCAGAAACTCGCCCGGCAGAAGAACACCATCTCCCTGATCCTGACGGTGGTGGAGTTGGTGCTCTACTTCGGCTTCATCGCCCTGGTGGCCTACAACAAGGCCTTCCTGTCCTCGAAGACCAGCGCGGGATCGGCCATCACCATCGGCATCCCCATCGCCGTGGGGGTGATCATCCTGTCCTGGATCCTCACCGGCATCTACATCTTCTGGGCCAACGACAAGTACGACGCCATGGTCAAGCGCGTCAAAGACCGGATGGGGAGGTAAGTACCATGCAGACGCAGCCTCAGCAGACGATCATCGGGACCCTGAGCCCGCTTTCGATCTTCTTCTTCATGGTGTTTGTCGCCATCACCCTCGGCATCACCTACTGGGCCGCCCGTCGCACCAAGAACGCCGCGCAGTTCTACGCGGCCGGCGGCGGGATCACGGGCTTCCAGAACGGCCTGGCCCTGGCGGGCGACTACATGAGCGCCGCCTCATTCCTCGGCATCGCCGGCCTGGTGTCCACCAAGGGCTATGACGGCCTCATCTACTCCGTGGGCTGGCTCGTGGGCTGGCCCATCGTCATGTTCCTCATCTCCGAGCCCCTCCGGAACCTCGGGAAGTACACCTTCTCCGACGTGGTGGCCTTCCGCCTCAAGCAGAAACCCATCAAGGCGGCCGCCGCCATCGGCTCCCTGGTCACCGTCCTCTTCTACCTGACGGCCCAGATGGTGGGCGCCGGCACCCTCATCAAGCTGATGTTCAACCTGCCCTACGAGTCCGCCCTCTTCATCGTGGGCGCCCTCATGATCGCCTACGTGCTGTTCGGCGGCATGCTGGCCACCACCTGGGTGCAGATCATCAAGGCCGTCCTCCTCCTGGGCGGCGCCACCCTCCTCGTGATCCTGGCCATGAGCCAGGTGGGCTTCAGCTATCCCCGCCTCTTCTCCGAGGCGGCGACGCGCTACACCCCCGCCTTCCTCGAGCCGGGCGGCCTCATCACCAAGCCCCTCGACGCGTTCTCCCTGGGCCTGGCCCTCATGTTCGGCACCGCCGGCCTGCCTCACATCCTCATGCGGTTCTACACCGTGCCGGACGCCCGCGAGGCCCGCAAGTCCGTCTTCTACGCCACGGGCTTCATCGGCTACTTCTACATCCTGACCGTCACGATCGGCTTCGGGGCGGCAGTCCTGGTCGGCCGCGACTTCATCACCAAGATCGACGCCGGCGGCAACATGGCGGCCCTGGCCCTGGCCGAGCACATCGGCGGCGGCGTGTTCCTGGGCTTCCTGGCCGCCGTGGCCTTCGCCACAATCCTCGCGGTGGTGGCCGGCCTCACCCTGGCCGGCGCCTCGGCGCTCTCCCATGACCTCTACGTGGGCGTCTTCCGCCACGGCACCGCCAACGAGAAGGACGAGATGAAGGTGGCCAAGGCGGCCACGGTCACCCTCGGCATCATCGCGGTCCTCCTGGGGCTCCTCTTCAAGGGCCAGAACGTGGCCTTCATGGTGGGCCTGGCCTTCGCGGTGGCCTCCAGCGCCAACTTCCCGGCCCTCCTCATGTCCATCACCTGGAAGAGGTTCACCACCACCGGCGCCGTGGCCAGCATCTACACCGGCCTCATCCTGGCGGTGGGCCTCATCTTCTTCTCGCCGACGGTGTACGAGGACGTCCTGCAGGCCGGCCAGGTGAAGGCCCTGGGCGCCGCCACCGCCAACGCCGCCAAGCTGGACAAGTACGCCAAGGATCCCGTCAAGGCCATGGCCGACCTGAAGATCAAGGCGGACGGGCTCACGGCCGCCCTGGCCGCGCCCGGCCTGGACGCCAAGGCCGTGGACACGAAGACCAAGGACCTGAAGGCCGCCCAGGCGGACCTGGCCCTCCTCCAGAACAACGGGTTGGCGGCCGCCCAGGCTGCGGCCAAGACCGCCAAGGTCAAGGCCGACGGGGAGCTGAAGAAGGCCCCCTTCCCCATGAAGAACCCCGGCGTCTTCTCCATGGGCGGCGCCTTCCTGGTGGGCATCCTCCTGTCCCTCTTCAGCCGGGAGAAGGATGCGGAGGAGAAGTTCGAGGCCGAGAAGGTGCGCACCTACGTCGGCATCGGCGCCGAAGGCGCCTCCAGCCACTGACCCCGCAGCAAACCAGAGCCGGGGGGGCGACCCCCCGGCTCTGCACGTACGATGCCTCCTAGAAGGGGGACGGCCCGCCCGGTGGGGCCAGATGCTCGGCCTGCCGAGCCGGATCCCCCACCCGAAGGAGGCTGGCCAGGTCCGTGACCCCCGCCTGGGCCGCCAGGGGCAGCAGGCGCTGCAGGAGCTGGGCGGTGAGGTAGGCGTCCCCCAGGGCCGTGTGCCCCTCCACCACGGGGATCTCGAAGGCCCGGGCCAGCTCGAAGAGGCTCAGGCCCTGGGGCGGGCCCGCGAAGGCCGGGTGGTCGGCGTGCCGATGCCGGAGCCAGGCGCTCAGGGAGAGGGTGTCCACCACCCGGTTCCGGAAGGGGGCCCCGGTCACCCGACGGGCCTCCCGGTTCAGGAAGGCCAGGTCCACCGGCAGGCAGTGTCCCACCAGGACCGCGTCTCCCGCATAGGCCATGAAGGCGGCGAGGACCTCCTCGATGGGGGGCCGGGCCTCCACCTGGGAGGGCGTGATCCCGTGGATCACCACGCTCCGGGCGTCCAGGGCGGCCTTCGGGTTCACCAGCTCATGGAAGCTCCCCCCGAGCTCGATGCGCCCGCCCCGCATCCGGACGGCCCCGATGGAGACGATGTCGTCCTTCCGGTCGTCGAGCCCGGTAAGTTCGGTGTCGACCACCACGAAGGGCGTGTCGGCGATCGGACCGGCGGCCGGCCGCCCCGTTCCCAGGATCCGTCCCAGCCAGGTCCCCAGGCCCATGCGACTCCCTAGATGATGAAGGCCTTGAACCGGTCCATGACCAGATCCTGGACCTTCATGGCGAGGCGGAAGGAATTCTTGAGCGACTGGCGCTCGAGGCTGCTCAGGGTGTCCAGGTGGAGGAAGTTGTCGATGCCTCGCCCCGCCTCCATCTGGCGGTACTGGTGGTGGATCCGCAGCAAGGTGAGGAATTCGAAGGCGTCCTCCAGCTCGTCCACCAGGTCCGAGATCATCGTGGAACCGCCCCGCAGGGCCTCCAGGCGCTCCAGGGTCGAGGCCGCCCGGACGCCCTTCTCCAGGGCGAAGAGGCGAGCGATGTCCACGAAGGGCGTCACGCCCTTGATCTTCAGGTTCAGCCCGTCCTTGTGCTCCCCGCCCCGCTCCACCGCCACGGAGCCGAAGAAGCCCAGGGGCGGCCGGTTCTTCACGAGCATGTTCGCCAGGAAGCCCAGGAACACCGGGTAGTCGGGGATGAGCCGGCCCAGGTGCTCCCGCAGCTCCCAGGCCATGGATTCGTCCCCATGGAGTGGCCGGAAATCGAAGAAGATCTGCGAGTTCAGCACGGCCTTGGGGGTCGGCTCGGAGATCCATCCCGTGAAGTAGCCCTTCCAGACCGAGAGGGGCTGACACCAGTCCGGGTTGCTCGCCATGCAGTTGGCCGGGCAGGGCTCGAACCCGCAGCGGATCAGGCCGTTGCGCACCCGCACGGTGAAGCGGCGGAAGTACTCCACCACCCGCTCCCGCTGGGTCTCCCGGGGATCGGCGTAGACCAGGGCGTTGTCCTGGTCCGTCCGGAAGGTCTGCTCCTTCCGGCCCTCGCTCCCCAGCGCCAGCCAGCAGTAGGGCACCGGCGGCGGCCCCAGCTCCCGTTCGGCCAGTTCCAGCACCTTCCGGACGATCCGGTCGTTCAGTTCCGAGATGATGCGGACGATGTTCACCGCCCGGGTGCCCTCCCGCAGCAGGGCCCCGATGACGGTCAGGGCCTTCTGCGAGACCGGGGCCAGCCCCTCGATCGTCGCCTGGCGCTCGATGTCCTCGGAGAAGGCCAGGGGGCTCCGCCCCTGGAGCACCATGAAGTCGTGGTTGGTGATCACCCCATGGAGCACCCCCTCCCGGGTGACGGCGACGTGGTGGATGTTCCGCTGCAGCATGCGCAGGACCACCTCGAAGCAGGGGTCCTTCTCCTCCACGGTGACCACGGGCCGGCTCATGATCCGGGTTACCGGGGCGTCGATGGAATGACCCCGGGCGACCACCTTGGACCGCAGGTCCGTATCCGTGACGATGCCATCCGGGCTTCCCCCCGGCCCCAGCACCAGGACCGCGCTCTGGCGTGCCTCCGACATGCGCTGGGCCGCCTCGCGGATGGTCGCGTCCGGCTCCACCGTGACCGGCGTCCGCCGGCAGATCTCCCCCACCTGGGCCGTGAAGAGCAGATGGTCGCTGCTCCCCAGGAAGAGGCTCTTCCCCTGGATCTCCCGCGAGGTCATGTCCACGTACTTCGTGAGGTGGAACTGGAGCAGGTACTCGGTGATGGCGGGATGGCTGCCCAGCAGCTCGTTCAGCCGCTCCTTGGGAAGCAGGTAGCAGAGGGTGTCCTGGATCGCCACGATGGTCGTCTTCTGCTGGCCCCCCATGAGGGAGACCAGGCCGAAGGTCTCCCCCCGCTCCCGATAGTCCACCACCACGTCCTCGCCGCCGCCCTTGGGGCGGAGGGTGATCTTCACCACGCCCTTCTGGACGATCCGCAGGGACTCGCTCACGGAGCCGTCCTGCTGCAGGATCACCGTTCCCTTGGGGTAGAACTCCATGGAGAGGCTCTGGGCCACCTCCCGGAGGAGGTCAGGCTCGAGGAACTGGAAGGGGGGGACCTGGGACAGGAACCGGACCGCGTCGTCGATCAGCATCCCCCACCTCGGTTCCCAGATCCGCCTCCGGCTGCGCCAACCATACCACCGGCAAGAAAAAGGGAGGCACCCCGAAGGGTGCCTCCCTGGTCAGTCCCGGAGGAACTGGAGCCTACTCGGCCTCGGCCTTGGGTTCGGGCAGGGTGTAGTCCACGAACTCGATGAGGGCCATGTCGGCGGCATCGCCGAGGCGATGGGACATCTTCAGGATGCGGGTGTATCCACCCGGACGGCTCTCGAAGCGCTTCCGGAAGTCGGCGCCGAAGAGCTTCTGGACGGCATCCTTGTTCCCGAGTCGGGCCATCGCCAGGCGGCGGTTGGCCACGGTGTCGTTCTTCGCGAGGGTGATGAAGGGCTCCACGAACATGCGGAGCTCCTTGGCCTTCACGAGGGTGGTCTCGATCCGCTCGCTCTGGATGAGGGCGGTGGCGAGGTTCTTCATGAGGGCCTTGCGCTGGTTGGTGGTGCGGCCCAGGCGCTTGCCGGCTACGTTGTGACGCATGGGGGCTCCTTACACTTCCTGCTCGAGGCGCATCCCCAGGGAGAGGCCGATGCGAGCGAGCTCGTCCTTGATCTCCTGGAGGGATTTCTTGCCGAAGTTCTTGGTCTTCATCAGCTCAGCCTCGGTCCGCTGAACCAGCTCGCCGATGGTGGTGATGTTCGCGTTGCGCAGGCAGTTGTTGGCCCGCACGGAAAGCTCGAGTTCCTCGACCGACTTGACCAGCCAGTGGTTGGCCTCGCCGGGGGTGATGATTCCGGGCTCGTCCTCCGTGAAGTCCTCATCCTGCCGGGCGAAGACCAGGAAGTGGTCGCGCAGGATGAGGGCCGCGTCGGAGACCGCCTCCTTGGGATTGACGGCGCCGTTGGTCCACACCTGCAGGGTGAGCTTCTCGTAGTCGGTGCTCTGGCCCACGCGGGCCGGCTCGACGATGTAGTTCACGCGGGTGATGGGGCTGTGGTTCGCATCCATGGGGATGAAGCCCAGGCCCAGCGACTCGTCGTGGTTGCGGTCGGCGGTGACGAAGCCGCGGCCCATGCGGACCACCAGCTCCATCTCCAGCTCGCCCTCTTCGCCCAGGGTGGCGATGTGGATGTTGGGATCCACAACCTCCACGTTCTGGTTGCACCGGATGGCCGCGGAGGTGACCACGCCTTCGCCCTTGGCGGAGATGGTCACGGTCTGGGGCTCATGGCTGTGCAGCTTGAAGGGCACCTCCTTGAGGTTCAGGAGGATGTGGGTGATGTCCTCCCACACGCCCGGCAGCGTCGTGAACTCGTGCATCACGCCCTTGATCCGGACATTGGTCACGGCCGCGCCCTGGATGCTGCTGAGCAGCACCCGTCGGAGGCTGTGGCCCACGGTGGTCGCGAAGCCCCGTTCGAAGGGGTACGCCACGAACTCGCCGTAGGAGTCGGTCAGGGATCCGGGGGTGACTTCCGCGAAGCGCGGCCTCTGGAAATCGTTGATGTTCAGCATCCTCTCCCCTTACTTGGAATAGAGCTCAACGATCAGCTGCTCGTTGATGTCGAGGGTGACGTCCTCGCGGGTGGGAGCGGCGAGCACCTGGCCCTTGAAGGCCGCGGCGTCCAGGGTGAGCCACTTGGGGATCCCGCGGCCGGCGGAAGTCTCGACGGAGGACTTGACCCCGTCGTTCTCCTTGGCGCGGCGGCCCAGCTCGATGGCGTGGCCCGGCTTCACCTGGTAGGAGGGGATGTCCACCCGCTTGCCGTTGACCAGCACGTGGCCGTGCATGACCATCTGGCGCGCGGCCGAGCGGCTGGACGCGAAGCCCAGGCGGTACACCACGTTGTCGAGGCGCTGCTCCAGGAAGGCGAGCAGGTTGTGGCCGGTGACGCCCTTCTTGGCGTCGGCGCGCTCGAAGTAGTGCCGGAACTGCTTCTCCAGCACCCCATAGATGCGCTTCACCTTCTGCTTCTCGCGGAGCTGCAGGGCGTAGCCGGTGGGTTTCTTGATCTTCCCCGCGCCATGCTGGCCGGGGATCTTGCCCTTGCGGGTCTCGAAGGAGCACTTTTCCTTGAAGCAGCGTTCGCCCTTCAGGTAGAGCTTCATTCCCTCGCGGCGGCAGAGGCGGCAGACGGCGTCCGTATAACGAGCCATGTTTCTCCTCCTCCTTTAAACGCGGCGCCGCTTGGGCGGCCGGCAACCATTGTGGGGAATGGGGGTGACGTCGCGGATGCTGGTCACCTGGATCCCGGCGGCGTTGAGGGCACGGATGGCGCTCTCACGGCCGGCGCCGGGGCCCTTCACGCGGACGTCCACCGAGCGGACGCCCTGCTCCTTCGCGGCCTCGGCACAAATGCCGGCGGCCACCTGGGCGGCGAACGGCGTGCCCTTGCGGGTGCCGCGGAAGTTCTGGTTGCCGCTGGAGGCCCAGCAGAGCATGTTCCCCATCGGATCGGAGATGGAGATGATGGTGTTGTTGAAGGACGCCTGGACGTGGGCCACGCCGTGGGGGACGTTCTTCTTTTCCTTCTTCTTGACCACCTTCTTGCCGGCGGTCCGGGTCTGGGTCTTTGCCATGGTGTCCTCGCCTTACTTCTTCTTGCCGGCCACGGTCTTCCGCTTGCCCTTGCGGGTGCGGGCGTTGGTATGCGTGCGCTGGCCGCGGACCGGCAGGCCCTTGCGGTGCCGGAGCCCGCGGTAGCAGCCGATGTCCATGAGCCGCTTGATGTCGAGGCCGATGTTCTTGCGGAGGTCACCCTCCACCGTCTCCTCGGCGGTGATCACGCGGCGGATGCGGCCGACCTCGTCCTCGGTCAGGTCCCGAACCTTCGTGCCGAAGTCCACCTTCGCGCGGGTCAGGATGCTCTGGGCCTTGGCGCGGCCGATGCCATAGATGTAGGTGAGCGCGATCTCGATGCGCTTGCCGACGGGCAGATCAATGCCTGCAATGCGTGCCATCGTGTCTCCTTAACCCTGACGCTGCTTGTGCTTGGGGTTCTTCTTGCAGATGATCCGGTTGATGCCTTCGCGCCGGACCACTTTGCAGTGCTCGCACAGCTTCTTGATGGAGGGCCGAACTTTCATGGTGTCCTCTCGTGTCGTTTACTTGAATCGGTAGATGATGCGGCCGCGGGTGAGGTCGTAGGGGGTCACCTCGACGAGCACCCGGTCACCGGGAAGGATTCGGATGAAGTTCTTGCGCATCTTCCCGCTGATGTGCGCCAGCACCTGATGCTTGTTCTCCAGCTCGACCCGGAAGACGGCGTTGGGCAAGGCCTCGACCACTGTGGCTTCGAGCTCAATGGCTTCTTCTTTGCTCAAGCGCGTTCTCCGAAGACGTGACGCAGCGATTCAAACACCAGCTCCGGCGCGCGATTGCCATCCACGCTCCGGAAGGTCGGCCGATGCTTGTAGAAGCCCAGGAGGGGCTGGAAGGTCGAGTTGAACTCGCCCATCCGGCTCCGGAAGGCCTCGGCGGTGTCGTCGGAACGGTGCTTCAGGGGACTTCCGCACAGATCACAGACACCGGACTGCTTGGGGGGCTTGGATTCCAGGTGGTAGATGGCGCCGCAGGCGTTGTTGCTGCACACGCGGCGGCCCACCACGCGGGCCTCCAGCACCTCCTGGGGGACATCGACCAGCACCACCGATCCCACTTCCAGGCCCTTGGAGGAGAGGAAGTCTTCCAAAGCCTGGGCTTGCTGCAGGGTCCGGGGGTAGCCGTCGAACAACACGTCGGAGGTCTCGTCCAGCAGCCGCGCGAAGACAAGGCCGTTGACGGTGTCGTCGTCCACCAGTTTTCCCTCGGCCATGATGGCTTTCGCCCTCAGGCCGATCTCCGTCCCTTTCGAGACGGCATCTCTCAGAATGTCACCTGTTGACAGGTGAGTCAAAGCAAATGTCTCCACCAGCCGCTTGGCCTGGGTGCCCTTGCCCGAGCCGGGGGCCCCGAGAAGGATGTGGGCCTTGAAGCTCATGCCGTCCTCCCCGACCTGGACCGGCCGCGGATGCGGCCCCGCTCCAGGAAGCCGTCGTAGCGGCGCATGACCAGGAGGCTCTCCAGCTGGGCGGAGGTGTCCATGGCCACGCCCACCACGATGAGCAGGCTCGTGCCGCCGTAGTAGAACCCCAGGCCCTGGATGTTGTTCAGGATCACGAGGGGGACGATGGACACGACGGCGAGGTAGACGGCCCCCACGAAGGTCAGCTTGGACAGGATGCCGTCCAGGAAGATGCTGGTCTCCTTGCCGGGCCGGATGCCCGGGACGTACCCGCCCGATTTCTTCATGTTGTCGGCGGTCTCGTCGGGATTGAACACGATGCTGGTGTAGAAGAAGGCGAAGAAGATCACCACGCCCACGAACACCGGGGTGTAGATCCAGAAGTGGGTCTGCGGGCTGACGTAGGACGAGGCCTTGGCCAGCCACTCCCAGCGGGTGAACTGGGCGATGGTCGCGGGGAAGAAGATCACCGAGCTGGCGAAGATGACGGGCATCACGCCGGCGGTGTTCAGCTTAAGGGGCATGTAGCTGCTGCGTTGGCTGGACATGCCGGCCGAGTCGGCCCGCCGGGCGTAGTGGATGGGGATGCGCCGGTAGGCGCTCTCCACCAGAACGACCGCGAACAGCACGGCGGTCATGGCCGCGATGAGCAGCAGGAAGATGCCGGGCGGCGGCACGTTCGGGGCGTTGCGCAGGGACTGGGACATCATCACCGAGAGGGTGGTGATCCCCTGGGGCAGGCCCGCCACGATGCCGGCGAAGATCAGCAGGGAGATGCCGTTGCCGACGCCCCGCTCCGTGATCTGCTCACCGAGCCACATCACGAAGATGGAGCCCACGGCCAGGGAGAACGCGGCCAGGAGGCGGAACCCGGTGGGCGAGAGGGTGGAGACCACCACCTCGAGGCCGGGCTGGTTCTGGCTCTGGGCCAGGGAGGCGATGCCGAACCCCTGGATGAAGGCCAGGCCCACGGTGAGGTAGCGGGTCCACTCGTTGATCTTCTGGCGGCCGGCCTCGCCCTCCTTCTTCTGGAGGTTGTCGAGGTAGGGCACCACGGCCCCCATCAGCTGGAGGACGATGCTGGCGGTGATGTAGGGCGCGATGCCCAGCGCGAAGACGGAGAACTTCTTGAAGGCGCCGCCGGAGAACAGGTCCACGACGTCGAAGAGACCGCCCCCGCCGCGACGGAGCGCGGCCTGAAGATTCTCGGCGTTCACCCCCGGCACGCTGACGTGCACGCCCAGCCGGTAGATCACCAGCAGGATGAGGGTGAAGAGGACCCGCTTGCGCAGCTCCGGAACGGCGAAGAGGTTCTTGAGGCGATTCATGGCCGGTTACTCGGCAGGCTTCGCGCAGGGCTCCTGGATGGTGCCGCCCTTGGCGAGGATGGCCTCGCGGGCGCCCTTGGTGATGCGGTCCGCCACGACGTTGACCTTGGCGGTCAGCTCGCCGCTCGCCAGCACCACGATCTTCTCGATGCGATGGCCGATGAGCTTCTTGTCCTGGAGGGACTCGAGGCAGACCGTCTCGCCGTCCTGGAAGTGGATGGAGATGAAGCCGAGGCCGATCTCCTGGGTCACGGGGGCGAAGATGTTGGTGAAGCCACGCTTGGGCAGGCGGCGGACCAGGGGCATCTGGCCGCCCTCGAAGCCGCGGCGGCTGCGGTAGCCGCTGCGGGACTTCTGGCCCTTCTCGCCCCGGCCGGAGGTCTTGCCCAGGCCGGAACCCTTGCCGCGCCCGAGGCGCTTGCGGGACTTCGTGGCGCCCTCAGCGGGCTTCAGTTCATTGAGCTTCATGGTCTACCCCTTCACCTGGACGTCGATGAGGTGCGGGATGAGCTTGACGATCCCGTGGACGTTGGGCGTGTACTCGCACTCGCGGAAGTCCCCGATCTTCTTCAGGCCGAGGGTCTGCACGAAGGCGCGGTGCTTGGGCGTGGTGCAGATGGTGGAGCGCTTCAGGGTGAGGACCACCTTCTTACCGATGATTTCAGACATCTTAGGCCTCCGCCTGGTCCAGGCCCCGGTTGGTCAGGACCGTGTAGGGATCCATGAGGTCCTTCAGCCCCTCGAACGTGGCGCGAACCACGTTGTGGGGATTGGAGGAGCCCAGGCTCTTCGTCAGCACGTTATGGATGCCGGCGGCCTCCATGACGGCGCGCACCGCGGCGCCGGCGATGATGCCGGTGCCCTCGGGGGCGGGCTTCAGCAGCACGCTGCCGGAGCCGAAGATGCCCGTCACCGGATGCGGCAGGCTGCCGGTCGAGGTGAGGGGGACCCGGATCATGTTGCGCTTGGCGCTCTCGATGCCCTTCTTGATGGCGGAGGGCACTTCGAGGGCCTTCCCGAGGCCGAACCCGACCTTGCCATTCCCGTCACCCACAACCACCAGCGCGGAGAAGGAGAAGTTCTTGCCCCCCTTCACCACCTTGGTCACGCGGCCGACGTAGATGACCTGGTCCTTGAATTCCCCAGCCTCGGGGTTCTTGACTTCCTTGGTTTCCTTGAGCTCTGCAGTCGCCATGGTCTTCCCCTAGAACTGGAGCCCGGCTTCGCGGGCGCTGTCAGCCAGCGCCTTGACGCGGCCGTGATAGACGTAGCCGTTGCGATCGAACACGACCGCAGTGATGCCCTTCTCCTTCAGCCGGGCGGCGATGCTCGCGCCCACGGCCTTGGCGGCCTCGATGTTGGAGCCGGACTTCAGGCTGCCGCGCAGGTCCTTCTCCAGGCTGCTGGCGGCGGCCACGGTGACACCCTTGGTGTCGTCCACGGCCTGCACGTAGATGCGCTTGAGGCTCTTGAAGATGGTGAGGCGGGGCCGCTCGGGGGTCCCGGCCACCCGCCCGCGGATGCGGGCCTTGGTCTTTTCGCGCCGGAGGATGAGATCGTTCGCCATGGGTTCCCCTTACTTCCCGGTCTTGCCGGCCTTGCGGCGGATGACCTCGCCGGTGTACATGACGCCCTTGCCCTTGTACGGCTCGGGCTTGCGGAACTTCCGGATGTCGGCGGCAACCTGCCCCACCAGCTGCCGGTCGGTGCCGGTCACGACGATGTGGGTGGTCTTCTCGACGGCCATCTGGATGCCGGCGGGGGCCTCGTAGTCGATGGGGTGGCTGTAGCCCAGCTCCAGGTGGAGCTTGGCGCCGTCCATCGCGGCCTTGTAGCCGACGCCGACGATGTCCAGCTCCTTCTTCCAGCCCTCGGTCACGCCGACGACGGCGTTGTTGAGGAGGGCGCGGGTCAGGCCGTGGAACGCACGGGTCTGGGGTTCATCGTTGACGCGGACGAGATTGACGGATTCGGCCTGGACGTCCAGGGTGATCCCCGCGGGGATCGGGCAGCTGAGCTTGCCCTTGGCGCCCTCGACGACGGCCTCAGACCCGGTGACAGTGACCTTCACGCCCTTCGGCAGCGTCACGGGCTTCTTTCCGATTCGAGACATGGATGGATTCCTTAGATGAAGGCCAGGGGCCTTTTTCAGGATGGTTACCAGACCTGGGCGAGGATTTCCCCGCCCACGTTCTGCTTCTTGGCGTCCTTGCCCGTCAGGAGGCCCCTCGGGGTGGACAGGATGGCGATGCCGAGGCCCCCGTGCACTTCAGGGATCTCCTTCACGCCGGCGTAGATGCGCAGGCCGGGACGGGACACGCGGCGCAGGCCGTGGATCACGTTCTCCTTGTCCTTCACATACTTGAGGTTGACGATCAGGTACTGGCGCCCTTCGTGCTCCACCTCCTTGAAGGAGTGGATGTAGCCCTCCTGCTTGAGGATGCCGGAGAGCTGCGCCTTCATCTTCGAGGCAGGAACGACGACGGCGTCATGCCCGGCCTGGATGCCGTTGCGGATGCGCGTGAGGTAGTCGGCGATGGGATCGGTATACATGGTCCCCCTCCCTTACCAGCTCGACTTCTGGACACCCGGCAGCTCACCCTGGAGGGCGAACTTCCGGAAGCAGAGGCGGCAGAGTTCAAACTTGCGCATGTAGCCCCGGGGCCGTCCGCAGCACTTGCAGCGATTGCGGTGCTGGGTCGAGAACTTCGGCTTGCGCGAATCCTTGACGATCTTGGAAATCTTGGCCATCGCGATCTCCTGGCTATTTGCGGAAGGGCATGCCGAGGTGGGCCAGCAGGGCCCGCGCTTCGGCATCGTTCTGGGCGGAAGTCACGAACGTGATGTTCATGCCCTTCAGCTTGTCGATCCTGGAGAAGTCGATCTCCTGGAAGATCGCCTGGTCCTTGAGGCCCAGGGTGTAGTTCCCGCGGCCGTCGAAGGACTTCGTGGGTACGCCACGGAAGTCGCGGACACGCGGCAGGGAGAGGGTCACCAGGCGGTCGAAGAACTCCCACATGCGGGGCCCGCGCAGGGTGACCATGCAGGCGATGGGCATGCCGGCGCGCAGCTTGAACTGGGCGACGCTCTTCTTCGCCTTGCGGATGACGGCCTTCTGGCCGGCGATGGCGGTGAGCTCGTCGACCGCCGTGTCCAGGACCTTGATGTTCTGGATGGCGTCGCCGACGCCCATGTTGATGACGATCTTCTGCAGGCGGGGCACCTGCATGGCGGAGGAGAAGGCGAACTCCTCCTTCAGCTTCGGCACCACTTCGGTGACGTAGCGAGCCTTGACGCGGGGCTCCGCGAGGCCTTGCTTGGCAGACATGAATGCCTCCATTTCCGTGGGACGGCTATGCCCCAGGGGTTCGGGAGGGCGAGGGGGCTTGGGATGGCGGTCCATCCCGTTTCCCCTCAACCTCGATTGTGAATGCGCTTTCGCGCGGCGGACCATCCCGCGCACGGGACGGAAGGATCTATCCTCCCACGGATGGGAGGCATTTCAAAGCGAATTGCCTACTGGGGGCGCTTCCGGGTCCCCTTCCCCGTGGCGGGGTCGAGGAACATGACGTTGGAGGCGTGGATGGGGGCCTCCTTCTCGATCAGGCCGCCGCCCTCCCCGGTCTGGGGGTTGGGCTTGGTGGCCTTCTTGATCATGTTGATGCCGGCGACGAGCACCTTGTTGGTGCTGGGGCTGACCTTGGTGATGGTCCCGGTCTTGCCCTTGTCCTTGCCGGCGATGACGACGACCTGGTCGCCCTTCTTGAGCTTCATCTTGGTCGCGGTTTCCATCACAGCACCTCAGGGGCCAGGGAGACGATCTTCATGTACTTCCGCTCGCGGAGCTCGCGGGCCACGGGGCCGAACACGCGGGTGCCGACCGGCTCGCCGTCCTTCTTGATGATGACGGCGGCGTTCTCGTCGAAGCGGATGTAGGAGCCGTCCTTGCGACGGTAGGCCTTGCGCTGGCGCACGATGACGGCCTGGACGACGGCCTTCTTCTTCACGGTGCCGCCGGGGATGGCTTCCTTCACGGAGGCCGTGATGACGTCACCGAGCTGGGCGATCTTGCCCACACCGCCGCCCAGGGGCAGGATGCAGCAGATCTTCTTGGCGCCGGAGTTGTCGGCGACGGTGAGCATGGTTCCCATCTGGATCATGTGAGCTCCTTACTCGCCGGCCTTCTGGACGATCTCGAGGACCATCCAGCGCTTGCGCTTGGAAAGGGGGCGGGTCTCCACGATCGTGACCACGTCGCCGATGGCGCAGGCATTGGTCTCGTCGTGGGCCATGAACTTGGCGGTCTGCTTGACCGTGCGGTGGTAGAGGGGGTGCTGGAACTTGCGCTCCACCTTCACCACCACGGTCTTGTCGGCCTTGTTGGAGACCACGACGCCGTTGCGAGTCATCTTGTTTTCGAGGCTCATGGTGTCTCCTAGGCCAGCTTCGTGCGCAGCGCGGTCTTGACCCGGGCGAGCTCGCGGCGAGTCTTGCGGATCTCGGCGGTGTTCTCGACCTGGCCCACGGCGTGCTGGAAGCGGAGGGTGAAGCGCTTGGCGGCCAGTTCGGCCTCCAGCTGCGCCAGCTCCTCGACGCTCTTGCCGGTCAACTCGGAAAAGGGATTCTTCTTGGTCATCGGATCACTCCTCCGGCGGCGTGCGGCTGACGAACTCAGACGCCACGGAAAGCTTCATCTGGGCCAGGCGAAGGGCTTCGCGCGCGGTTTCCTCGGTCACACCCTCCATTTCGAAGAGGATGCGGCCGGGACGGATCACCGCCACCCAGCCGTCGGGGGCTCCCTTGCCGGAGCCCATGCGGGTCTCGGCCGGCTTGGAAGTGGTGGGACGGTCGGGGAAGATGCGGATCCAGATCTTGCCGCCGCGCTTGATGTGCCGCGTCATGGCGATACGGGCGGCCTCGATCTCGCGGTTGGTGAGCCAGCAGTGCTCCATCGCCTTGAGGCCGAAATCGCCGAAGGCGAGGTCGTTGCCGCGGGTGGCGATGCCGCGGGTGCGGCCCTTCTGGGTCTTGCGGTTCTTGACTTTCTTGGGCATCAGCATGGGTTCACCTCAACGCTTCACGGTCTCGGCGACCTGGTCGCCCAGGTTCACCCACACCTTGATGCCGATGATCCCGTAGGTCGTGCGGGCCTCGGCGAATCCGTAGTCCACGCCCGCCCGGATGGTCAGCAGGGGCATCTGGCCGGAGAGGTAGTCCTCGGTCCGGGCGATCTCGGCGCCGTTCAGGCGGCCGGAGACCTTGATCTTGAAGCCCTTGGCGCCGAAGCGGATGGCGGCCTCCTCGGCCTTGCGCATGGCGCGACGGAAGGCGATGCGGCGCTCGAGCTGCTGGGCGACGCCCTCGGCCACGAGCTGGGCATCGACCTCAGGCTTCTTGATCTCCTGGATGTCCACGGAGACGGGACGGTTCAGGCGCTTCTGGAGGTCCTCGCGGAGCTTGTCGATCTCGGCCCCCTTGCGGCCGATGACGATGCCGGGCCGGGCCGTGTAGATGCGCACGGTCACCTTGTCGGCGGCGCGCTCGATGTCGATCTTGGAGATCATCGCGTTCAGGCTGTGCAGCTGCTTCTTCAGCTCGCGGCGCAGCTTGATGTCCTCATGGAGCAGGGTGGCGTACTCGCGCTTGGAGAACCACTTGCTGTGCCAGTTCTTCTGGTGGACGAGGCGGAATCCGTACGGATGGACTTTCTGACCCATGACTACTCCTCCCCGCCGGCCTGGGCCAGCTGGATGGTGACGTGGCAGGTGCGCTTCTGGACGCGGTAGGCCCGGCCCATGGGGGCGGGGCGGACGCGCTTCATGCGGAAGCCCTCGTCCACGAACGCAGTCTTGACCATCAGATCGTCCGGGTTGACGGACGGGTTCTTGTCGATGGCATTGGCCACGGCGGAATCCAGGAGCTTGCGGATGGGGTCGGCGGCGTACTTCTTGGCCTGGGCGAGGACCCACTGGGCCTCGCCGACCTGCTTGCCCCGGATGAGGTCCACCACGAGGCGGGCCTTCTGGGCGGAACCGCGCAGGTGGCGAACGGTGGCGCTGGAAACGATCTCAGCCATCGCTATTTCCCCTTCGCCTTGGTGTCGGCCTTGCCGGCATGACCCTTGAAAGTGCGGGTCAGGGCGAATTCGCCCAGCTTGTGGCCGATCATGTTCTCGGTGACATACACGGGAATGAACTTGTTGCCGTTGTGGACGGCGAGGGTCAGTCCGATCATCTGGGGCACCACGGTGGAGCGCCGAGACCAGGTCTTGATGACCCGCTTGTCGTTGGCGGCCTGAGCCGTTTCCACCTTCTTCTGGAGGTGGGCGTCAATGAACGGGCCTTTTTTCAGGGAACGTGCCATTGTCGGGCCTCCTAGTTGATCCGCTTGACGATGAACTTGTCCGTGCGCCGGTTGCCACGGGTCTTGTAGCCGCGGGTGGGCTGGCCCCAGGGCGTCACGGGGTGACGGCCGCCGGAGGTGCGGCCTTCGCCGCCGCCGTGCGGATGGTCGACCGGGTTCATGACGACGCCGCGGACCGTGGGACGGATGCCCATCCAGCGGGTGCGGCCCGCCTTGCCGATCTGGACGTTCTCATGCTGCAGGTTGCCCACGGTGCCGATGGTGGCGTAGCACTCCAGGTGGATCTTGCGGATCTCGCCGGAGGGCATGCGCAGCTGGGCGTATTCCTCGTCCTTGGCCACCAGCTGGGCGAAGGTGCCGGCGGCGCGGGCGATCTGGCCGCCCTTGCCGGGCTTCATCTCGATGTTGTGCAGGATGTTGCCCACGGGGATGTTCCGCAGGGGCAGTGCGTTCCCCACCAGGATGTCGGCGTTCTTGCCGGCCACCACGGTGCGGCCCACTTCCAGGCCATCGGGAGCCAGGATGTAGCGCTTCTCGCCGTCCGCGTAGACCAGCAGGGCGATGCGGGCGGTGCGGTTGGGGTCGTACTCGATGGTGGCCACTTTCGCGGGCACCTCGAGCTTGTTGCGCTTGAAGTCGATGACGCGGTACTGGCGCT
>DASVZU010000045.1:0-10637 GCA_036391515.1 Holophagaceae bacterium
CGGCACGGAGCGGCTGCCGAACACCAGCCTCGTGGGCTTCGCCGGGGTCGAGGGCGAGGCCGTGCAGCTGAAGCTGGCGGAGCAGGGCATCTGCGTCTCCACCGGGAGCGCCTGCAGCACCGGCATGCGCGAGCCCAGCCATGTGCTGCGGGCGATGGGGGTCCCGGACGCCTACGCCCGCGGCACGGTGCGCTTCAGCCTGGGCCGCAGCACGACCGACGCCCAGATCGACCGGGTGCTGGCCCTGCTGCCTGGGATCGTGGAGGAGCTGAGGCGCTTCAGCCTTTCTCCGCGTTGAGCAGCTCGGCCATGTAGTGCTCCAGGGCGTAGGGCAGCCAGCGGTGGCCGGGAAGGTCCCGGCTGAGGTAGCCCATGTGGCCGCCGTGGTCCTCCAGGTGCAGGTGGACCAGCGGCGATTTCGGGGCCTCGGCGTGGGTCTGCCAGGGAATGAAGGGATCGTCCTTGGACTGGAGGATGACCGTAGGCACGGCGATCCGGGAGAGGTGGTCCCGGGCGGAGCAGCGGGCGTAGTAGTCCTCGCGGTCCCGAAGGCCGATGGCCGGGGCGGTGTAGGCGTTGTCGAAGTCGTGGAGGGTCATCCAGGGGCGGGTGCGGTACTGGTCGGCGATGAGGCCGTCCGCCACCCGCTCCCGGATCGCGCGGCGGCAGCGCTTCACGAAGCGCAGGTCGTAGAGGCGGTTCACCCCCGTCTTGATGAGCACCGCGCACTGCTCCAGGTCGATGGGCGGGTTCACGGCCACGGCCAGATCGGGCTTGGGCAGGGGGCGCCCCAGGCCGTCCCCCAGGTTGAGCAGGAGGGCGTTGGCGGAAAGGGAGAACCCGACGGCCAGCTGACGGAGGCCGGGATGGCGTGCCCGGGCCAGGGCGAAGACGGCCCCCAGGTCGTCCGCCGAGCCGCTGTGGTAGGGGCGCACGGCCAGGCCGCGGCCCGCTCCGCAGCCTCGGTGGTTCACGGTCCAGACGTGGTGGCCCTGGCGCCGGGCCGAAGCCACGGTGCGGCGGACGTAGTGGGCCTGGTCATCGCCGCCGAGGCCGTGGAAGACCAGCACGAGCACATCCGTCTCGCCCGGGTAACGGCGGGCCGCCAGCTGGTCGCCGTCCGGGAGCGGAATGCGGAAGGGCTCGGAGGGGTGGGCCGGGAACTCGCCCGGCAGGTAGTTCCCCAGGATCGTCTGCAGGTGGCCGTTGCCGGCCCATCCCGGAGGGCGGCAGGGCAGGGGCGGGGGGGCGAGCGTCGGCATGCCCCCATGGTCGCTCAGTCGTTGCGCTTGAACACCAGCTTGTAGCTGAACGGGTTGTCGAGCTTCGGATGCGTGTAGGTGACCTGGATGGCCATGCTCTCCCCGTCCTTCCGCATGGAGTAGACGTATTTCAGCGTGTAGCCGTCCCCCTGCAGGGTCTGGATCATGGTGGGGCCGTCCTGGGTGAGGGTGGCCTTGAAGGCTTCGTCGTCGCTGCGCTTCCAGTCGGCCACGGTGCCGTCGGTGGGCGTATCGATGGGGCGCTCCTTTCCCATCGTGACGGTGAAGCTGTCCCCGGCGAGGATGTCCAGCTTGTCGAAGGCCCGGCAGGCGTTCTGGAGCTTCTTCTTCCAGACGAGGCGCAGCGCGAAGTTCAGGTCCTTCACATGGGTATCGATCGCCTCCTCCAGGTTGTCGCTCTTCGCGGGCACAAGGGTCCACTCGCCGTCCCAGTCCACCTTGCGCACCGCGGCGGCCTCCTTCGCGGAAACGGACTTGGCCTTCTGGGCGGCGAGGGGGAGGGCGAGCAGGCATGCCAGGAACAGGGGGCCATGGCGCATGGGATCTCCGGGGAGGGGTGCCTGGAGCCTACACCGCCTCCCAGGGCGCTGGGAATATGCCGTTGTGATCGCAGTAACAAATCCTTGGATTGATGACCCGGCTGGCAGGATCCGGAAGGGTGCAGTGTAAGCTTGGGGTCCAGCCCGGAAGGGCCCCCCAACAGCGAGGAGTTTGGCGATGAAACGCAAGCAGGAAGCCCTCGATTACCATTCCCAGGGCCGGAAGGGGAAGATCGAGGTGGTGGCCACCAAGCCGTGCTCCACCGCCCGGGACCTCTCCCTGGCCTACTCTCCGGGCGTGGCGGAACCCTGCCTCGAGATCGAGAAGAATCCCGAGGACGCCTACAGATACACGGCCAAGGGCAACCTGGTGGCGGTGATCTCCAACGGCACGGCGGTGCTGGGCCTGGGCAACATCGGCGCCCTGGCCGGGAAGCCGGTGATGGAGGGCAAGGGCGTCCTCTTCAAGCGCTTCGCCGACATCGACGTGTTCGACATCGAGGTGGATGAACTCGACATCGACAAGTTCTGCCAGGTGGTGAAGGCCCTGGAGCCCACCTTCGGCGGCGTCAACCTCGAGGACATCAAGGCCCCCGAATGCTTCGAGATCGAGACCCGCCTGAAGAAGGAGATGAACATCCCCGTCTTCCATGACGACCAGCACGGCACGGCCATCATCAGCACCGCAGCCCTGATGAACGCCTCCGAGATCGTCGGCAAGAAGCTCGGGGACATGAAGGTGGTGTTCAGCGGCGCGGGCGCCTCTGCCATCGCCTGCGCGAACATGATGGTCAGCGCCGGTGTGAAGCTGGAGAACCTCTGGCTCTGCGACACCAAGGGCCTGGTCTACACCGGGCGCAAGGAGGGCATGAACGTCTACAAGGAGCGCTTCGCCAAGCCGAGCGACTGGCGCACCCTGGCCGACACCATCGTGGACGCGGACGTGTTCGTGGGCTGCTCCAGCAAGGGCGCGCTGACGCCCGAGATGGTCAAGAGCATGGCGAAGGATCCCATCGTCTTCGCCCTGGCGAACCCCGATCCCGAGATCGACTACCCCCTGGCCAAGGCCACCCGGTCCGACATCATCATGGCCACGGGCCGCAGCGACTACCCGAACCAGGTGAACAACGTCCTGGGCTTCCCCTTCATCTTCCGCGGGGCCCTGGACGTGCGCGCGACCGAGATCAACGAGCCCATGAAGCTGGCCGCCGCCAAGGCCCTGGCCGCCCTGGCCAAGGAGGAGGTGCCGGAATCGGTGGTGAAGGCCTACGCCGGCCAGAAGTTCAGCTTCGGCCCCGAGTACATCATCCCGAAGCCATTCGATCCCCGGGTGCTCCTGTGGGTCGCCCCGGCCGTGGCCAAGGCGGCCATGGACACCGGCGTGGCCAAGCAGCCCATCGCCGACATGCAGCAGTACAAGGAGCGGCTCGAAGGCCTCCAGGGCCGCAGCAAGGATGTCATCCGAAGCGTCGTGAACCGGGCGAAGGCGAACCCCAAGCGCGTGGTCTTCCCCGAGGGCGACCACCCGCTGATCCTCCAGGCCGTGGCGCAGATGGTGGACGAGGGCATATGCATCCCCATCCTCCTGGGCGATCCCGACCGGATCAAATCCGTGGCGATGGAGCGGGGCATCGACGTCAGCGGCATGGAGATCCTGGATCCGGGCGCCGTGTCCTGGCGCCAGGAGGCGGAAGACGCCTTCTTCGACATCCGGAAGCGTCGGGGGGTCACGCACTCCGAGGCCAAGCGCCTGATCCGCCGGCGGATCTACTTCGGCGCCATGATGTGCCGCATGGGCAAGGCCGACGGCCTGATCGCGGGCCTGACGATGTACTACCCCGAGACCATCCGGCCCTGCCTCGAGGTAATCGGCACCCGCAAGGGCGTCAAGCGTGTCTGCGGCGTCTACACCATGGTGCTGAAGAACCGCGTCCTGTTCTTCTCCGACACCACCATGAACATCGAGCCGAACAGCGAGGAGCTGGCCGAGATCGCCCTGCTCACCGCGGATCTGGCGAAGGATACCTTCAACATGGACCCCAGGGTCGCCATGCTCTCCTTCTCCGACTTCGGAAGCGTCGATCATCCCCTGGTCCGCAAGGTGCAGAAGGCCGTCCAGATCGTGAAGGGCCAGCGTCCCGACCTGAAGTGCGACGGCGAGATGCAGGCCGATACCGCCCTGGGCGCCGACATCCTTGCCGAGGACTACCCCTGGGTGGATATGCCGGGTGGGCCGAATGTGCTGATCTTCCCCGACCTCACCAGCGGCAACATCGGCTACAAGCTGGTCCACCGGCTGGCGGGCGCGGAGGTGATCGGGCCCATCACCTGCGGCATGGCCGCCCCGGTGCATGTGCTGCAGCGCCACAGCGATCTGAACGACATCGTCCATCTCACGGCCCTCACGGTCGTGGAGGCCCAGAAGAAGGCGTGATGCCTGTCGAGCTCGGGTGCCAGGGGGGCCTTCGGGCCCCCCTGCTACGCTGGGCGGGTCGCTGCCCGTGGAGCTGCTGATGGCGGATGTGCTCTGTGCCTGGTGTGGAAGCTGGATCCGCGAGGGGGAGATCGACCACTCCCACGGCATCTGTCCCGCCTGCTACCGCCGCCTCCGGGGGATACCAGACCTCTCGGAGGCCGAACTGGACGCGCTCCCCTTCGGGGTCATCGTCCTCGACGGCGAGGGGACGGTGCTGGTCTACAACCGGGCCGAGGAGGAACTGGCGGGCCGCCGGTCCCAGGACGTGATCGGCCGGAATTTCTTCACCGAGGTCGCTCCCTGCACCTCCGTGAAGGCCTTCCAGGGCCAGTTCGCAGCCTTCTGCGAGGGATCGGAACCCTCGCGGACCTTCCAGTTCACCTTCCGCTTCCCCACCGGTCCCGTGAAGGTCCAGATCCTCTTCCTGCACAAGGCGGCCGGAGGCGTGGTGGTGGTCCGCAAGCTGGGGTGAAGGACAGGACGCGGCAGGTATCATGGGGACCCTGGAGGCCCCATGTACCACCTCGTCGAATCCGGCAAACCCTTCGAGCAGGCCGCCGCGGACCTCGAGGCTGCAGTCAAGGCGGGCGGTTTCGGAGTCCTGTACGTCCACGATCTCGGGAACACCCTGAGGAGCAAGGGACACCCCTTCACGGAGCAGTGCCGGATCTTCGAGGTCTGCAATCCGGCCCAGGCGGCCACGGTGCTCGCCCGGGACCTCCGCCTGAACATGGCTCTCCCCTGCCGCATCTCCGTCTACACCGATCGGGGCCGCACCTGGATCGGCCTGATCCGGCCGGCGGAGATGCTGGCGGGGCTCACGCAGGACGAGGCCTTGCGGCCGGTGGCCGCGGAGGTGGAAGCATCACTCGTCGGCATGGTCGACGCTGCCCGCTGAGGCTGCGGATTCCTAGCCCTGGCGCAGCTGCTGCATCCAGGCCTGGATCTCCGGATCGGGCTCGGGGCTGAGCCGCAGGGCCTCTCGGAGATCCTCCAGGGCCGGGTCCGGTTCGCCCCGCTGGAGGTGGACGAAGGCCCGCTCCTTCCGGGGACGGGGATTGGAGGGTTCCAGCAGGATGAGATGGGTGCCCGTCCACAGGGCCTCCTCCCACGCCTCGGCATGGAGGTACCGCAGGTGGAGGTTGCGAACGAGCCGGACCAGGATCTGGCGATCCGGGGTGGCGCGCAGCATGGCGGGATGGAACGCCACGGTGCCGCCCGTGGCGGCGGCGACGATCTCGGATCCCCGCTCGGGGCCCACGGGGCGTCCGCCGTGGAAGGGATCGAAGCAGAGCAGGCCGAGATCGGTACGGATGCCTGCGATGAAATGGCCGGGCAAGCCGACGCCCGCGGCATCGAAGCCGAGGCGCCGCGCCAGGTCCACCCACAGGATGGAGAGGGCGATGGGGAGGCCCCGGCGGCGTTCGAGCACCCGGGGCAGCAGCGCATTCTCGGGTGCATCGTAGGTGTGGCGGTCCCCCTGGAAACCCAGATCCTGGAACAGCAGATGGTTGAGGGCATCGATGGCCCGGTGGAGGTTCCACGGCAGCGGCATCCGCCCGGCCAGCTGGAAGGCCCATTCGTCCAGCTGCCGGAGCACCGGTGCGGGGTCCGGGTCCTCCAGGGCCGGGGAGACGGCGTGGACCGCCCCCTCCGCGAGGTTCCGGCAGTCCGGATCCGCGCGGAGGAACTCCAGGAGGGACATCAGCGCCGCCGGAACCAGGAGCGGAGCAGCCAGGCCAGGCAGAGGGCGCCCACGGCGCCCAGGGACCATTTCTGCCAGCGATCCGTGGCCCCTTGGATCTTCCGGGCCTCCTCGGCCTTGCGGGCATTCTCCTCGAGAGAGATCTTGGACTGGGCCTCGCGGGCGTCCTTCACGGCCTTCCGCTCGGAGTCGCGGGTGGCGCGGATCTCCTCGGCGGCGGCGTCCTTCTCGTCCTGGAGGCCGAGCACGGCCACGCGCTCGAGGCGGGGACGCGGATGGATCCGGTGGCGCAGGGGCACGACGTCGGCATCGTCCTGGGGCCCGGTCTCGTCCTGACTGGAATCCAGGCTGTCCGCCAGGTCCTGGACATCGGCCCGGAGGTCGCGCAGCTGCTGGTTCTGCTGGTGCAGCTGGGCCCCCTGGATCCAGAGCAGGCCGATCTGGATCGAGAGCAGCAGGGGAACGAGCCATCTCAGGGCGGAACGGCGCGGCATCAGACCTCCCTCCCCAGGATAAACAGGGTGCGGTCATCCAGGTTCTGCGCATCGAAGGCGGCCACGTCCCGGAACACGGCCTCGCAGGCGGCACGGGGGCTGCCGGTGCCCCAGAGCCGGCGGAGCTGGGCGCAGAGCCGGCGCACGCCGTAGAGCTCTCCCTGCTTGCTCATGGCTTCGGAGAGGCCGTCACTGTAGAGCACGAGCCAGCCCTTCGGAGGGAGGACACCCTCGATCACTTCCCAGTCGCCCGGTCCTGCGGGACGGAGCCCCAGGCCCCGCCCGTGCGGAGCCAGCTCGTGGGAGCAGTCCTCCGTGAGCCCTTCCAGCAGCAGGGCGCCCGGGTGGCCGGCGCGGGCCAGCCGGTAGCGCCCCTCCGCATCCCATTCCAGCAGCACGAGGGTGAGGAAGCCCCGCTGGCCCAGGAGTTGCCGCAGGGTGTGGTCGAGGGACTGCAGGATGGTCTCGAGGGGCTGATCCTCCCGCTGGGTGGCGTGCTCCAGCAGCGCGGTCGCCTGGGCCATGTAGAGGGCGGCGGCGAGTCCCTTGCCGCAGACGTCCCCCACGGCCGCCAGCCAGGACCCGCTGGGCCGCCGCTTCACGAAGAGGAGGTCGCCGCCGGTTTCCAGGGCGGGTTCCAGGCGCAGGGCCACATGGAAACCCGGGATGGACGGCGGATCGGAGGTGATGAGCCCCTCCTGGATGCGTCGGGCGGTCTCCAGCTCCTGGCTGAGCCGCTCCTGGGCCAGGGTGCGCCGGTGGAGGATGGCGGTCTCCAGCACCAGGCCAGCCGCCAGAGCCACTTCCCGCAGCAGTTCGCGGTCGTCCCGGCCGTAGTTCAACTCGGCGTACTTTCCGCCCAGCAGCACCGCCGCGTGGGGCTCATCGCCAGCCATGAGGAGGACGAGGAGCTGGGCCTCCAGGGCATCGACGTGGGCCCGCAGCCGTTCTCCCTGCTCCCGGATCCAGTCCGCCTCCTCGCTTCCCAGGCCGAGCACCAGCTCCCGGTTCTCCCGGGCCAGGCGCAGGAGTCCCGCGGGCAGCTGCAGGAACTGGGGTGCGAAGACCAGCTTACGGTCCTCGCGGTCGAGTGTCTCTGCGGTGGGCAGGAGGATCCGGCGGTCCTCCACGGGCAGGACCTCCAGCAGCTGGGGCTGGAAGGCCTCCCTGAGGGACGTGGCCACTGTCTTGAGCAGGGCCTCCTCGCTGAATCGCTTCCGCGGTTCGCGCAAGGCGCCCAGGGCGGTATCCCGTGCACTGGCGATATCCCGGCGGAATCGCTTGCGGATGCCCCGCAGCAGCCAGCGAAGGCTCCAGCCCAGGGGGAGGGCCAGCAGACCCACCAGTGCGCCCGCCCAGCCCGGAGGAATCGAGGAAAGCGCCCGGGAGAAGGTCCAGGCCAGGCCGCCGAGGTAGAGCGCCAGGGTCAGGCCCAGCACGGCGAAGTAGGTGACCCAGCGGAGCAGGGCCTTGCGCACCTCGAAGAGCCCGCGGCGGAAGATGGCGAAGGCGAAGCTCAGCGGGAGGAGGGGCAGGGGCACCATGAAGATCCAGCTCTGGCGGCTGAAGATCTGGCTGCCCCCGAACTTGGCCTGGAGCAGGATCATGGCCACCAGGTCCAGGCAGATGGCGGCGGTCACGACGAGGCTGGGGATGAGCGTCCGGCGGAACCTGGCCTCCACCCGCCGCGTGCCGGCCACGAAGAAGCCCAGGCCCAGGAGGCCGGCGGAGACGTAGAGGGCTTGCGGCAGCCAGCGCCTGAGGATGGCCAGGAAGCCCACCAGTGCCGACGGCGCCGACTTGTCCTCCAGCCCCAGGGCCTTGGCGGCCCCGTCCCCGAAGAACCGGATCAAGGTCAAGGTCGTGAGCACCAGCGCCATCGCGGCGAAAGTGGCGTAGAGGGCCCTGAGGAGGCGCCGGTTCTTCCGGGCCTCAAAGGGATGGGGGAAGCGGAGGAAGAAGTGCACCCACAGGGGCGGGAGCAGCGCGCTCACCAGGCCGTTCACGATGATGATGGCCGCCACGGCGCGATCGGGCACGTTGCCCGAGATGGTGGCCCCGGAGAGCATGAGGCCGGTGCTGGCCAGGTAGAAGAAGTGCCGGGCGCTCTTGCGCTCGGCCGCCGACACCACCACAAGAAGGGCGATGGCCCAGGCGATGAGGCCGTTGAGCAGCAGGGCCAGCTGGAAGAGGTTCAGGGGCTTCACCAGAGGGATGGGCAGCTGGAGCAGGCGCCCCTGGCGCTTGACGGTATAGATGAGGAACGCGCCCTCGGGGCGGTTGTTGATGTAGCGCTGGGCCTCGAGGGTGCCCGCCATGGTCGCCGGGTAGCGGTGTCCCTGGATGGCCACCAGCTCATCCCCCTCGAGCAGGCCGTACACCTCTGCCACGCCCTCGGGCAGGATCTCCCGGATGATGATTTTCTGGTTCTCGACCACCCAGGAACACTGGTCATCGGAGCGGGCGTACACCCACTGGTTCAGGTAGAAGGAGCCCAGCGAGAACACCAGCGCCACGAGGCTGATCCAGAACAGGCGCCAGCGGATGCGTTTGAGGGTGGGGCTCATGGGACCTTTGTGGAAGAATGCCCGGATGGAGCGGATGGCGGAAAATGAAAGGCCCTGCTGGGTGCTGGTGGGAGGCCGCCGCAGGCTCGGACGGGCCCTGGCGGAGGACCTCGCCCGGGACCACGACCTGGTGCTGACGAGTTCCCGCCCCTGGGGGGGCGAGGACTGGCTGGCCGGGTTGTCCAGGAAAACACAGATCCGGACCCTTCACTGGGATGCGGAGCGTCCGGAGCTGGTGTCCCGCATGATGGCAGATCTGGAGGCCCTGGAGACGGCCGGGGTGGTGATTTCCGGCGCGGTGATCGTGGCGGGGACCTTCCCCGAAGCCCCCCTCGGATCCTGGACTTCCGAGGCCCTTGAGGCCACCTGGCGGGTCAATCTCGGCTTCCCGCTCCTCTGCGCCCAGGCCCTGGCCCCGCATCTGGCGGAGGGGGCCTGCCTCCAGTTCCTGCTGGACACCTCCATCCACCAGCCCTGGCTGAAGCGGCTGCCCTACAGCGCGGCCAAGGGCGGGCTGGCCTCTGTGATACCGGGACTGGCCCAGGTCCTGGCCCCCCGGGTGCGCGTCGTGGGCCACGCCCTGGGGGCCATCCTCCCGGCCGAAGGCAGCGATGAGGCCTTCCTGGCAGAGCGCACCCTTCTCAAGCGCCTGGGGGCGCCCGCCGACCTCTGCCGCGCCGTGCGGTACGCCGCGGACAGCCCGTTCCTCACCGGGGAGATCCTCACCCTGGATGGCGGAAGGCGCTGGATCTGAGGCCTACTTCAGTTCCAGCACCTCGATCCGGGAAGGCAGGCCGGAGGTGTGGTAGACGCGCTGCTCGGCCTTGCGGAAGTCGCCGGGCTTGGCGTGGGGGATGTCGCAGAAGGTCTGGGGGTTGCGGTCCACCAGGGGGAACCAGGAACACTGGACCTGGACCATGAGGCGGTGGCCCTTCCGGAAGGTGTGGAAGACGTCCGTCAGGGTGAAGGCCACCTCGGTGGGCTGGCCGGGTACGAAGGGCTCGGGGGTGGTGAAGCTGTTCCGGAACTTGCCGCGGATGGCATCCCCGCGGATGAGCATCTGCTGGCCGGCCGCGTGCCAGCCCGGGGGGCAGTGGGCCGGGTCCGGGGCATCGTCGGGGAAGACGTCGATGACCTTCACGATCCAGTCGCTGTCCGTGCCGGTGGTGCTGACGTGCAGCACGGGCCGGACGGGGCCCGCCAGGGTCAGATCCTCTGTCAGGGGCGCCGTCTCGTAGACCAGCACGTCCGGGCGGCGGGCCGCGAAGCGCTGGTCCTCGACCATGTACGGGGCCGAGTAGTCGAAGCTGATGTCCTGGGTGTAGGGCACGGGCCTGGCGGGGTCGCTCACGAAGCTGTCGAAGCTGTCGTCGGCCCCGGGCTTCGTGAAGCTGATGCGGCCCTTGGCCTCCAGGTAGAAGCTCAGGGGCTTCGCCTGCTTCGGGGGCCAGGCGTCGAAGGTGCGCCACCGGTTGCTCCCGGTTTCGAAGACCGGGGCCTTGGGCAGGGCGGGGCCGGGAACGTCCTTCAGGAAGTGGTTGAAGAAGGGCAGTTCCACGTCCTGCTCGAACCA
>DASVZU010000046.1:0-2902 GCA_036391515.1 Holophagaceae bacterium
CACGGACGGCACCCTGCGCCCCTTCTGGCCCGACACGGCCCGGCGCCTGGGCTTCATCCTCCTCTGCGCCTACGCCCTCCACGCCCCGGGCTTCACCGCGGCGGACTGGACCGTGCTCAACACCGCCCAGAAGGCCCGGGAGCTGTTCAAGATCGACGTCCTCCAGTGCATCGTCTACTCCCTGCTCCTCCTCCACGCCCTGGCGCGGCTCGTGCGGAACCCGCGGGTCTTCACCCTCCTGGCCCTGGCACTGGCCGTCTACATCCCGCTGGTGTCGCCCTCCCTCTGGGCCACGGGCGTGGCCGACGGCCTGTGGCTGCCCGCCCGAGGCCTCTTCAACGGCAACGCCGACCGGGGCGTGCAGGCCCTCTTCCCCCTCTTCCCCTGGCTGGCCTTCCCGGCCTTCGGCGCCTTCCTGGGCGGCCTCTACCGCTGGCTCCGAGTGGAGGCCGCCGAGGGGAAGGCCCGCTGGAGCGAGGCCCGCTTCCTCGCCGGGCTGGCGATCCTCGGCGCCCTCCTCCTGGCCTGGGGCCGGTCCGCCCAGCACGCCTGGCTCTGGGGCGGCACCTGGATCCAGGAGAACGGCGTATGGCTGCTTCACAGCCGCTCCGGCGCCTTCACCTTCGCCGAGCTGACGACCCTCTCCAACACCACCCTGCCCAGCGTGGCGGACCGCCTGGGCTGGATCATGCTGGGCGGCGCGGCCATGGGCGCCCTGGAGCTGGTCCGCCCGAAGTGGAAGGGCGCGAACCCCGTGGAGGCCGCCAGCCGCGAGTCGCTGCTGCTCTACATGCTCCACCTGAACCTGATCTTCGGCGTGCTGCTCACCCCCCAGGTGGTGGCCCTCACGGGCCGGGGCTGGAACAGCCTGGGCTGGACGGGCACGCTGGCCGTCACAGCCGCCATCATCGCCTTCAACCTGGCCGTGGGCGTGTGGTGGCAGCAGGTCCGCACCACGCCGGAGCGCATGCGGAGCCTCCAGCGGAAGGCCGTGGCCGTGCTGGGCGTCTGGTTCGTGGTGGGAGGCTGGTGGACGGTCCGCCACTTCCTGCGGAGCCCGGAGCTGGCCCGCGAGCCCTACGCCTTCCTCAACGCCGCCCGGGCCCGCAAGGGCCTGCCGCCCACACCGGACGGCCTCTGCCGCGATCCCGAGGAGTACTTCCGCGAGGCGGCCCGCCGCGGGATGCGGCTCTCCCCCGCGGCCCGGGCCCAGGCGGAGGCCCTCATCCTGGCCCGGCGGGACGCGAAGTAGGCGCGAACCAAGGTAGGATGGGGATCCGCCCATGACCGACCCCAGCAGTAGCACCCCTTCCCACTGGCTCCTCGTCGCGGCCGGCCTCCTCCTGGCCTACCGGCTCACTCTGGTGGCCCTGCTGGCCGCCTTCCACGCCCTGCCCTCGCTCCAGCGCCGGCGGCTGCTGGAGGAGGGCGCCATCGTCAACCCGCGCCTGGCGGCCCTCCTGGAGCGCCCCCGCAGCCTCGGCATGGGCCTGGAGTTCGCAGTCCAGCTCCTGCTCCTGGCCTTCCTGGCCCTCCTGTGGCCCTTCCGCGCCGCCCTCCCCGGCGGGGGCTGGGTGCTGGGGCCCCTCGTGCCCCTGGCCCTCTGGGCCCTGGACCTGGCCGCCCCGGCCCTGCTCACATCCGGCGATCCGGCCTTCTGGCTGACCCGCCTCTTCCCCCTCTACGCGCCCCTCCGGCCGCTCATGGAGCCCCTGGTCGCCCCCCTGGCCCGCGTCGTGGAGCGGCGGCAGGCCGAGGAGCGGGAGGGCGCCGCCGAGGAGGATCCCACCGAGGAGGCCGTCACCGCCCTGCTGGAGGAGGGCGAGGCCGAGGGCATCCTGGAGGCCGAGGACCGCGAACTCATCCGCAACGTCGTCACCTTCGGCGACACGGTGGTGCGCGAGGTGATGACCCCCCGCACCCGCATCGTGGCCCTTCCCCTGGAGGCCGCCATCCCGGAGGCCTGGCGCGCCTTCACGGAGACCCGCCACTCGCGGCTGCCGGTCTACGAGGGCGGCATCGACCACGTGCGCGGCGTGCTCCTGCTGAAGGACCTCATGCAGCTGCCGGACCAGGCCCAGGCCCCCCTGGCCGGCCTCCTCAAGGCGCCCCTCTTCGTGCCCGAGAGCAAGCCCGTCATGGATCTGCTGCGGGAGATGCAGCGGGCCCGCACCCAGCTGGCCATCGTGGTGGACGAATTCGGTGGCGTCTCCGGCCTGGTCACCGTGGAGGACCTGCTGGAGGAGGTCTTCGGCGAGATCCAGGACGAGCACGAGGCCCCCGTGGACCTGGTGGAGCAGGCCCCAGGCGTGTTCCTCGTCTCCGGCCAGGCCCATGTGGAGGACGTGGCCCAGCGACTGGACCTGACCTGGGAACGGGACGGCTTCGACACCCTGGCCGGCCTCGTGATGGCCCGCCTGGGCCGGGTGCCCCACCCCCAGGACGCCGTGGCGGTGGAAGGCGCCCGCCTCACGGTGCTGCGCATGGAAGGAACCCGCATCGTGCAGGTGCGGGTGGAGCGGACGTAGGGCGTGGGCAGTTAGCAGTGGGCAGTGGGCAGCCGACAGTGGGCGGGGGGCGGTTAGGCTGGATCCTGGAGCCCTGCCGCATGCCCCGTCGCCTCCTCGCCCTGATCGCCCTCCTGGGCCTCCCCTTCGCTTTCTGGCTCGTGCGCCGGATGCAGCGCCGCACCCTGGTTCCCCAGCCCAGGGGCATGGTGCTGGGCCTCTACGCCGGCGAACCCGACTACGACTACCACGAGGAGCTGGACCGCATCGCCGCCACGGGCGCCACCTGCGTGAGCCTGCAGGCCATCTACCGCATGGACACCTACCACAGCGACGAGATCCGGCGGCACCCCACCTCCAGCCCTACGGACGCCGCCCTGCTGCACACCTTCGAG
>DASVZU010000047.1:0-9350 GCA_036391515.1 Holophagaceae bacterium
GGGCACGGACGAAATCACCTGGGTCATCACCAGCTACCTGGTGGCCAACGCCATCATCCTGCCCATCACGGGCTGGCTGGGCGCGGCCTTCGGCCGCCGGCGCCTCTACCTCCTCTGCCTGGCCATCTTCACCTTCGCCTCCTTCGGAGCGGGCGCGGCGCCCAGCCTCGGCTTCCTCATCCTCATGCGGGTGATCCAGGGCCTCTCCGGGGGGGCCATGGTGCCCATGAGCCAGGCCATCACCCTGGAGGCCTTCCCCAAGGAGGAGCAGGGCATGGCCTCGGCCCTCTTCGGCATCGGCGTCATCTTCGGCCCCATTGTGGGGCCGCTGGTGGGCGGCTGGATCACGGACCACTGGACCTGGCCGTGGATCTTCTGGATCAACCTGCCCGTGGGCGCCCTGGCCTACGCCCTGGCCTTCGCCTTCGTGGAGGATCCCGACTACCTGCGGCCCCCGGAGGGCCGGGCGGACCTGTGGAGCCTGCTCTTCATCGCCGTGGGCCTGGGCTGCCTGGAGATCTTCTTGAACCGGGGCGAGCGCCTGGACTGGCTGGCCAGCAACTCCATGAAGGTGGCCGCGGGCCTGGCCGTCCTGGGGCTCGCGCTCTTCGTGTGGCGCAGCCTCACGGCGGCACACCCGCTGGTGGACCTCCGCATCTTCCGGATTCCTGAGTTCGCCTCGGGCATGCTGCTCATCTTCATGGTGAGCTTCGGCCTCTACGGGGCCTTCATCCTCCTGCCCCTCTTCGTCCAGAACCTGCTGGGCTTCACCCCCACCTGGGCCGGCATGATCCTCAGCCCGGGCGGCGTGGCCTCGATCCTCGCCATGGTCACGGTGGCCCTGCTGATGAAACGGGTGGACGCCCGGATCTTCGTGGCCGCGGGGGTGGCCTCCATGGCCTGGTCGGCCTGGCTGCTCACCCGGCTGAGCCTGGCCACGGACCTCTCCTACCTGGTGGCGGCCTGGATCTTCCACGGCATCGGCATCGGCTTCATCTTCGTGCCCGTGGCGACGGTGGCGGTCCGCCGCATCCCGCCGGAATCCATGGGCGTGGCCAGCGGCATGTTCAACCTCATGCGCAACGAGGGCGGCAGCGTGGGCATCGCCGTGGCCACGACGGTCCTCAGCCAGCGCGCCCAGTTCCACCACGCGCGGCTGGCGGAGCACATCACGGCCACCTCGGGGCCCGCCCAGGAGGCCTACCTCGGCCTCGGGCAGGGCCTCTTCCCCCGGGCCGGACTGGATCCCGCCTCCGTGAAGGGCCTGGCGGCCGGCCTGATCGGGGCCGAGGTCACCAGGCAATCCACCATCCTGGGCTTCGTGGATGCCTTCGGGTTCCTGGTGGTGGTGTTCCTGGTCGCCCTGCCCTTCGTCTTGGCCCTGAAATCCCCCAACGGCGGCGGAGGCCTCGTGCTGCATTGATCCGCCCGCCCCGGAGGCCCGTCCGGCCTCCATCCTGAAAGGAGTTCCCATGACCCTCCGAACCCGCGTGGCCAGCCTCGACGACGCCTCGGGCGAGCTGGCCCTCAGCCTCAGCAAACTGGAAATGGAGGCCGCCCGGGGGGTCCCCAGCAAGGAGGAGCAGATCGACTTCCTCCACGACCTGCACCGGGCCGTCGTCCGCAAGGAGATCCACCCCTGGCGGCTCCGGGCGCGGCATACGGCCCTCGGGGGCGCCATTCTCGTGGCCGCGGCGCTCCTGCTGCCGCCGGAGATGCCCTATCACGAGGTGGCCTTCCCCGCGCTGCTCGCCCTCGGGGTCCTCTCGCTGCTGGGGGCAGCCGCCGAGCTGGTCGTCTACCTCCGGGCCCTCCGGCGGGAGCGCCAGTGGCTCCACCGCGAGGAGGCCGCGGTCCTGAACGGCCGCCCCCTGCTCGGAGGGCAGTAGCAGGGGCAGGCGCGTTGTGACCCCCTGCCCGAATTCCGCCCTGGGGCCCGCGAATCGTGATAGGAAAGGAAGGCGAGGGTCTGTCCATGCTCTTCCTGGTCTTCTATTTCATCCTCAGCGCCATCCTGGTCTTCCAGGGCCTGCACCTGGCCGCGGAAACCTCCTCGCCCCTGGGCACCCTGCCCGAGGAGGTGGCCCAGGAGCGCCACGCCAGCCGCGGCTGGGGCGGCCTCCTCATGGCCTACGGCGGATTCAGCGCCCTCATCGGCGCCCTCGGCTTCGCCTACCCGGGCATGGCTCCGGCCCGCCCCATCCTCTTCATGCTGGGCTGGATCTTCCTCGCCCTCTTCGCCCTCTGGATCCTCTTCCTGGGCCGCCAGGCCGAGTTCATGGGCAAGCCCACGGTGACCGACGACCACGGGCACCACTGAGCCTGGAGGACAGATACGGGAAAGGCGGCCGTTTCCGGCCGCCTTTCCGTGTGACTGAAGCTGGATTACAGCTTGACGACGTTGGTCGCCTGGGGGCCCTTCTGGCCCTGGGCGACTTCGAAGCTGACGCGCTGGTTCTCGTCGAGGGTGCGGAAGCCGCCGCCCTGGATCGCGGTGTGGTGGACGAAGAGATCCGAGCCGCCCTCGTCGGGGGTGATGAAGCCGAACCCCTTCTCAGCGTTGAACCACTTGACGGTGCCTTGAGCCATGATTGTTTCCTGCGTGTGTCTGGTGATGCTGATGCGATGACATCCCCCAGACAAGGCCGTCATAGCTTTGAGTGTGGTACCTGCACTTCGCAGGCCACGCGCACCAGGATGACAGGATTATCCATTTGCAATCTATTTTTTTCGGGGGGTCAGAACCGGACCACCGCCCCGAAACCGGCCCCCTTGCGGTCGAGCTTGAACTCCAGGTCATCCTTGACGGAGCCCTTGGGCACATCGAAGGTGCCGCCCTCGTAGAAGGCCCTGAGCCCCAGCCACTTCACCGGGAACACCCGCACGTCCAGGCCCAGCAGGGTGTACTTGGCGCCCTTGTAGCCCAGGTAGTGGATGTAGGCCTTGGATTCCAGGATGCCGTCGAAAGCCTTCGTGCCCCCCGAAAGGCCGAGCTGGGGGATGGGCGCGGAGACGGAGGTGCTGGCGTAGGTGGCCGCCAGGGGCGCCGGGGGCGCGTCGTGGATGTCCATGTCGATCTTCCAGGCCTGCACGCCCAGGTCAAAGCCCACCCATCCCTCCGGGTAGCTGAAGAACTTGATGGTCCAGGTGCCGTCCACGCTGGCCAGCTTCACGTGGGACAGGACCCGGTCGGCGGCGCTGTAGGTGGTCCCGTTCAGGGTGATGTTCCGGGTGAGGATCCGGTCGCCCCGGTACTCGGCGGATCCGGAGGACACCTGGAAGCCGAAGCGCGGACCCTGGTAGTCCATGAAGAAACCGGGCGTGGTCTTGTCCTTGCCCAGCCCGAGGTCCGAGTCCAGGTCCAGGGCGATGGGCTGGCCGTTCTGGAGGCCCTGGAAGTGGCCCGTGAGATCGGGGCCATAGACCTGGCCGCCGAAGGTGAAGGAGCGGTCCGAGGGGGTGGGCCCCTCGGTCCGCCCCATCTGGGCGAAGAGGGATGTGCCGCACAGGATCAGGGCCAGGGGAAGGGCGCGCATGGATCCTCCGGAAAGGGTGGTGCCATGGCTCTATCGGCAGGCCTTCAGACCTTCATCAACTTCCGGTAGGCCTCCAGGAAGTCCTTGGGCTGGGGCAGGATCTCGTCCTCCAGGGACGGGTGGTAGGCCACCCAGGTGTCCTTGGCCGCCACCCGGCGCACGGGGGCGTCCAGGTGGAAGAACAGCTCGTCGGCGATGCGGGCGGCGATCTCGCTGCCATAGCCCCAGCTCAGGGTGTCCTCGTGGGCCACGATCACCCGGTGGGTCTTCTTCACCGTGCGCTCGATGGCCGCCCAGTCGTACGGGTTGAGGCTGCGGAGGTCGAGGATCTCCACGGAGAGGCCCTCTTTCTCCGCCTCGCGGGCCGCCTGCACGGCGCGGTGCACCGTGTTCCCGTAGGTGATGACGGAGAGGTCGCTGCCCTCGCGCACCGTCCGGGCTTTCCCGAAGGGGATCATGAAGTCGGGACCCGGATCATTTCCCTTGTTGTGGGTCTGCCGGTAGAGGTGCTTGGGCTCCAGGAAGAGCACCGGATCCTCGCAGCGGATGGCCGTGCGGAGGAGGCCCGCGGCATCCAGGGCCGAGCTGGGGCAGACCACGCGGAGGCCCGGGATGTGGGTGAAGGTGCTCTCGCCGCACTGGCTGTGGTACGTGGCGCCGCCCATGAGGTAGCCCGCGATGGGCACGCGCACCACCACGGGCGCCGCGAAGTCGCCGTTCGACCGCCAGCGGATGTTGGCCAGCTCGTCCCGCAGCTGCTGCATGGCGGGCCAGATGTAGTCGAAGAACTGCACCTCCACCACGGGCTTGAAGCCCCGCGCCGCCAGCCCGATGGCCCGGCCCACGATGGTGGCCTCCGCGAGGGGCGAGTTGTACACGCGGTGGCTGCCGAACTGCTTCTGCAGGCCGTGGGTGGCCTTGAAGACGCCGCCCTTGCCCTTCACCTCCTCGAGGATCTCGGCGCGGCTGGCATCGGCCACGTCCTCGCCGAAGACGAGGATGCGGGGATCCCGCGCCATCTCGTGCTTCAGGGTGGCGTTGATGAGGTCGATCATCGTCTTCGCGCCGGCAGCCTGGTCGCCCGCGGCATGCTCGGTGTCGAAGGCCGCCGAGGTGGGATCCACGTCCTCGCTGTAGAGGTGGCGGGTGAAGCTCCCGCTCGCCGGCGGCGCGGCGGCCTCCGCCTCCGTCCAGGCCGCGTCGATCTCCGCCTGCACCTCATCCCGCAGCATCTGGAGCTGGGCCTCGGTGAGGTCGCCCTGGGCCACCAGGCGTTCGGCGAAGGTGCGCACGGGATCCCTTCGGGCCTCCTCCTCCCGCTGCGCCTTGGACTTGTAGAGCTGCTCGTCGTCGGAGAGGGAGTGGCTGTAGGGCCGGATCACCCGGGCCCGCACCAGGGCCGGGCCCTTCCGCGCCCGCGCGTGCGCCACCGCCGCCTGCAGGGCCGCGTGGCTGGCCTCGGGATCGCAGCCGTCCACCTCGTCCAGGATCAGCAGCCCGTGGGCCTCGTAGCCCTTCAGCAGGGCCGCCACGTTGCCGCCGGGGTACTGCACCTCGCTGGGCACGCTGATGGCATAGCCGTTGTCCTCCACCAGGAAGACCACGGGCACCTTGAGGTTGACGGCGTTGCTGACGCCCTCCCAGAACTCGCCCTCGCTGCAGGTGCCGTCGCCGGTGGTCACCAGCACCACCTCGTCGGAGTGGATCCCCAGCTGCTCCTGGAGCCCCCCCTGCTCCGCCCGCAGGATGGCCTCGGCCGCGCCCACGGCCTGGAGGAACTGGCTGCCGGTGGGGCTGGAGGTGGTGAAGATGTTGAGGGCCTTGTGCCCCCAATGGCTGGGCATCTGCCGGCCGCCGCTGGCAGGATCGGCCGCGGCGCCCACGGAGCCCAGGAACATGTCCCTGGCCGTGTAGCCAAGGCCGTAGGCCAGGGCGCGGTCGCGGTAGTAGAAGAAGAACCAGTCATGGCCGGGACGCAGGCACATCGCCGCCGCGGCCTGCAGCGCCTCGTGGCCCACCCCGTTGATCTGGAAGAACACCTTGTTCTGGCGCTTGCCCGTGATCTCCTTGTCGTCGATGCGGCGGGCGGCGTAGATGGTCCGGTACAGCGCCACGCGCTGCTCCCGGGTGAGGGCCTCGGCAGTCGCGGTCTGGGGGGGGGTGGCAGCCACGGTCACTCCTCGCGCCGGATGGCGTTCGAAGGGACAATCTAGCATGCGGCCTGGGCCGGCCTCGGCTGTTTCCACAGCTGTCCACAGACCACTCCGCCGATCCGGGCCCGATTGCTCCGAATCCGGGGGCGCAGGGTCAGAAACCCGCGCCCACGCTCACGGTAGCCGAGGTCCCCATCCGGAATGAACGGCCCTGGGCATTCCGGAGATCCCGATTGAGCCGATCCTGGCGCACCTCCACCCGGGCGAAGGCGACGCCGTGCCGCTTCTCCACTCCGAGGCTGATGTCCTGCGCCACCAGGCCCGCCCCGGCCAGGCCGCTGGCGGACTGGCCCCCGGCATCGAGGCCCAGGCTCTGCCGGATGGAGGGGTCCGCCGCCAGGCGCACGCCCAGGTCATCCGAGAGGCGCTCGGCCCGGACAAAGAGGCTGATGCCGTCGCCGAGCTGCCGCCGGGCGATCAGACCCGCGCCCCGCCAGTGCGCCGTCCGGGGCTCCGTGGCCCCGAGGATCGCACCGGCCGGGAAGGCCTCCCGGCCCAGGGACACTTCGCCCTGGAGGAGGGTCTTCCCCTCCGTCCACTGACCCATCAGGCAGAGGCGCTCCCGGAGCCGCCCCTCGGCCCCCGTGTCGGCGGCCTCGCCCAGCCCGTCCTGTTCGGGGCCCCGGTAGGCGTGGAGGGAGAGGTAGCGATCCGCCGAGCCCCCGGCATTCCAGGTGAGGCCGAACCCCACAGTCTTCCCGTGGTTGTTGTCCTTCAGGCGATCCTCCCCGTTGAACACCCAGACATCGGTGCTCCAGGCTGGCGAGAAGGCGTGGTGCCAGTTCACGCCCACCTGTCCGAAGGGATCCGCGAAGCTGAACAGCAGCCCGCGGCTGGCGGTCACGTTGGCGGATCCATCCAGGTATTCCATGCCGATGAACGTGATCATCCGCCCGACGCGCAGGGTATCCCGCGGGCCGGTCCACACGAGCATGGCCTCCACCGCGGCGATGGTGCCCGTGTCCCCGGTGGTGGCCTGGACCACCTTCCCGTCCTGGCCGGCCAGGAGGGTGGCCTTCGCCGACCATCCCTGGGGGAAGGCCGCGTCCACGCCCAGCATCAGGCCGTCGAGGGTGAACTGGCTCTGCCCCGCCTCCATGGGACGGAAGACCAGGGATCCATCCGCGGTCTCCCGGTCCTGGGTGACGGCGGAGGCCCAGACGGAGCCTCGCCAGGCCAGGGACGGCGCGGCGGGCTGGGCCCAGGCGGCCGCAGTCAGGCCCGCCAGGAGAAGGCAGGTGCGGAGGTGCATGGATCGCTCCGGACGGAGGCGGGGCGGCCGGAACCGCCCCGGATCGGGACTCCCGGGATCAGAGCCCCTGGGGATAGGCCTCTTCGCCGTGCAGCTCGGCATCGAGCCCGCGCTCCTCGGCGCTGGCTTCGACGCGCACCGGCGTGATGCGGTCCACCAGCCAGAGCATGCCCAGGGTGAAGGCGAAGGCCCAGACGGAGGACACCAGCACGGCCACGCACTGCTTGAAGAAGAACGAGGGATTGCCCATCAGCAGGCCGTCCGCGCCGGCGGGGTTCCAGGCCTTGGAGGCGAAGATGCCGAGGAAGATGATGCCGATGAAGCCGCCCACGCCGTGCACGCCCCAGACGTCCAGCGCGTCGTCCCAGCCCAGCTTGTTCTTGAGGGCCACGGCGTAGTAGCAGATGATCCCGGCGAGCACCCCGATCAGGGCCGCGGTGGCCGGGGAGACGTAGCCCGCCGCCGGCGTGATGGTGGCCAGGCCGGCCACGGCGCCCGTGAGCAGGCCCACGAACTTGGGCTGGCGGGCGTTCATCCATTCCACGAAGAGCCAGGTGGCGGCGGCGAAGGAGGCGGCCACGTCGGTGTTGAGGAAGGCGGAGGCTGTCACGGAATCCACGCGGAACTCGGATCCGGCGTTAAAGCCGTACCAGCCGAACCAGAGGAGCCCGGTGCCCAGGGCGATGAGGGGCACGCTGTGGGGCACGTTCTCCACCACCTTCCGCCGGCCCACGTAGAGGATGGAGGCCAGGGCCGCCAGGCCTGCGGTGTTGTGCACGACGATGCCGCCCGCGAAGTCCAGCACGCCCCACTTCGCCAGCAGGCCGTCCGGATGCCAGATCATGTGGCAGAAGGGGAAGTAGACGAAGATCAGCCAGCCCGTGAGGAACAGGAAGTAGGCCTTGAAGTTCACGCGGTTGGCGAAGGCGCCCGTGATGAGGGCCGGCGTGATGATGGCGAACATCATCTGGTAGGCCACGTGCACAATGAGGGGGATCCCTGCCGTGTTCCCGCCCAGGGTGAACATGCTGCCGAGGGTCACGTTCTTCATGAAGGCGTAGTAGGTCGGATCCCCGATGATCCCGTGCCAGCTGGGGCCGAAGCACATGGAGTAGCCGAAGGCGAACCAGAGCACCGTGGTCCAGCCCAGGCTGAGGAAGCTCTGGATCATGATCGTGAGCGTGTTCTTGCGGCCCACCAGCCCGCCGTAGAAGAAGGCGAGGCCCGGCGTCATGAGCATGACCAGGCTGCTGCACAGCAGCATGAAGGCAGTGTTTCCGGTGTTGATCGGCATTGCCAACCTCCCCATCCCGAAAGCCGGGATCGCGGCAGTATGGGGAAGGAGGCCTGTGACGCGGGTCCCCCGGGCGCACTTTTTACGCCCTTTTTATGCGGCCCGCCGACGTACCCTGGACCGGCCCATGGCTGACGTCCGCCCCGTCCTCGTGGCCCTCGGATCCGAGGCCCGCTCCCTCCGCCTCATCCAGGCGGCCCTCCGCCTGTCCCGGGAGCTGGACGCGCCCTGGATTGCGGTGCATGTGGAGGTCGGCAGCGGCGCGCCCACGGAGGACCGGGAGCAGGTGCAGGTGTGGGCGCAGGAGGCCCAGCGGCTCGGCGCCGAGATGCGCTGGACGCGCGCCTCCACCCTCGCCCAGGGCCTCGCGGATGCCACCCGCGCCACCCGCGCCCAGGCCCTCGTGCTGGGGCGCTCGCGGCGCCGCTGGCCCTGGGCCCGCCTCGGCCATTCCACCGCCGACGAGCTCCAGCGGCGGGGCCTCGACGCACGCCTCGTCACCCTCGACGACCGGCCGGACGCGCACGAACCCGGCGGGCGCCTCCGGGCCGGCGCCATGGTCGGCGCGCTCTCCGTGGTGGCCGCGTGCACGGGTCTGGCCTGGGTGCTCCCCCGGCAGGGCAACCTCCCCCTGGTGCTGCCCATCTACCTGCTCGGAGTGGCCTTCATCGCCCACCGTTGGGGCCAGGGACTGGGCGGCCTGGCCTCCATCCTCAGCCTGCTCCTCTACGACTTCCTGGGCCAGACACCGCATTTCAGCCGGGCCGCCGGAGGCTGGCCCGACCTGCTCTTCTTCCTCGCCATGCTGATGGCGGCCCAGCTCGTCATCGGCCTGTTCCGGCAGCTCCGGCGCCAGGCCGCGGAGGTCCAGCGGCGGGAGGTCCACACAGCCTCCCTCTACCTGCTGGGGCGGGCCCTGGCCCAGGACCGGACGGCCGACGAGGTGGCCCGCACCGCCGCCGGGCACCTGCGGCGCGTCTTCAAGGTGCGCGCCTGGCTCCTCTTCCCGGACGGCGAGGGATGGACCGCCTGTCCCGAGGCGCTCGAGGAAGACG
>DASVZU010000048.1:0-2742 GCA_036391515.1 Holophagaceae bacterium
CGGTGATGACCACGGGACCGGGGGTGATCATGGCCACGGCGACCGCGTCGAGGAACTGGCGCTCGGTGAGCCAGTGCCACTCGTTGACCACGCCCCCGTGGAGGAAGGGGACGATGGCCAGCCCGGAGCCGAAGACGAAGAGGCCCGCCTTGGCGAAGAACCAGAGCACGGTCCCGACCGTGGAGGCCGCTGCCGCACCCTTGGCGCCCGTCAGCAGCCAGGGCGCGAAGCCGGCCGCCGTCGCCGGCCGGCGCCATGGCCGGGTCTTGAGCGCCCAGGCCAGCAGGCCGCCGAGGACCACCAGGGAGATCCACTCCCGGCCCGTCGCCGCCGTGGTGAGGCCCACCGTCAGGAAGATCCCCCAGGCGAGGGGGTCGCGGCGCAACGTGGTCTTGCCGAGCTTGAAGGCGGACCGGGCGATGATGCCGATGACCGCCGCGCCCACGCCGTAGAAGGCCGCCTGCATCCATCGGAGGCCCCCGAACGCCACGTAGAGGACCGAGAGCCCCATCACCATCAGGAAGGAGGGGAGGATGAACGCGACGCCCACCAGCGTGGCGCCGAGAATGCCGGCCTGGACGTAGCCCAGGTAGATCGCCAGCTGGGCCGCCAGGGGCCCCGGGGCGAGCTGAGCCAGGGTCAACGCCTCCTGGTAGCCCGATTCCGTGATCCAGCCCCGCGCGTCGACCAGGTCCCGCTGCATGGCCCCGGCCAGGGCGATGGGACCGCCGAAGCCGAAGGTGCCGAGCTTCAGGAAGTAGAGGACGACATCACGCAGGGGAGGACGGGACTGCTCGGTCATGACGTGCTCCGGGCCAGGGCTTCGAGGAAGGCGTCCAGGACCACGGTTCCGGCCTCCAGCCGCGCCTCGTCCGCGGCGTGCCGGAGGGCCACGCCCTGGATGACCCGCGCGAACCCTTCAGTTTCTGGACGTTGGAAGCGGTGGTCCTTCAGGTCCACGTCGTGGATCAGCTCCGCCAGCGCCCGGAGGCCGGGGGCCTTGAGATCCAGGCGATGGAGGAAGGTCTCGAAGCTGCAGCGGTCGCCTTCGTGGGTGAACTCCCCTTCGGCCATGTCGAACCGCAGTTCGCCGCGCCGGTGCCGGTAGGATTTCGGATCCACGAACCTCAGGCGGGCGTCGGGATCGACAAACCGTCGGATGAGCCAGGCGCAGGCGATCCGGTCCACATGGACGCCCTTGCGGGTGACCCAGGTGCGGCCCCGGAATTCCATCTCCAAGGCCGGAGGCTGGATCTCCTGGACCGGGAAGAGCCGCGCCTCCAAGGTGGCCAGCAGGTCCTCGACCTCGGCCCGATGGGGCGCCGAGAAGAAATCCAGGGCCTGGATCTCCTCCAGGCGCTTGCGGAAGCGGGCCAGCTTCGCGGGACCCTCTTCCGACGGGCCCTCCAGGGCGGTCCGTGCTTCCCCGGCGAGCGCGGCGTAGTCCTCGTCCCGCTCGGCCTGGAACCGGGCCACCACCGCCTGGTCGGACAATCCTTCCACCAGGTTCGCTTCCACCACGGACGCCTCGCCGCCGACGCCCTCGATCTGCCGCACCATCCACTGGAAGTCCTCGGCAGCTTCCTCGGAGGCGGGCAGGGCGTAGACGGAATTCTTGAGGGCCACCGCACCCAGGGACTGGAGCTGGCGTCTCACCTTCACCCGCAGGTAGGCGGGCCGGGCGGGGAGTTGGTGGAAGAGCAGCATCCAGCGCAGGGGATCGGCCATGGGGTCATTCTAGATTCAGGTGCATCTTGCGCAAGATTCATATGAACCCATCATAAGACTCCTTCCCAAGGAGGTCCTATGGGCGGCATGACCCGACGCGATGTACTCAGCACCCTGGCCGCAGGGGGCGCCCTGGCAGCGACCTCGGGCCTCTTGAAGGCGGATCCCCATCCCAGCTCCGACTCCGCCCAGGGGCCCGCGAAGGTTCCACCGGTCCTGGTGCCCAAGCCTCTGCCGTTCCAGGCCGGAAAGCTGCACGGGATCTCCGAGCGGCTCATCACCTCGCACCACGACAACAACTACGCCGGTGCCGTGAAGAACCTGAACGCGGTGCGGATGGAGCTGGCCAGGACCACCAAGGAGACCCCTGGTTTCCTGGTGGGCGGCCTGCGGGGCAAGGAACTCGCCTACGCCAACTCCATGACCCTCCACGAAGCCTATTTCGGCAACCTCGGCGGGGACGGAAAGGTCGGAGGCGGCATCGCCAAGGCCATCACGGTGGCCTGGGGCTCTCTGGGCGCCTGGGAAGAGGCATTCAAGGCCGTGGGCATGAGCCTCGCCGGAGGCAGCGGCTGGGCCATCCTCGACTACCACCTTCCCACCGGCGAACTGCGGATCTCCTGGGCTGGGGACCACACCCAGACCCTGGCCTCGGCCCTCCAGCTGCTCGTGATGGACCTGTACGAGCACGCCTACCAGATGGACTACGGCGCAGCCGCTGGGAAATACGTCGAAGCCTTCTTCACGAACCTGGACTGGGACGAGGTCAACCGAAGGTTCGACCTGGCGATTCGGGCCGCGACTGCGATGAATCGGTAGCCGGGTCGTTCTGTAAACAGTTCCAGATCGATGACGTCCGGCCTGGCCTCAAGGCTCAGGCGGCAAACTGCCATCAGGCCCGTCGGTGGAGGGAGGATTCCTGGTGGGAATCCCAGCCTTGGCATCCTGACCCACGACAGTCGACTGGATTTAGGCGCAGGAAGACAACTCCGAATGGAGATAGAGACTTTTAAT
>DASVZU010000049.1:0-9514 GCA_036391515.1 Holophagaceae bacterium
CACCTGACGGGCGAGCCCCGCCTCTTCGAGCGACCCCTCGATCCACTCCTGCGCCCCCTGGTGATGCTGGGGGCCCGGTGGGAATCCCGGGAGGGCGGCGCCCTGCTGCATCCGGTCCCCCGGCCCCCCCAGCGCCTCGACCTCCAGGTGGACGCCCGCCTCAGCAGCCAGTTCCTCACGGGCCTGGCCCTGGCCGCCACCGCTCTGCCCGGGGGTGGCCGCCTCCGCTGGGACTCCGTCGCCAGCCCCAGCTACCTGGCCCTGACCACCCACTGGCTCCGGCGCTTCGGGTGCGAGGCGCGCCTGGAGCCCGGCTGCTGGGAGATCCCGGGGGGGGCCCTCGGCCCGAGGGACCTGACCCTGCCCGGCGACTGGAGCGGGGCCGCCGCCTTCCTGGCCGCCGCCGCCGCCACCGGCCGATCCATCGAGGCCTCGCCCCTGGATCCCGGCGATCCCCAGGGGGACCGGGCCCTGGCCAACCTCCTCGAAACCGCCGGCTGCCGGGTGCGATGGACGGGCCCGGAGTCCCTGGAAGTGGCCGGCCCCCTGCAGCGGGGGTTCACGGCGGACCTCACGGACTGCCCGGACCTGGGCCCGGTGCTGGCGGCCCTGGCGGCCCTGGCCCCCGGCCCCTCGGTGCTGACGGGCCTCCACACCCTGCCCCTCAAGGAGTGCGACCGCCTGGACGCCTCCGCGGAGCTGGTGCGCTGGCTGGGCGGCACGGCCGAGATCGAGGGTGACCACACCCTGCGCATCCAGCCCGGCCCCCTCCCGGAGACCCGCCCGCCCTTCGACCCCCGGGCCGACCACCGCATGGCCTTCGCCGCGGCCGTGGGCGGCCTGCGCCGGGGCGGGGAGCTGAAGGATCCGCAGTGCGTGGCCAAGACCTTCCCGGGGTTCTGGGAAGCCTGGACGGGAATGCTCGGATGCTGAGCGCCGCCTGGCTCGGATCCTGGAAGGCCCCCTGGGGCCTGGACCGGGGCCGACGCTGGGGAGATCCGGCCTGGGCCCTGGCGGCCCTCGCCCAGGCCTGGCTGCTGGGCGGACGCGAGGGGCGATGGCCCCGGCTCGACCAGGAGGCCCGCCGTCCCCAGGGCCCCTACACCCTGGCCCGGCCTGACACCTTCAGCCCGCGCCCTGACCCCGCCTGGGTGGCCCGGCTCCGTCACGGCAGCCCCGGGGTGCCGGCCCACCAGCGGGGCGCCCGGGAGGACGAGCTGGCGGCCTGGTGCTGGCAGGCCCTGCTGGAGGGGGAGGGCGACCCCTGGATGTCCGCCGGAACCGTGCGCCTCGACCGGACCACTCGCCTGCGCTGGATTCCGGTCCTGGGGGCGGTGGATCCCCAGGGTCGCCTCCACCTTCCTCCCTTCCTGGAGGCCCTGGTGCCCGAGGCCCTGCATCGCCTCCCCCCGGGTTGGTGGGCCTGCCTCCTGGGCGGCATGGACGGAGAAGGACGCCTGCTTCCTGAAGGCCCCCTGGACCCGGACCTGCCCTGGCCGCAGATCCAGCCCCACGCCGACCCCCTCGTCCTCGCCGGCCTCCCGGAGGCGCTGCGGCCCTTCCGGGGCGCCCCGTGGCTGCTGGCCCTGCCGGAGGACCAATGGATGCTGGATCCCCGCGTCCGCGCCTGGTCCCGGGGACGGGGCGCCGCCCCGGAGGCCCTGGATTCCCTTGCCCCGGGTGGGCTCGCCTCGGGGGAACTGCCGGAGGGCCCCCTGGCCGAGGTGCTGGCCCTGGTCCCCCCCGCGGACCCGCCGCCCGGATGGGGCGGGGCCCTGGCCGCGGATCTCGGGGAGATCTTCCCCCGCCCGGCGTGCCCACCGGCCTGCGGGGACCCCGTATGGGACCGGATCCGCGTGCGCTGGGGCGGGGAACCGCCCGCCCCCGCCCAGGCCTACCCGCCCTGGGGCAGCCGGATCCATCCCTGCGCCGACCCCTTCCACTGGATGGCCGAGGGGCTGCTGGCCCACCACGCCTGCGAGACGGAGCGCGCCCTGCGGGCCTTCACCTGGGCCCACGCCCACTTCCTGCGTCTGGGCGCCCGCGGCTGGGCCGCCCGGGCCGCCTCCAACGCCGCCGCCAAGGCGCTGCTCTGGGCCGACCTCCCCGGCCACGCCCGCTGGCAGGCCCTTCGGGGCCCCCTGCCTTCGCCCTGGCGCGAGCTGGAGGAGGCCCAGCTGCTGGACGTCCACCGGGGCCCGGCGGCCGCCCTGGTCGCGACCCGGACCCTGGTCCAAGCCCATCCGGACTTTCCCGAGGCCTGGGGCCTCCTGGCCAGCACGGCTCTGGACCTGGGCCGGGAGGATCTGATCCGCGAGGCCCTGCCCCACGTGGAAGGCCATCCCTTCGCCCGCCTGCTGGCCGCCGCCCTGGGCCCCCTCGTGGAACCGCCCCCACCCGAGGCGGATCCCGAGACGCGCCTGGCCTGGGAGGCCCAGCGCCTGCTCCGCGGCCACGGCGATCCAGGCGCCTGTCGCGCCGCCTGGACGGCCTGCCCCAACCAGATCATGCGCCTGGAGCTGGGTCTGCAGGTGCTCGAGCGCCGCCCCGATCTCCGCACGCCGGGGATGCTCCTGGCCCTCCAGGTCCTGGCGGACCGCGCCGCCTCGCCGAGGCACCAGGGGCGCCTGGGACCCCTCTGGCCCGAACCGCCGGAGACACCGGAGGCGACGCCCCGGACGCTGTTGACGGCCTGGCTGGCGGCCCGCCCCCATCCCACCTGGCTGGCCTGGGAGGAGGACGGCCGCCTGGAGCACCTGGGCGCCGGCACTCCGCCGCCCGAAGGCGCCCTCGGTCGCCTGGCCCGGGACGGGGCCCTCGCGCCCTTCACGGGCGGGGGCTGGATCTGGCGGAGCCTCCCCCTGCACTGGGAGGGTTCGTCCGTGGGGGCGCTCCTCCTGGGCCTCCCCGAGGACACCCCCCTCGGGGTGCCCACGGAACCCCTCCTCCTGGCCCCCTGGCTGGCCCGGCTCAGGTCAAGGGCGGCCCCGATGCTGGATTCCACGCCGGGCCTCCTGCTCACGGACGGCAGCGAGCCCATGGCCTCGGTGCTGAGGGAGCTGGACCGGGTGGCCCCCTCCGAGCTGCCGGCACTCATCCTCGGCCCCACGGGCAGCGGCAAGGAGCTGGCAGCCCGGGAGCTGCACCAGCGCTCGGGACGACCCGGCCCGCTGGTGGCCGTGAACTGCTCCGCCTTCGCCGAGGGACTCCTGGAATCCGAGCTCTTTGGCCACGTGAAGGGGGCCTTCACCGGGGCCCACCAGGACCGGCGGGGCGCCATCGAGGCGGCCCGGGGCGGCACCCTCTTCCTCGACGAGGTGGCTGACCTCTCTCCCCGGCTCCAGTCCCTTCTGCTGCGGGTGCTCCAGGAGCGGGAGATCCGCCGCGTGGGCTCTGATCACGCCATCCGGGTGGATGTGCGCTTCGCGGCCGCCACCCACCGGCCCCTGGAGGAGCTTGCCGCCACCGGCGCCTTCCGCCGGGATCTGCTCTTCCGCCTGGAGGGGGCCGTCCTGCGGCTGCCGCCCCTGTCGGCCCGCCGGCACGAGTTCCCGTTCCTGGTGCCCCGCCTCGTGGTGCGCGCCTCCGAGGCCGCCCGCCGCCCTGTCCCCGCCCTGGCCCCGGGCCTGCCCCAGGCCCTCGCCCGCCGCCCCTGGCCCGGCAACGTGCGGGAGCTGCTGCACGCCCTGGAGCGCGCCCTCCTCCGCTGCGAGGACGGGGTCCTGAAGCCCCGGCACTTCCCCGAGCTGGACCAGCCCGAAGCCCAGGAGGGCACCTGGGAGGAAGCCACCCGCGCCTTCCAGCGGAGGTTCCTCCTGGAGACCCTGCGCACCAGCGGCTTCCAGGCCGCCGAAGCCGCCCGGACCCTCGGCCTCGCACGGCCCGCCCTCTACACAGCAGCCAAGCGCCTTGGCCTGGATCTCGTGGCGGAGCGGGAGCGGTGGCAACGGGAAGACCGGGGCCCCGACCCAGTGCCCGTCTGAACCCCGGCCGGGGAGCGACCGGCCCCTCGGCCTCCTTCCGGGAATCGCTTTTGCTTGGCCCTTTCTTGGTGTCCGAAGCCGCCCTCCGGCCTGCATCCCCCAGCTCGGCCACGCCCACCCGCTCCAACCAGCCCCACCCCCCTTCGCTTTCGCCCCCGAGGACAGGAGCTTTCATGCCTTCGCCCGCCATCCAGATCGTCACGGTCATGCCGGAGGGCTATGCTCACTCGGAAACTTTTGCCGAACTGGCGGAAACCCTCCATGAGGCCTTCCTGGGACTGGGCACCCCCGCCCAGCGGGCCCGGAACCGATTCGATCCCGTGGCGGTGAACCTGATCCTGGGCTGGCACCTCCTGACCGAGGCCCAGGAAGCTGCCCTCCCGCCCCAGTGCATCCTCTACAACCTGGAGCAGATGGACGAGGGGAACCGGCCCCTCCTGGATCGGCTGGTGCGACTGTCGGAACGGTGCGAGGTGTGGGACTACAGCCGGAGGAACATCGACATCCTCCATCAGGCCGGATTCCCGGCCCCGATCCAACTTGTCCCCATTGGCACCATGCCCGGCCTCAGCCGGATCCCGGCCGCGCCGGACCAGGACATCGATGTGCTCTTCTACGGCTCCATCAATGAGCGGCGCCGCAAGACCCTCCAGGCCCTCAAGGAGACGGGCCTCCACGTCCACACCGCCTTCGGCGTCTACGGTGCGGAGCGTGACGCCCTGATCGCCCGCGCCAAAGTGGTCTTGAATCTCCACTACTACGAGACCAGCATCCTCGAAATGGTCCGGCTCTCCTACCTGTGGGCGAACCGCAAGGCCGTGGTGGCCGAATGCAGCCCCGACACGGCGCTCGAGCCGGGCCTGGAGGGAGCGGCCCGGTTCGTCCCCTACGAAGGGCTCGTCCAGGCCTGCCGGAACCTGGTGGCCGACGGACCGGCCCGGAAGGCCCTGGAATCCCGGGCCCACGAGGCGATGTCCGCCCGGAGCGAGGTGGAGATCCTGCGGAAGGTCCTGGCCGGCGAGGCGGAGGTGTCCCCGTCCCGGCCCGCGGGCGACGGGCCGGCCCTCCCCCTCTGCAGCCTGGTCGTCCCGGTGTTCAACAAGGTGGAGTACACCCGGCAATGCGTGGAGAAGCTGCGGGAGGGCACGCCCGAGGGCCTCTACGAACTCATCTTCATCGACAACGCCTCCACGGACGCCACCGCGGAATTCCTGGCGGGCCTGCAGGGCCGGGTCAAGGTCATCACCAACGCGGAGAACCGGGGATTCGTGGACGCCTGCAACCAGGGCGCCGCCGAGGCCGAGGGGCGGTACCTCGTCTTCCTCAACAACGACACCGCCCCCCTGCCGGGCTGGCTGGAGGCGCTGGCGGCGATGCTCGAGGGGGATCCCTCCGTCGGGGCCGCCGGGGCCCGCCTCGTCTACCCGGATGGCCGTCTCCAGGAGGCAGGCGGGCTCATCTTCCGGGACGGGAGCGGCTGGAACTTCGGCCGCTTCAGCGACCCGTTGGATCCCGCCTTCGCCGTCCCCGCCGAGGTGGACTACTGCTCCGGCGCTGCCCTGATGGTCCGGCGGGAGCTGTTTGAACGGCTCGGCGGCTTCGACAAGCGGTACGCCCCCGCCTACTACGAGGACACGGACCTGTGCTTCGGCCTCCGCAGCCTGGGCTTCAAGGTCATGTACTGCCCGGCTTCCACGGTGATCCACTTCGAGGGCATCACCGCCGGCACGGACCTCTCCAGCGGGTTCAAGCGCTTCCAGGCCATCAACCGGGAGAAGTTCGTCGCGAAGTGGGCAGAGGCCCTGGCCCAGCAGGATCCGCCGCCCACCGAGACCGGCCGCCCCCCGGTGACGGCCGACCGGGGACGGCTGCGCCCCCTCCCTGCCGCCGGGGGCGGGTCGCCCCACGTGCTGATCGTGGATCCCTTCCTCCCCTTGCACGACCGGGCCTCGGGATCCCTCCGGCTCCTCCGCATCCTCCAGATCCTGCGGAGCATGGGCTGCGAGGTGACCTACATCGCCCGGCACGGGATCGGGCAGGAGCGCTACAAGCTGGAACTCGAGGCCATGGGCATCCGCGTCTACGCCACAGATCCCGAGAAGCTCCGCCAGCTGGGTCATGAGGTGCCGGCCCCCCCCATCGACCTCGCGCGCATCCTGGCGGAGCGGCCCTGCCAGGTGGCCTGGCTCTCCTTCTACGACATCGCCGAGCAGTACCTCCCTGACCTCCGCCGGATCTCGCCCGGCACCATGGTGGTGGTGGACACCGTGGACGTCCACTTCCTCCGCGAGGCCCGGATGGCGGAGCTGGCGAAGGATGCGTCCGGTCTGCGGCAGGCCGCCGCCACCCGGGAGCGGGAGCTGAGGATCTACGGGCAGGCGGACCTGGTGGTGACCGTCACGGACACCGACGCCAAGGTGCTGGAGGCGGCCGGCCTCCGGACGCCCGTCGCCGTCATCCCGAACATCCACCTCCCGGTCGGGGAGACGCCCGGTTGGGCCGCCCGGAAGGGACTCGTCTTCGTCGGCAACTTCAACCACACGCCGAACGTGGATGCGGCCCTCTGGTTCTGCCGGGAGATCCTGCCCCGGGTGCAAGCCCAGCTCCCGGGCGCCCGACTCACGATCATCGGCCCCAATCCTCCCGCCGAGGTGCAGGCCCTCGCCGGGCCGGCCGTCTCCGTGCTCGGATGGGTCCCGGACACCGCCCCGCACCTGGATGCGGCCCGCGTCTCCATCGCGCCGCTCCGCGTGGGCGCCGGGATGAAGGGGAAGGTCGGCGAGGCCCTGTCCCGGGGCCTGCCCGTGGTGACGACTCCCATCGGCGCGGAGGGCATGGACCTCCAGGATGGACGCCAGGTGATCCTCGCGGAGGATCCCGCCCGGTTCGCGGAAGCCGTGGTTCGGCTGCACCAGGACCAGGCCCTCTGGGAGGCCCAGTCCCGGGCCGGGCGCGAGGCCGTCGAATCCCGGTACGGCGCCGGGGCGGTGACGCCGCTGCTGAGGGACATCCTCCTGCGGGGCGCCGCGCGCCAGGCCGGACAGGCCGGGCCCCGGCCCTCGACCGACCTCGAGCGGGAGGCCCAGACCTACAACGCCATGTACGCCGAGCGGCGGGAGACCAACCCCGGAGCCCTGACCCTCGCCTACTGGGAGGACCACTTCGCCACGCGCACGGCCATCGCCGAATGCCCCGGGGAGGGGCGGCTGCTCGACGTGGGCTGCGGAACCGGGGAGATCGACCTCTGGCTGGCGCGCGCGCACCCCGGCCTCGCCATCACCGGCCTGGACCTGAGCGACGCGGCCATCGGCCTCGCCCGCCAGCACCTCCAGGCGGAGGATCCGGCCGTTCGGGAGCGGGTCGAGTTCCGCCTGGGGACGCTCGAGGATTTCCCCGCCGGGAGCGCGTCCTTCGACGCCTGCCTGATCTCCCATACCCTCGAGCACCTCAGGGACCACGGCGCCCTGTTCGACGGCCTCCGGCGGGCGCTCGCACCCTCGGCGAAGGTCATCGCCGTGGTCCCCCATGGCCACCACCATGACGATCCGACCCACGTCTGGCATTTCGATCCCGGGCAGTTCGAATCGGCGCTGGGCCGGCACCTGTCGGATGTACGGGTGTGGCTGAGCGAAGAGGGCGACCAGATCGCCGCGGTCGGTCGCCTCCGTCCCGAGCCTCTGGCCCTCCCGTCCCCCCCCCGGGAGCCCCGGAAGGGGGCGGACAGGATCGTCGCCATGCTGCGGATCAAGAACGAGGCCGAGTGGATCGCGGAGGTGCTCGCCTCCATCGAGCGCGTGGCGGATGAGATCGTCATCCTCGACGACCATTCGACGGACGACACGGTCCGCATCTGCCGGACCTTCGCCAAGGTGGTGGACCTCCACGAGCAGGCGGCGGACACCGTGGACGAGGTCCGGGACAAGAACCTCCTGCTCCAGATGGCCCTCCGGCGGGATCCGGACTGGATCCTGGCCATGGACGGGGACGAGGTCCTGGAGGAGAGCGCCCCGGAGCGGATCCGGGAGGGCATCCGCCTGGCGCCGCCGCAGGTGGCCACCCTGGCCTTCGAATGGCTCTACTTCTGGGACGATCGCTCCCACTACCGGGTCGACGGGAAGTACCGGGACCTGTGGCACCCCCGGCTGTTCCGCGTGACCGGCCAGGATGTCGAGAGCCTCGTCTTCGTCCCCACGGAGCACGGAGGCAACTTCCACTGCGGCAGCCTCCCCTCCAACATCGTGGGCCTGTCCCGCCGGCTGGACGTGAAGGTCAAGCACTACGGCTACCTCCACCGGAGCCTGCGGGAGGCGAAGTTCGCCTTCTACCGGACCCACGACCCGGCCACGGCCGCCACCGGCTACTACGACCACCTCGTCGACGAGACGGGCATGGTGCTCCTCCCCTGGCAGGAGCGGCCCTTCGGGGCCCCCGCCGCGATCCCGGCCTACTTCCAGAACGCCCGCCCGGAAGTCGCCGCCCTCGTTCCCCCGACCGCCCGCCGGATCCTCGACGTGGGCTGCGGGGCGGGGGCCCTCGGCGCCGCCCTCAAGGCCCGCTCGCGGGGCACGGAGGTCCACGGACTCGAAGGGAACGGAGAGGCCGCCGCCCAGGCCCGCAGGCTCCTGGACGGCGTGGCGGAGGTGGACCTGGACCGGATGGACGTGGCCCTGCCCCTCGGCCCCCAGCCGTTCGACTGCATCATCTGCGCGGATGTCCTCGAGCACCTGAAGGACCCGGCCGCCCAGCTCCTCCGCCTCAAGCGCCATCTCGCACCCGGCGGGGTGCTGGTCCTCAGCCTTCCGAACGTGCGCTTCTTCCGGGTGGTCCACGACCTGGTGGTGCGCGGGGCCTGGACCTACCAGGACGAGGGCATCCTGGACCGCACCCACCTGAAGTTCTTCACGCGGGCCAGCATCCTCGACCTGCTCGCCCAGACGGGTTTCGAGGCCACCCGGATGGAGGCCGTCGTCCAGCCCCTGGACACCTCCGTCCTCCCACTGCTGGCCGCGGTGGTCGCGGCGGGCGGCGACCTGGCCTCGGCGCGCGACGAGATGCAGGTGTTCCAGTACCTGGTCTGCGCCCGGCCCGCCGCCGGGAGCTAGCCGCTCACACCCGCCGGCCGAAGCTCCGGTCGAGGTCGGCGAGGGTGAGCTTCTTGAGGATGGGGCGGCCATGGGGGCAGGTGTTGGGCACCTGGCAGGCCAGGAGGTCGCGCACCAGGGCCAGGGCGAGATCGGCGGGCAGGGCGTGGTGCTTCTTGATGGCGGCGCGGCAGGCCAGCTCGGCGTTCAGGTCGCGGCGGAAGGTGTCCAGGTCCACGCGGCCCTCCCGCTCCAGGCGGGCCAGCAGGTCCTCCAGCAGGGCCTGGGGATCGCGGTCCGCGAGGAAGTCCGGAAGCCCGCGCACCACCAGGGCGTCCTCCCCGAAGGCGTCGGCTTCCACCCCAGCGGCCTGCAACTCCTCCAGGAAGGGGACCAGCCGCGCCAGGGCCTCGGGCCCCAGCCGCACGGCCTGGGGCGGCAGCAGGGGCT
>DASVZU010000050.1:0-2167 GCA_036391515.1 Holophagaceae bacterium
CACGGTCCCGGCCACCTACCACGGCGCCGTCATCGACCTGCCGGAGGCCAACCTCCTGCTCAGGCGGGAGACCCGGGCCCGTGCGGAGCTGACCCCCGCGAGCGCCATGACTGCCTACGGCGATGCCACGCCCCTGGCTGACCTCGCCCCCCTGGCCGCCTGGCTGAAGGGGCTGAAATAGGCGAGGAGGCGTAGACTGGCTGCATCCATCCTCGGGAGCCCCCATGCGCCTCGTCCCAGCCCTGCTGTGCCTCAGTCTTGCGATCCCCGGCCTGCGCGCCGAAACCTGGGAGGGGGCCCTGGCCAAGCTCCAGGCCGCCGTCGATGCGAAGGAGGGCCGGGGCATGGTCATCGAGGTGGCGCGCGTGGATGCTCGGCAGGTCCGCCTCCGGGTGGAGGCGCGGGGCACCACCTTCCATGCGGCGACGGTCCGACCCCGCCTCCGGGACCAGTCGGGCCTCCCAGTCCTGTCGATGGAAGGCCGGGAGATGACGGCCTGGCAGGGCGTCACCCTCTTGGAGCCGGACACGGAGGCCCTCGAGGTGGGGCTGGCCGGCCCGGACCTGGCCCCCCGCCTGGTGCTGAAGGTTCCCGCCCCGGGTCAGCGCCCCGAGGTGGCAAGGGTGGTGGCGGGCGGCCTGGTCGCGAAGTAGCCGCGCTTAACATCCTTTAACCGCCGGCGATCCGGGCCCTGGCTAGACTCCCCGCAGGAGCCGCCGATGCCCGAATCCATGGAACTGAAGCTGGAGGTGTCCCGGGTCCAGCGGATGATGGCCCTGGCCGTCCTGCTGGTCGCCCTCGGCATCGCCTGCGTCGCGGCCTGGGAGGACTGGCACCGGGGCCGGTGGGGGCGGGAGTCGGCCTTCCTGCTGGCGCTCCGGCTGCTCCAGGCCTTCGTGCTCTGGCAGGGGGCCCTCCGCCTCGATGCGAAGGTGCTGGTGGTGCACGGCGGCATCCTCACGGTGACCACGCAGCTCCGCAGGCCCTTCGGCCTGGGTCGTCTGGACGTGCCCGTGCGCGAGGCGGCGCTGGAGTGGATCGGCAGCACGCTGGTGATCCAGACCGGCGAGCATGGCGGCCAGCTCCGTCTGGGCTACGCCCCCGCTGCCCGGACCGTGGCGGACTGGCTGGTGGCCCGGGGTGCTCCGCCGCCAGTGGGAGGGTAGGCCGCTACTCCAGGCGCGTGGGGCCGACGGGCAGGCTCTCGTTCCCCTCGGCGTCCACGGTGGCCAGCGCGAAGACGTTGGAATCGGGCACCACGTCCGGGATCACCAGGTGATCCGTCACGGGCAGGCGCTGGATGCGCTGCCAGGCCACGCCGTCCGCCCGGCGCCGGAAGAGGAGGAGGCCCTTGATGCGCGGATCCGCCGGTAGGGTCCACCGCAGCCGCGTGTCGGGGCTCACGGCGCCGCCCAGGGTGAGGTCCTTCACGGGGGCGGGCGCGGCGGCCAGGGTGGCCACGGCGGCGCAGAGGGCCCGGGTCAGCTTGGCGGCGTAGGCCGCGTCGAAGTGGGCCAGGTCGTCGCCGAAGGCGCGGCCGTCCACGGTCCGCACGTCCTGATGCTGGCGGTCGTAGTGCTCCTGGGATTCGCGGAGGCAGGCGGCCGGATCGCCCTCGGCGGTGAAGCTCATGTGGTCCGAGCCCCGGGCGATGCGGTCCCGGCGCAGCATCACCAGCAGGTCCAGGTTCTCCACGTAGCGCTCGCCGAGCCGCTTCACGTAGCGGGCCCACTCCCGGGACCGGCCGTCGTTCTCCGTGCCCAGGGCCAGCCGCAGGCGGCGAGCCTCGGGGGTCTCGTCGGCCGGCACCCCCTCGCTCCAGAGCCGGGCGGTGACGTTGTCCTTCACCCCGTTCTGGCCCTCGGTGTTGCCCGCGATGTCCACGCTCAGCATGGCGAGGACGTCCACGCCCTCCGCCTTCAGGCGCTTCGCCAGGTGGGTGCTGCCGTAGAGGCCCTGCTCCTCGCCGGACACGGCCACGAAGTAGACCGTGACCGCGGGCGTTTCCGCGGCCATCGCGCGGGCCAGCTCCAGCATCATGGCCGTGCCGCTGCCGTCGTCGTCGGCGCCCGGCGCGTCCGAGGTGGCGTCCATCACGTCCGTGGCCCGGCTGTCGTAGTGCCCTGTGAGCACGAGGGCCTCCTTGGCCCGGGCCGGGTCCGTGCCC
>DASVZU010000051.1:0-22346 GCA_036391515.1 Holophagaceae bacterium
GGCATCCAGGGCGCCCATGGGGAGGTTGCGCCGCTGGAAATAGGGGACCAGCACCTCGTGGACCCGGCCCTCGTAGCGGAGGTCCGGATAGCGGCGGACCAGGCGGAGGTTCGGCGCATCGGCGTAGTAGGGGAAGCGGGAGCCTTCGGTGTAGTCCGTGGTGTTGGGGACCACCACCTGGTCCAGCAGGACCGATCCGGCCGTCTCCGAGTAGTTTCGGCTGATGAGGTTGTAGGCGGCGATGTCGTCGCGGGAGATGGCTTCGCGGATCCGGGAATGATCCAGGGCATCCACGGCCTCGTCGGCATCGAGGATGAGCACCCAGTCACCGGTGCAGAGCCGCAGGCTCTCGTTCCGGGCCGCCCCGAAGTCCCCCGTCCAGGGGAAGTGCCCGATCCTGGCCCCGAAACCCTCCGCGAGGGCCACGGTCCCGTCGGTGGACCCCGTGTCCACCACGACCATCTCGTCCACGAGGCCCTTCACCGAGGCCAGGCAATGGCCCAGGTTCTTCTCCTCGTTTTTCACGATCATGGCCAGGGACAGGGTGGGCATGCCTTCATCCTAGGGGTTCCCGGCCAGGAAAAAAAAAGATTAAAGCTTCTGGGCCATTCGGTCGAAGAAGGGACGTGATCGGGATCATCCCGTTCCAAACCTGGCAGCACGGATGCTGCCCTGCGCATCATGGAGGATGCTATGGCTTCTATTCTCAATAATATCGGTGCCCTTGGTGCGAGCCGCCAGCTCGGAATCACCAACGCGGGCCTGCAGCAGACCATCCAGCGCCTGACCACCGGCAGCCGGATCAACAAGGCCTCTGATGACGCGGCCGGACTGGCCATCAGCAACAAGCTGAACGCGGACATCAAGGTCGCTGGCCAGGGCCAGCGCAACGCCAACGACGGCATCTCCTACCTGCAGGTGGGTGACGGTGTGCTCGACACCGTGACGAACCTGCTCACCCGCGCCGCCCAGCTGGCCCAGCAGGCCCAGACCGGCACGGTGGACACCGTCGGCCGCACCGCTCTCGATGCGGAGTTCCAGAACATCATCACCAGCATCGGCGACATCGAGAAGAGCACCACCTTCAACGGCACCTCGGTGTTCGGCGCGACCCTGACCGTCGCCGTCGCCGGCTACTCCGCCGTGGGCGTGAACGTCACCACGTTCAACTCCCTCTCTTCCGCGAACTCGCTGGTGTCCGTCACCTCGGCGGCCTCCGCGGCCACCGCCATCACCAACATGCTGACCTCTGTGTCCGCCCTGCGTGGCACCATCGGCGCGAACGAGCAGCGCCTCCAGGCTGTCTCCGACACCCTGGGCATCCAGGTCGAGAACTTCACGGCCGCCTACAGCCAGATCCACGACGCCAACGTCGCGGACGAGGTGGTGAACCTGTCGAAGTTCCAGGTCCTGAACCAGAGCGGCATCAGCGCCCTCAGCAAGGCGAACCAGTCGGGCCAGTCCATCCTGGCTCTCCTCCAGTAGCCGGGTTTCCTGAGCTTCCGGGGGATGCGGCATCCGCCGCCTCCCCCGGAAGGCTTCGGTGAGGAGCGCCGCCATGGTTGATCAAGTGAACCCCTTGGGGAGCTTGGCACCGGGCCTTCCGCCGACCTCCCAGGCCCCCGCCGTCCAGACGACGGCGAATCGGCCCCCGTCGGTCCAGGAAAGCACCCCCAACCCCTCCCTCCTTCAGGCCTCCGGCCCTCCAGGACCGGACGGTAAGGTTGTGCCGGCCCCGGGCCAGTCCACCAGGCAGGCCCTGGACGCCGCCGCCCAGGACATGAAGGACTATCTCCAGCAGTTGCCCTCCGAGCTCCAGTTCCGCGTGGACAAAGGCAGCGGCCAGTTCTATTTCAAGGTCGTGGACCCGGCCACGCGAAAGGTGATCCGCCAGGTGCCCTCGGAAGAGGTCCTGGCCATGGCGCGTAAATTGCGCGAGTTCGCCGACCCCAAATCGGCGTCGGGGGTCCTGATGGACCAGGAGGGCTAATCCCTCCCCCAGTGCGGAGGTTCCCATGTCTTCCCCCCTCAGCTTCCAAGGACTTTCCACCGGCCTCCAGACCGATTCCCTGGTGAATGCCATCCTGCAGCAGGAAGGCCAGCCTGTTCAGCGAATGCAGGCACAACAGAGCAAGAACACCCAGCGGATCACGGCCCTCCAGACCCTCTCGTCGAACCTCACCTCGCTGTCCTCCAGCCTGGCCACCCTCACGGGCACCAGCTTCGGTCAGCAGACCGTGACCAGTTCGGACACCACGAATGCCTACGTGACGGGCACCGCTTCCGGGGCCGCGGTGGGCAATTACAGCATCAATGTAGGCCAGATCGCCACGGCTGGGCGCATCTCGCCCACCTTGTCCGGGGGGGCGCCCACGAACATGGCCGTGGCGGATCCCCTGAACACCGCCGTGTTCACGGGCACGTCCGCCAGCTTCGCCGTGCGCGGCACGGATGGCGTCATCAAGACGCTCTCGCTCAATTCGAGCAACAACAACCTGTACGGGCTCCGGGACGCCATCAACGCTTCCGGGGCCGGCGTGCAGGCCACGGTCATCAACACGGGCACGGGCGCGAATCCCTACCAGCTGGTGGTGACCTCGACCAGCACCGGCACGGGCACCACCAGCGGGGTGGTCACGCTGGCGGACATCACCAGCGGCGGGGCGGTGAACACGCTCGGGATCGGCGCCGGCACCGTGGACAGCACCACCGCTCCCACCACGCTCACGGGCGGTCTCCAGTCGGGTGCCACCGATGTGGCCAAGGACGCGATCTTCTCGGTGAACGGGATCCAGCTGACGCGCAAGACGAACGTCGTCTCGGATGCGGTGGCCGGCGTCACCTTCACCCTCAAGCAGGGGGGGCAGGCGGGGACCACGAACCTGTCCGTGGCCACGGACACGAACGCCATCACCACCGCCATGCAGGACGTGGTGAGCAAGTTCAACACCATGGTCTCCACCTTCAACACCGCCGCGGCGCCCAACGGGGCCCTCTACGGCGACAGCGTCGCCCGCTCCCTCGTCACGCAGATCCGCACCGCCCTGAGCGGCGTGCCCAGCGGGCTGCCCCTGACCTCGACCTACACCTCCGCGGGTGGCGTGGGCCTGAAGGTGAACCAGGACGGGACCCTGAGCCTGGACACCACCGCCTTCCAGGCGGCCCTGGCGAAGGACCCGTCGGCCGTGAAGAAGGTTTTTGCCTTCACGGGCGCTTCCGATTCCGCCGCGGTCCAGTTCTATGCGGCCGGGGCCAAGACGACCACCGGCTCCGTGGGCTTCAACATCACGTCCTACGCCTCCGGCGGGGCCGTATCGGGCACCTTCACCGTCGGCGGATCCAGCTATTCCCTCAGCGGGACCTCCGGCGTCCTGACGGGAACGGCCGGAACCCCCCTCGAGGGGTTGATCCTCAACGTGAGCGGAACCGGAACGGGGAATCTCACCCTCAGCCGGGGCGTGGGGCAATCGGTCCAGGACCTGGTCGCCGGCATGACGGCCGCCGTTTCCGGCCAGCTGCCCCAGATCATCCAGAACGTGAACGACGCCAACTCGCGTCTCGCCCAGCAGATCGCCTCCGGGCAGGATCGGCTGGCGCGCCGGAAGGTGGCGCTCCAGGCCCAGTTCGCCCAGATGGAGGCGATCGTGGGCCAGCTCCAATCCGCGGGATCGAGCCTGCAGAACCTGGGTTGAGATTTGAGTTTTTCGTAGATCCGCCGAAACAGATATCGGAGCGTCCCCATGCAGCCCTACGCCAAGGCCAGCGGTCAGTACCTCGCCCAGCGGGTCCTCGGAGCCTCGCCCCAGCAACTGATGGCCCTCCTTCTCGAGGGGGGACAGCGGTTCCTCGGGCAGGCCGCCCAGGCCATCGGGCGGCGCGACATCGCGGCCAAGGCCCAGTTCACGAACAAGGCCCTCGCCATCGTCGAGGAGATGACCCTCCGCCTGAACCACGAGGAGGGCGGTGAGCTGGTGGGGAACCTCGTGCGCATCCACGACTGGTGGACCCGCGAGATCCTCTCGGCCAGCGCCGCGAAGGATCCTGCCCGCCTGGAACGCGTTGGCCGCCAGATGGGCGAGCTGCGGCAGGCCTGGGAGCAGGTCGACCAGAAGCCGATGACGGGCCATGAAGGCTCGATGCCGATGATCCGGGACATGGTGGGATGAGCGACGCGGCCGTTCTGGCCGCTGTCCAGGCCATGGAGGCCTGGCTGGACGACCCTGATCGCGCCTTCGATGCCGCCGCGCTGGAGGCCTGGAACCGGGATTTCCGGGAGGCCGCGGCGACGGCGGAACGGGGCCCTGGATGGGAGGCGCTCGTGGCCCGGGCCCACGCGCTGGCGGAAGCCGTCCAGGCCCGCCAGCGGGCCATGGAGGCCCGGCGTGACGCAGTGCGCGCCGAACTGGAGCAGCAGGCCCAGGGTGACCGGGCCCTCAAGGGCTACGGGGCCAGTACGCGCTGAGACCGCACCAGGACGTCCCCCTCAGGCCGTTCCGAACAGGCGGTCGCCTGCATCGCCCAGGCCGGGCAGGATGTAGCCCTTCTCGTTGAGCTGACGGTCCACCGCACCGACGACGATCCGCAGGTCCGGATGATCCTCCTGGAGCCGGCGCAGACCCTCTGGAGCCGCGAGCACGGCGACCAAGGCCAGGTTCGCGGCCCCGGCACCCTTCAGCTGGCGGACCGCCTCCGAGGCGCTCCCGCCGGTCGCAAGCATGGGATCGAGGATGAAGACGGGCCGTGCTTCGAGCAGGGGTGGGAAGTTCCGGTAGTACGGAACGGGCACCAGTGAATCGTGGTCCCGATAGAGGCCGAGGTGGCCCACCTTTGCGGTGGGGAGCAGGCGCAGGAAGGAGGGCAGGAGCCCGAGTCCCGCGCGGAGGACCGGTACCAGCACTGGATCGAGCTGCCGGAGCCGCAGGCTCTCCGTGCGTTCCAGCGGGGTCTCGATGACCACCGGTTCCACGGGCAGCGTGCGCGTCGCCTCGACGGCAAGCAGGAGGCCCACTTCCTCGATGAGCGTACGGAAGAGACTCCCCGGTGTCTTCCGGTCGCGGATGAGGGAGAGCTTGTGGTGGATGAGCGGGTGGTCGAGCACGGTCGTGGTCATGGCGCGCCTCGCGCTCCAGTGTCGCGCGGAAGCGGGTGGAATTGAATGCCCGGGTCGGCGGAGGTAGCGACAAAAAAAATGAAGATTTTTTTGATTTCTCTGTTGACCTCATCTGGATCGCTGGTTTCATGTTGTCTCAGAGGAAAAACGGACGATCATCTTCCCCATAGGGCCAGCAGCGAGGTATCTGAGATTTGGAGAGTGGGAAATGCTAAAGAAAGTCGCCATCTTCAAGGCCCTCGATGTTGAAATCAAGAAGCAGAGGGGCCCTGTGGCGGTAAAGGATGCCTACAAGGGGCACCACTCCCTGAAGGAAGAGCTGAGTCAGCCGGGAATCACCATCCTGGGTGAAGTGGCCGGGGGCGATCCCGGCCGCGGGCAGGTCCGCGAGACCTACAAGGCCTCCACCCATGCGAAGAGCCTGGCCGAGAACGGAGCCCGGGCCCTGTCAGTGGCCACCGACAAGTTCCTCTACTTCGGGGACGACAAGCACCTCTCCGAGGTCCGGAGCCAGGTGAAGGTGCCCCTGATCCGGCGCGAGTTCATCTTCGAGGAGTACCAGGTCGAGGAAAGCAAGATCCTGGGCGCCGATGCCATCTTCCTGATGCCCGCCCTCCTGGCCCAGGACCGCCTGCAGGCGCTCCTGAAGTTCGCCACTGGCAAGGGGCTCGACGTGGTGGTGGAAGTCACCTCCGAGGCCGAGCTGCAGCGGGCCGTGGACGCGGGCGCGGACATCATCTGCGCCGTGGGCCGGAACCTGGATACCTGGGAGGCCTCCTGGGACCAGGCCGTGGCGCTGGTGAAGAAGGTCCCGAAGAAGTGCCTGAAGATGGTCGAGGGCGGGATCCAGCGGCTCGACCAGATCAAGCAGATGGAAGCCCTCGGCGTCCATGGCGTCCTGGTGGGCGATGCCCTCCTGGACGACTACTATCCCGGCAAGCGCCTCGCGCAGATCCTTGCGGGCCTTGAACCCCCGAAGAAAGCCGCCAAGCCCAAGGGCAAGGCCGGCTCCGCCGCCGATGCGGCGCATCCCCCCGCGGCTGCCGCCGCAGCCAAGGATCGTACATCCACCCAGCGGGACCAGGCTGGCCATGGCATGAAAAATGCTAAGGTTTCGCCGACTTCCCGCACTTCCCCTTCCAACACCGCCCAAAAGGGCGTAAAGGAGCCACCCATGGCCGAAATGACCACCCCGGTCGCCACCCCCGCCGCCCCCGCGGCCGCGAAGCCCGCCGCCAAGAAGCCGGCGAAGAAGGCCGCCCCCAAGAAGGCCGCCGCCAAGAAGCCCGCGGCGAAGAAAGCCGCCCCCAAGAAGGCCGCCGCGAAGAAGCCGGCTGCCAAGAAGGCCGTGAAGAAGGCCGCCCCCAAGAAGGCCGCCGCGAAGAAGGCCGCGCCGAAGAAGGCCGCCGCGAAGAAGGCCGCGCCGAAGAAGGCTGCCGCCAAGAAGGCCGCGCCCAAGAAGGCCGTGAAGAAGGCCGTGAAGAAGGCCGCGCCGAAGAAGGCCGCCGCGAAGAAGGCCGCGCCGAAGAAGGCTGCCGCCAAGAAGCCGGCTGCCAAGAAGGCCGTGAAGAAGGCCGCGCCGAAGAAGGCTGCCGCGAAGAAGCCGGCCGCCAAGAAGACCGCCGCGAAGAAGCCGGCCGCCAAGAAGGCCACCAAGAAGTAGGAGCCTTCGGGTTCAACAACCTGGCTAAGATCAGAGAGGCGCGCACGCGCGCCTCTCTGGACCAGGTGACGCCATGAACGTGATCGAACGCGTATCCGCCCTCGAAGTCCTGGACAGTCGGGGGAACCCGACCGTGCTCGCCCGGGTCCAGCTTTCCGACGGGACCCTCGGCCAGGCGCTCGTGCCTTCCGGTGCCTCGACGGGCAGCCGGGAGGCCCTGGAGCGTCGGGACGGCGACAAGAAGCGCTACCTCGGCAAGGGCGTGCTGGGGGCCGTCGACGCCATCAATGTCGAGCTGCAGGGTGCCCTGCAGGGCATGGATCCCTTCCAGCAGGCCGAGCTCGACGAGCTGATGTGCGACCTGGACGGGACCGAGAACAAGGCCCGGCTGGGGGCGAACGCCATCCTGGGCGTCTCCATGGCCCTGGCCGATGCGGCGGCCCGGGCCTCTCGCATGCCGCTCTACCGCTACCTGGGCGGGGCCTCGGCCCGCCTGCTGCCCGTGCCCATGATGAACATCCTCAACGGGGGTGCCCACGCCGACAACAACGTGGACATCCAGGAGTTCATGGTGCTGCCCGTGGGGGCCCCGAACTTCCGGGAGGCCCTCCGGTGGGGGGCGGAGGTCTATCACGCCCTGAAGGGGGTGCTGAAGGCCCGCAAGCTGGCCACGGGCGTGGGGGATGAGGGCGGCTTCGCTCCGAACCTCGCCTCCAACGAGGAGGCCCTGGAGCTCATCGGCGAGGCCGTGAAGAAGGCCGGCTACAAGCTGGGCCAGGACGTCTTCCTGGGCCTCGATTGTGCCGCCAGCGAGTTCCTCAAGGGGAAGGCCTACCAGCTGGACGGGAAGGCCAAGACCCCGGCCCAGCTCGTGGAGTACTACCAGGGGCTGGTGAAGCGGCACCCCATCGCCTCCATCGAGGACGGCTTCGCCGAGGGCGACTGGAAGGGCTGGAAGGCCCAGACGGACGCCATGGGGGTCCGGACCCAGCTCGTGGGCGACGATCTCTTCGTGACCAACCCCGCCATCCTTGCCAAGGGCATCCAGGAGGGCGTGGCCAACGCCATCCTCATCAAGCTGAACCAGATCGGGACCGTCACCGAGACCCTGCGGGCCGTGGACATGGCCCACAAGGCCGGCTACCGGGCCATCATCAGCCACCGCAGCGGGGAGACGGAGGACGCCTTCATCGCGGACCTGGCCGTGGCCACCGGGGCGGGCCAGATCAAGACCGGCGCCCCCTGCCGCACGGACCGCGTGGCCAAGTACAACCGCCTGCTCCAGATCGAGTGGGAGCTGGGCGCAGCTGCCCGCTATGCCGGCCGGGAAGCCTTCGGGTCGCGCCTGGGCTGAGGAGGCCCCTGGAGATGAACGCCAACTGGCTCCTGAAATCCAGCACGCTCTACGGCGTGCTCGGAGCCTCGGCGGTCCTGTCGATGCTGGCGCTCCTCTTCTCCCAGGACGGGCTCCCGGAACTGCGGAAGCGCGAGGTGGAACTGGCGCAGACCCGGTCCCGGCTCATGGACCTGAACCACCGGAACCGGGAGCTGCTGGCGGAGGTCCAGCGCCTCGCTGCCAAGGACCCGGAGCTCATGGAGGCCCTGGCCCGGCGCCAGGGCTATGCGCGCCCCGGCGAGACCGTCTACACCTTCCGCAACCCCAAGCAGGACCGGTAGGTCGCCGTGGAGCTCCAGATCGCCTCCGCCTCGGGGAACGTCTTCGGCTACCTCTGGGCGGAGGATTCAAGTGATGTGGATGGTGCTGGTTATGCCAAGCGGCTCTGCCCCCGAGGGAGCGGGTTCGGTTTAGATGGGCTTTTTTTGATGCAAAGGCCCGGAGGGGGACCCTGGATCCTGGATCACTGGGACACGGATGGATCCAAGTCTTTTTGCAGCAACGGTAGCAGGGCGGCCCTGGCCCTCCCTGGGGCGCCGCAGGACGACACGGTAGAGGTGATCTCCAGCGGCGAGTGCATCCGGCTTCGCCGCGATGACACCGGCATCGGCATCCGCATGCCGGAAGGCGAGGGCTTCGGCCTCCGCGCCGTCCCGCTGGAGACGCCCTTCCCCAGCGGGTTCGGGTGGGTGGGGAATCCCCAGCTGGTGCTTCGGGTCCCCGCGGTGGCCGATGTGGACCTGCCCACGCTGGCACCACCGCTTCGGTGGCACCGCGCCGTTCAGGGCGGGACCAACGTGAACGTGGTGGAGCCCATCGCCCCGGGCGAGGCGCGGATCCGCTCCTGGGAACGGGGCGTGGAAGGCGAGACCCTCTGCTGCGGAACCGGGTGCGCCGTGGCCGCCGCGTGGCTGGCGCGGACGCTAGGCGGCTCGACCTGGACGCTGCGCCCGGCCAGCGGCGAGCCCGTCACCGTCTCCCTCCGCCTGGAGGAAGACGGCACCTGGCGCGACCTGTGGCTCTCGGGGCCAGTGCGCCGCATCGGTGTGGCGCGTCCGGACCCGTCGCTGCTGGCTCCGTGAACCCCCAGGGCAGTGTGGAACCAGACCTGCTAGACTGGCATGTTCCACACCCGAGGGGTTCCCGTGATGCGCGATTCGACCAGCGCCTTGGCGACGAAGAGGGCCGGCTGATGCGCGCGCGGGTCGTGGCGCTGGCCAACCAGAAGGGCGGGGTGGGCAAGACCACCACGGCCATCAACCTCGCGGCCTCCCTGGCCATGATGGAGAAGATGGTGCTGCTGGTGGACTTCGATCCCCAGGGCCACAGCACCACCGGCCTCGGCTTTCCCAAGCCGGACCACCGGGCGGGATCGTACGCCCTCATGAAGGGGGCGCCCGCGGAGGCGCTGGTGCTCACCACCGAAGTCCCCATGATGCAGGTGATTCCCGCGGGGAAGGACCTGGCCCAGCTGGAGTTCGAGCTCTTCGAGCTGCCGCAGCTCCAGGTGCTGCGCAAGGGGCTGGCCCCTCTCATGGACCGCTTCGACTACATCCTCATCGACCCGCCCCCCAGCCTGGGCATGATCACGCTCAACGCCCTCTCGGCCTCGGACGAGGTCATCGTGCCCATGCCCTGCGAGTTCTTCGCCCTCGACGGCCTGGCAGAGCTGACGGAGACGCTGCGGCGCATCCAGTCGGGGCCGAACCCGAGCCTGCAGCTGGGCGGCATCCTCCTCACCATGGCCGAGGAGCGGACCAACCTCGGGGCCGCGGTGGCCAACGAAGTGAGGCAGGCCTTCCCCGGGAAGGTCTTCCAGACCATGATCCCCCGCAACATCCGCCTCGCGGAGGCTCCCAGCCACGGCAAGCCCGTGGCCTTCTACGACCTGCGATCCAAGGGCGCCCAGGCCTACCTGAGCCTGGCGAAGGAGTGGCTGGGCCTCGAGATGCCCGCGAGGAAGGAAGCCTGATGAGCAGCAACCTCAAGCGACCGGCCCTGGGCCGGGGTCTCACGTCCCTCATGAGCCAGATGGCGCCCGAGGACGCCTCCCAGCGGGAGCTGCCCCTGGGCAGCCTGGTGCCGAACCGGGCCCAGCCGCGCACGCACTTCGATGAGGCGGCGCTCCAGGAGCTGGCCGAGAGCCTCAAGCAGCACGGCATGGTCCAGCCCATCGTCGTGCGCCGGACCGGGGAGAAGTTCGAGATCATCGCCGGCGAGCGCCGGTGGCGGGCCGCCCGGAAGGCGGGCCTCGCCATGGTCCCGGTGGTGGTGAAGGAGGTCCCCGACGACCGCCTCCTGGAGTTCGCCCTGGTGGAGAACATCCAGCGCCAGGAGCTGAACCCCATCGAGGAGGCCAAGGCCTACTGGCAGCTTGGGGAGCACCTGCGGCTCACCCAGGAGCAGGTGGCCGACCGGGTGGGCAAGTCCCGCCCCCAGGTGGCCAACACGCTCCGCCTGCTGCGCCTGCCCTCCGAGATCCAGGGCGACGTGGCCATGGGCCGCCTGAGCACGGGCCACGCCAAGGTGCTGCTGGGGGTGGCGGACACGCGTCTCCAGGAGCAGCTGGCGGGGGAGGTGGTGGACCAGCAGCTGAGCGTGAGGGCCCTGGAAGCCCGCATCCAGCACCTCCAGAAGCAGCGGAAGGTGAAGGGCCGGAAGAAGCATCCCCAGGAGCTGTTCATCAAGGCCGCCGCCGAGGAGCTGACCCAGGCCTGGGCCACCCGGGTGGAGATCAAGGGCAACGGGAAGGGGGGGGCGGTCATCCTCCACTACGCGAACGAGGCCGACCTCGACCGGCTCTTCGAATCCTTGAAGCACGGCCCCGCACGGAAGCATTGAGCAGAGGACCCGCATGACATCCTGGTTCGTCAAGAAACGGCAGCAGAAGACGGCGGTGGAGGAGCGCACGGTCAGGGTCCCCGAGGGCCTCTGGATCAAGTGCGATGCCTGCAAGGAGCTCATCTACCGCAAGGAGCTCGTCAACACCCACAACGTCTGCCCCAAGTGCGGATACCACTTCCGCATCGACGTCTCCGAGCGCCTCGAGAACCTCATGGACCTCGGGTGGACCACCCTCTTCGACGACCTCCGGAGCGCCGATCCCCTGGGTTTCGTGGCCACCAAGGCGTACAAGGACCAGTTGAAGAAGCTGGAGGCGGATGGCCAGACCCAGGACGCGGTGGTGGTGGTGGAGGGCACGATTTCCGGCCATCCCGTGGTGGCGGCCATCATGAACTTCGACTTCCTGGCCGCCAGCATGGGCAGCGTGGTGGGCGAGAAGCTGCGCCTGGGGGCGGAGCGGGCCCTGGAGAAGCAGTGCGCCTACCTCATCGTCAGCTGCAGCGGCGGCGCCCGCATGCAGGAGGGCACCCTCTCCCTCATGCAGATGGCTAAGGTGAGCGCGGCCCTGGCCAAGCTCGACAAGGCGGGCCTGCCCTACCTGTCCATCCTGACGGATCCCACCACGGGCGGCGTGAGCGCCAGCTACGCCATGCTGGGCGACCTGAACATCGCCGAGCCCAAGGCCCTCATCGGCTTCGCGGGCCCCCGGGTCATCGAGCAGACCATCAAGCAGAGCCTCCCGGAGGGGTTCCAGCGCTCCGAATTCCTCCAGTCCCACGGCATGGTGGACCGCGTGGTCGCCCGCGACCGGCTGAAGGACTTCGTGGGCGCCTGCCTCGAGTGGATGCTCCCCGCGCGGGACTGATGGCCGGCGATTTCGAGCTGGTCTCCATCCCCCGGCTCCAGGAGCGGGGGCATCTGGGCATCAAGGTCGGCCTGGACAACATCCGGGCCCTGCTCGATGGCCTTGGCCGCCCGGACGCGGGCTATCCCGTGGTGCTCATCGCCGGAACCAACGGCAAGGGCAGCACCGGCGCCTTCCTGGCCCACATGCTGAAGGCTGCCGGTTTCACCGTGGGCTGGACCACCTCGCCCCACCTGGTGGACGTCACCGAGCGCATCTGGGTGGACGGGGAACCCATCGGCACCGGGGCGCTCGAACTCCTGTTGACGGAGGCCTTCGAATCCGAGGCCCGGGCGGGCATCCACGCCACCTATTTCGAGCTGATGATCACGGCGGCGCTCCTGGCGTTCCGGATGACGGGCGTGGAGATCGCCCTCCTGGAAGTGGGCATGGGCGGCCGCTGGGATGCCACCAACGCCACCGACCCGCTGCTGACCCTGCTCACCACCGTGGGCCTGGACCACCAGCAGTACCTGGGCGACACCCGCGAGGCCATCGCCGGCGAGAAGCTCTGCACGGCGCGGAACGGCCGGCCCCTGGTGCTGGGGCCCAGCCTGGACCCCGAATGGGTGCGGCCCCTCCTGCCCTGCGCGCCGATCCTGTGTCCGGCGCCACGGCTGGGGCCTGCGGACATCCGCTGGGACCACTCGCGCCTCGACGGGCGCCGGGTGGGTCTGGCGGGAGCCCACCAGCTGGACAACCTCGCCACGGCCTTCGAGGGGGTGCGCCAGCTGAGGAAGCTGGGCTTCCCCATCCCAGAGGACCGCCTCTGGTCCGGCGTGGCCTCCGTGCAGTGGCCGGGACGGCTCTGGGCGGTGCCGGGCCTGGACGACGTGTGGATGGATGGCGCCCACAACCCGGAGGGGGCCCGCGTCCTGGCCGAGCATGCGGCGGCCTGCGGCTTCCGTCCGCACCTCTACTTCGGGGCCATGGGGGACAAGGACCTGGCGGGCATCGCCGCCCAGCTGAAGCGCCTGGATCCCCGCTCCGTGACCTTCATCCAGGGGGACGCGCCCCGCTACGCCGGCCCCGGCCCCCTGGGCGAGGCATGGGGGCTGGAGGCGCCGACCCTCACCCTCCGGCAGGCCGCGGCCCACCTGCGGGCGCAATCCGAGGCGCCGCGGCTCGTGACCGGCTCCCTCTACCTGCTGGGGGATCTGCTTCGGGAGCTGGGCATCCACCCCTTCGGACACCCCGGGGATTGATAGCCTGGAGGCATGTCCGCCGCCTCCACCCGCGCCATCGCCCTCGCCCTCGCGGCCAACGGGGGCATCGCCCTCTCCAAGTTCGCCGTGTTCCTCCTCACGGGCAGCGCCAGCCTGCTGACCGAAGCCATCCATTCCGCCGCCGACTGCGCGAACCAGCTGCTGCTCTTCGTCGGCCTGCGCCGGTCCGCCCGGCCGGCGGAGCCCCGCCATCCGCTGGGCCATGGCCAGGCGGCCTTCGTGGCGAGCTTCCTGGTGGCTCTGCTGCTCTTCAGCGTGGGCGGGCTCTATTCCCTGGTGGAGGGGATCCACCGCATCCGGCATCCGGAGGCGCCCCACCACCTGGGCTGGGCCGTGGGACTGCTGGCCGTGGCGATCCTCCTGGAGGGCGGATCCCTGCGGGGCGCCCTCCAGGCGGCCCGGGCCGAACGGGGGAACCGGAGCCTCCTGCGCTACCTGAGGCAATCGTCCAGCACGGAGCTGGTGGTGGTGCTGGCGGAGGACCTCGCCGCCCTGGTGGGCCTCGTGATCGCCCTGGCGGCGGTGGTGCTCACCCTGGCGACGGGGAATCCGGTCTGGGACGGCATCGGCAGCCTGGGCATCGGCCTGGTGCTCATCGCCGTGGCCCTCTTCGTGGGAGTAGAGGTGGCCAGCCTGCTCATGAACGAGGCCCCGTCCCTGGCCCTGCGGGCGGCCCTCCGCGAGGCCGTGACGGAGGATCCCGCCGTGGCCCAGGTGCTGAACCTCGTGGCCGTGGTGGTGGGGAGCGATCGGCTCATGGTGGCCCTGAAGGTCCGGTTCCGCGACCAGCCCAGCGGCACGGCCCTGGTGGCGGCCATCAACGCCCTGGAGCGCAGCCTCCGGGCACGGTTCCCCCAGATCCAGCACCTCTTCGTGGAGCCGGACGAGGCCTGATCAGGGCAGCCGGGAGTCCCCCAGGCGCAGGGTCTCGCCGAGGATGCCGTAGTTGGGGCCGGCCACGGAAGCCAGCCGGGCGACGGGCTGCCAGCGGCTGGCGTCGGCGCAGTCCAGGCCCTCGTCGTAGATGCGGTCGGCCGCATGGGCCACCAGCACGTCGAGCAGCACCAGGGTGCTGGTGGGGCCCAGCTCCAGCTCGCGGTTGAGGCGGCACTCCAGGGCCACGGGGGCGTCCACGAGGCGAGGCGGGGCCACCCGCAGGGAGGCCGTGGTGGCCAGGCCCAGGCGCTCTGCTTCGCTGACCTCCGGGGCCACTTCCTCCCCGCTGGCGTGGAGGGCATCCAGCAGGGGCCGGTCGGCCAGGTGCACCACGGCCTCGCCCCGCTCCCGCAGGTTGCGGTGGGTGTCCTTGAGGCTGCCGTCCCGGCGGCGACCGAGGGTCACGGCCAGCATGGGAGGCCCGAAGATGCCCATGAAGGAGCTGAAGGGGGCCAGGTTCACCCGGCCCTCGACATCCAGGGTGGTGATCCAGGCGATGGGCCTCGGGATCACAAGGCTGGAGAGGATGCGGTAGACGTCGCGTTTGGGGAGGGCGGCAAGGTCGCGGGTGGCCATGCTCATTCTCCGATGATCTTTACCAGCACGCGCTTGTCCCTCCGGCCGTCGAATTCCCCGTAGAAGATCTGTTCCCAGGGGCCGAAGTCCAGCTTGCCGCCGGTGATGGCCACCACCACCTCGCGGCCCATGATCTGGCGCTTGTGGTGGGCGTCGCCGTTGTCCTCGCCGGTGCGGTTGTGGAGGTAGCCGCCCTTGAGGGGGTCGGAGCCGGCGTTGAAGGGGGCCAGCTTCTCCAGCCACCGCAGGTAGTCCTGTTTCAGGCCGGCCTCCTCGTCGTTGATGAAGACGCTGGCGGTGATGTGCATGGCGTTCACGAGGCAGAGGCCCTCCTGCACGCCGCTCGCGCGGACCGCCTCGGCCACCTGCTCGGTGAGGTTCACGAACCCCGTGCGCTCGGGAAGGTGGAGGGTGAGGACCTGACGGTGGGCTTTCATGGGCACCTCCCCTTCATCATCGGGTGCGGAGGGATCCGCGACAACGTGACGCAGGGCGGGCCCTCAACCGGCCCCTCCGCCGACCCTCCAACCGGGGGAGTCTCCCCATCCACCTCCCCGCCCGGCCCCCGTGCCGGGGCGGGCCGGTTCCTGCGCCGCCCCAGGGCGGTCCCCCCATCCTTCGGAGGTTTCCATGAAGTGCGCCATCCCGCTCTCCCTCGTCGCCGGCCTGGGGCTCCCCCTCTGGGCGGGCGGCCCCGGCCCGCTCCAGGAGCAGGCCGCCCGCAGCCTGGAGGCCCGGGTCTTCCAGCTGGGCCTGGACCGCGACCACGGCTTCGTCCCCGGCACCGTGCACCACGACGCCCTCCTGGGCGAGGACGATGTCCGGATGGGGCAGGTCTACCGCGGCGTGAAGGTCTTCGGCGGGGAGGCCATCGTCCATCTCGGCGGCGGCCGGACCCGGGGCATCACGGACGGCCTGGTCCGTGGACTGGCCCTCGGCACCGTCCCTTCGCTCTCGGCCGCCGAGGCCCTGGCGGCGGCCCACCAGGCCCTCGCCCCGAAGGGCCCCTACGTCCAGGCACCCACGGCCGAGCTGGTCATCGCGCCCGTGGAGCAGCGGGGCGCGGCGGCCCGCGTCCTGGCCTGGCACATCCACACCGAGCTGGAGAACGGCGCGGACGAGACGGCCCATACGGACTTCTTCGTGGATGCCCGCACCGGCGCCATCCTCGACCGCTGGAGCACCCTCCGGACTTCGGCCTCGACGGGTACGGGCCTCTCCCAGTACAGCGGCACGGTGAGCCTCGACACCAACAGCCTGGCCACCGGATTCGAGCTGCGGGACATGACCCGGGGCACCGGCGGGACCTACGGCCAGAACGTGGTCACGAACATGAACCACAGCACCTCGGTGAACGGCGCCATCTACACGGACACCGACAACACCTGGGGCGACGGCCTGAACTACGTGGAGGGCACGGACACCACCGCCGCCAACGGCCAGACCGCCGCGGTGGACGCCGCCTTCGGCATGCAGAAGACCTGGGACCTCTACAAGAACGTCTACGGCCGGAACGGCATCGACGGGGTGGGCACGGCCACCTTCAGCCGCGTCCACTACAGCACCAGCTACGACAACGCCTTCTGGTCCGACAGCTGCTTCTGCATGACCTACGGCGACGGGAACGCCTTCACGACCCTCACGTCCCTGGATGTGGCGGGCCACGAGATGAGCCACGGGGTGATGGCCAAGACCGCGGCCCTCGTCTACAAGGGCGAGAGCGGGGGCCTGAACGAGGCCAACTCCGACATCTACGGCACCATGGTGGAGTTCTACGCCCGGGGCGCCGGAACCACCGCCATCCCGAACTACACGGCCATCGGGGGCACCATCAGCACCGTGGGCGGCGTGGTGCCCGCCGCGAACTACCTCATCGGCGAGCAGCTGGAGACGGCCAGCTTCACCCATCCCCTGCGGTGGATGTACAAGCCGAGCCTCGACGGGAAGAGCCCGGATGCCTGGTACAGCACCATCAAGCGGCTGGACGTCCACTACAGCTCGGGCCCCGCCAACCACTGGTTCTTCCTCTTGGCCCACGGCAGTCAGATCGACACCTTCTCCGGGGGCATCCAGTCGCCCCTGGCCAACGGCGTCACCAGCATCACGGGCATCGGCAACGACAAGGCCGCGGGCATCTGGTACCGGGCCCTCACCAAGTACATGACCTCCAGCACCGTCTATGCCGGGGCCCGGACGGCCACCCTCCAGGCGGCCACCGACCTCTACGGGGCCACTTCCGCGGAATACGCGGCGGTGAACCTGGCCTGGAAGGCCGTGAACGTCCTCTGAGCGAGGAAGTACAGGGCGAGGCCCCGGCAGGCGCCGGGGCCTCGTCTCAGGTGCGGTGTGTCAGTAGCCAGTGATGGCGAAGTCGTCGAAGTTCACCCGGTTCGTGGTTCCGTCGGTCTTGCGGAGCTCGAAGCGGATGGCGCCGGTGACGCCCACGCTGAAGGTGGCAGGGGCGAGCGTGGTGGACGTGGTGGTCACCGAACTCCCGGCCTGGGTCCAGGTGGTTCCGCCGTCCGTGGAGTACCACAGGCCCCAGGTGGAGCTCCCGTCGGTGCCGTACTTGGCGTGCTTCACGACGACGGTGTTGGCGCCGGTGGGGAAGTCGAAACCCATGGTGACCTTGCCGCTGTTGCGGACCCGGACGCTCTGGGCGCCGTTCTTCGGGTCGCTGCTGCTGCTGCCGAGGAGGGCGTCGTTCAGGGTCCAGGTCCCCGTGACGAGGGCCACCGTGCCCGTGGCGTAGGCGGTCTTGGTGCCCGTGTCGAAGGACTCGGCCAGGCTCGAGGATCCGGAGGCGTTGCTGACGGAGAAGGCCACGGCGGCGGAGGTGCCCACATTGCCGGCGGCGTCATAGGCCTTGGCGGTGAGGGTGTGGCTGCCGTTGGCCAGGGTGGTGCTGTCCAGGGCCATCGTGTAGGGCGCGGCGAGATCGGTTCCCTTGAGGACGCCATCCACGTAGAACTCCACCTTGGTGACGCCCACGTTGTCGGTGGCGGTGGCGCTGAACGTGAGGGTGCCGCTGGTGCCGCTCTCCGTGACCGAGACGGTGGGGGCCGTGGTGTCCGTGGAGCCGCCGCCGCTGCCGGTGGTGACGTTCAGGGCGAAGTCGTCCACCACGAAGGAGGTCTGGGCGGAGCTGTCCTCCGTGCCCACCAGGTAGACCTGGATCGTCTGGCCCTTGTAGGCGCCCAGGTCGAAGGTCTTCTGGGTGTAGCCGGCGGCGGCGTCCAGGTTGGAGTAGGTGGCCAGGGTGGCGAGGACCGCGCCGGAGCTGTTGCGGATCTGCAGCTTGAGGGTGTCGTAGGCCGTGGTGGTGCTGGTCTCGGCCGTGTCGATGTGCAGCCAGAAGCTCAGGCTGGCGGCCGTCGCAGCCGGGTCGATGGCCACCTGCTGGGTGAGCGTGTCGGTGTGGGCGCTGCCGTAGCCGTCCAGCCAGGCCTTCCAGCTCCCGCTGTGGGCGGCCTCGGAGGTGCCGTTGTCGAGGATGCCGGCGGCGGCCACCCAGGGGCTGGCCGTGCCGGTCTCGAAGCCCGGGTTGCCGAGGATCTGGGTGGTGGTGCCTCCGCCGGTGCCGTTGCTGACGGTGAAGGCCACCGAGGTGGAGGTGCCCACGTTGCCGGCGGCGTCATAGGCCTTGGCCACGAGGCTGTGGGAGCCGTTCGCCACCGTGGTGGAGTCGAAGGCCAGGGTGTAGGGGCTGGCGGTGTCCGTGCCGGCCAGGGCGCCGTCCACGTAGAACTCGACCCGGGTGACGCCGACGTTGTCGGAGGCGGTGGCGCTGAAGGTGAGGCTGCCGCTGGTGCCGCTCTCGGTGACCGACACCGTGGGGGGCTGGGTGTCGGTGGCGCCGGTGACGGTGATGGTGCGGGTGGCGGAGGCGGACTGGCCCTGGTTGCTGGTGGCCGTGAAGGTGGCGGTGTAGGTGCCCACGGTGGCGTAGGTGTGGCTGACGGGGCCCAGCACGGCGGCACTGGCGCCATCTCCGAAGGACCAGGCGTAGCTGAGGGCGCTGGCGTCGGAGATGCTGGCGCTGCCCTGGAAGCTGACGGAGCCGCCGGCGGCGATGCTGGTGTTCGCGGCGGGGGACACGATGCCCACGACGGGCACCGGCGCGGTGCTGGTGGCGCCCGCCAAGTAGGCGGTGGCGTTGAGGAAGAAAGCGCGGTTGCTGTTGATGCCCCAGCTGGCGTGGAGGCTCTTGCCGGAGGTGGTGGTGGTGCCGTCGTCCGCGGGGGCGCTGTCGCTGATGGCTACCACGCGTCCGCTGCCCACGGTGCAGGTGACGATGAAGGAGCCGGTGTCGCCGCTCACTTGGGTGTGGAGGATCTCCTGGACGTTGGGGTTCTGGGCCGTGTTGGGGCTCAGGTACGAATAGGAGTGGAAGTCCATGAGGCCCAGGGACCCGAAGGTGCCGTTGACGATGGCCTGGGCCGCGGGTGAGGCGCTGGTGGTGAAGGCCGTGCTGGTGGTGTTGGCCTGGGCATCACCCGGGCCGTGGCCCGCCACGAAGGTGAAGCCGTAGGGGTTCGCCCCGTTGACGGAGACCATGTCGTTGAACACGGTGAAGGCATCCGTTCCGCCAGTGCCGCTGTAGCGGGCGGCGCCGATGTGGTTGCCCACCACGAACAGGCCACCCCCGTTCTGGACGTAGCTGAGGATGGCCTGCTTCTCCGCCGCCGTGAATTTCACGTAAGGCTCATCGATGATGTAGACCGCGTAGTTGGCGAGGTCCTGGGGGTTGGTGGCATCCCCGTAGGTGACGCGGCCCGTGGGGGGCAGGGTCTGGACGGCATAGCCGGCCTGGTGGAGGTCGAAGCCCCAGGCGCTGATGCCTCCGTTCCAGTCGGTCTCTGAGGCGGGGTTGGCCGGGGACGGATCCGGTTCGCTGCCGGAGCAGATCACCCATTCCGCGGAGGTGCCGGCCTCCTCGTGACGGGTGTGGTCGAAGAGGACCCGCTTGGGGGTCTGGGCTCCCAGGCTGGCCGCCAGGGCCAGGGGGAGCAGGAAGCGGAAGCGTCGCATGGAGGACCTCGTGGAAGGTTGACGCCCTCCATTGCAAACGAGGCGTGCGTGAACACGGCGTGAATTCGGCAGTCTTAACAACAATTAACATCTGCACCCGCCTTCGCCGGCGCGTCAGACTAGGGGGTCCATTCAGGATCCGACCATGCCCTTCCGCGCCGTCCTCGTCTCCGCCTTCCTCGCCGCGGTGCTCCCGGCGCAGGCTCCGGCCAAACCCGCGGGCGAGGTGCCACCGGCGAAGATCACCCTCACGACGCCCTTCCCGGTGCATCTGGGGAGCGTGAGCCCGAAGCAGGTCCAGGACGCGGTCTTCGGCATCAAGAGCCTGGCGGACCATCCCTTCCACCTGAAGGTGATGGATCTCTCCCTGGGCCTGGAGCTCGACGCCCCCCAGCTCGAGGCTCCCCTCCAGCCGGGGGAGGTGCGGATGGTCCATGTCCGGGTGAATCCGGATGGGATGCTGGGATACATCCGCGGGGCCGTCCGGCTCGGCACGGACGATCCGGCCCAGCCCTTCTACATCCTGCGCTACGACATGATGGTGCGGCCCGAACTGGCCGTGGATGCGGAGCGGAGGAGCCTGGGTGACGTGGCGCCCTGGGAGAGTCCCACGGCGGTGTTCCGGTTCACGCGGGAGGGCAGCGAGCCCGTCAAGGTGGAGGTGGCCTCGCCCTTGCCGCCCTATCTCCAGGCCGAGGTGTCCCCGCGGGGACGCGAGGCGGACCTGAGGGTGACGCTCCGTCCGACCCTCCTGAAGCCCGGGATGCTGGCGGGCCTCGAGGTGCTCCGCATTGCCACCAATGCGCCGAAGCAGCCCTCCTTCACCCTATACCTGGATTGGCGCCTGGCCCTGCCCGTGGTGCCGTCGCCCTCGCGGCTGGTCTACGACGATCCCAAGACCACCCTGCTGGCCGTGGAACTGAAGGCCCGGGACGGGAAGCCGTTCCGCATCGCCTCGGCGGCGATCGAGGGAAAGGGCTACGAACTGCTGGACCGTCCAGGCCCGGCCGCGGATCGCCAGGTGCTCCGGGTCCGGCGCGCGGGGACGGCCCCCTCGGCCCTGCTGGTGCTGCGGTTCGCCGGGGTGGACGAGCCGCTGAGGGTGCCCCTTGAGTACCTGGATCCTCGGGTCAGGGGGCAGGCCGCGCCGCCGCCGCCCCCCGAAGCCGAGCATGCCCATCATCATTGAGGCGCCAATCGCGCCTGGAGGTGTCCCATGGTCCTGATCGCGCTGCTCCTCGTCATCGCCGGCTCGCTGGCCTGGCGGTTGAAGGCCCGGGCGGGCTTCCCTCTCTCCGCGCGGCTGAACGTCGTCCAGTGGGTGGGCTGGGTGCTGGGCGCGGTGGTTTTCCTGGCCTCCATGGCCGTGGTGGTGCCCCCCGGCCAGGCGGGTGTGGTGGTCCTCTTCGGCAAGGTGAACCCCGAGCCGCTGCCCTCCGGCCTCCACTTCATCAATCCCTTCTCCCAGGTGGTGGAGCTGGAGGTCCGCACCCGGAACTACACCATGTCCAGCACCTCCGACGAGGGGCAGCGCCGGGGCGACGATTCCATCGCGGTGATCAGCTCCGACGGCCTGACGGTGAAGCTGGATGCCACCATCTTCTACTCGCTGCAGCAGGCGCGGGTGCCGGAGATCTACCGGACCATCGGGCCCGACGTGGAGGAGCGGATCATCCGCAGCGAGATCCGGGCCAGCCTCCGGGACGCCGCGGCCGGCCTCACCGCCACGGACCTCTACACCACGAAGCGCCAGGCCTTCATCACCCAGGTGACGAAGACCCTCAAGGCCTCCTTCGAGGCCCGGGGCATCACCCTGGAGCAGATGCTGCTGCGGAACGTGATCTTGCCTGACCAGATCACCCGCGCCATCAACGACAAGATCGCCGCGGACCAGGACGCCCAGAAGATGGCCTTCGTGCTGCAGAAGGAGAAGCAGGAGGCGGAGCGCAAGCGCATCGAGGCCGAGGGCCAGGCCCGCGCCCAGCAGATCGTGAGCCAGTCGCTCACGCCACAGATCATCGAGTACCAGCGCATCCAGGCCCTGCGCGAGATCGGCGCCAAGGGCAACCTCATCATCACGCCCATGGGCGGGGCCACGCCACTCATCCAGGTGCCTGCCCGGAAGTGATCGGAGGGGTCAGATCCGTTCGGGCAGCGCCTTCTTCGGCTTCAGGTCCAGCTTCAGCTGGACGACCTTGCCGTCCCGCAGCACATCGAGCACCACCTCGTCGTTCCTGGGCTGCTCGGCCTCCAGGAGGGCGGCCAACTGGCCCTCGTCCTTGATGGGCTGCCCCTGGTAGGTGAGGACGATATCTCCGAGCTGGATCAGGTTGCCCCGGACATCGCGCTGCACGCCCCGCAGGCCCGCGCGAGCAGCGGGAGTGTCCGGATCCACCGTGTCCACCACCAGCCCCCGGTTCACGCCGACCTGCATGGCGTCGTAGGCGCTGAAGACGGTGAACCCCATCCGCGCGGGCTCCAGCTGCCCCCGGGCGATCAGGAGGGGGACGATCTGGTTCAGGGTGTCCACGGGGATGGCGAAGCCGATGCCCACGGAGGCCCCGGTGGCCGCGGCGATCGCCGTGTTCATGCCGATGAGCCGTCCCGAGCTGTCCAGCAGGGGGCCGCCGGAGTTGCCCGGATTGACCGCGGCGTCCGTC
>DASVZU010000052.1:0-37099 GCA_036391515.1 Holophagaceae bacterium
GCGGAACCACCCGGACCACCTCGATGCCCGCAAGGAACGGTACGACCTCGTTCGCGCCCGCATGCCCCAGCCGGCCCTGGAGGCGCGCCTGGTGGAGGATGCGGCGGCCGCCTGGCTGCCGCTGGATTTCGGGCCGGAGGCGCCCTGGATCTCTGATCCGGACCGCTGGCGCACCGCCGCCCGGAAGCTGGTGCCCGAGGTCCAGGCGACGCTGGAGCGATGGCCCGACAGCAGCCCCCTCTGGCTGGCCTGGATGTCCTGGGCGGCTTTCCTGGCCAAGCCACCCTCAGTCCTGGCGTTCGCCCGCGATCTGCCGGTGTTCGGGTCGAGATCGGCCTGGGCAGCCAACCTGCCCGCAGGCGTCCATCGGGCCATCCTGCGGGAAGGCCGGCAGGCCCGGCGATTCCAGGATCTCGATGACTGGTTCTCGGGGGCCTGGGCGGCGGTCAGGGACCGGTCCTGGCGGTTCAAGCCCGAACGCGCCTCGGAAGAGCGGGAGAAGGCCATCTTCGAGGGCTACCGGGAGACACTCCGGTCCGAGGGGCAGGACCTGGCGGCGGTTGACCTGGAACGCGCATGGGCGAAGCACGTTGCGGACTACGGGAAGGAGGACCTGCGCTGAACCTCAGGCGGGGCCCTCCAGCGCCGCCAGCAGCCGCAGGAGGGCCGGAGGCGCGGGGAGCTCGCACCAGAGGGCCTCGGCCCAGTCGCACATGCGGAGGGAGCCCCAGTGCATGGCCCTTCCGATGACACCGCGGCGGAAGGCGGGATGGGCGATGCGCGTGGGCGGCTGGCTGGGGTCCTGGTCGAACTGGCTGCCGAAGGCGTCGAAGGCGGCCATTCGGCGTTCCCAGACCGAGCTCACATCCACGAGGAGGTCCGGCCGTCCCGGCTGCTCGCCGCCCACCCAGGCCACGGCCTCGGGGCGCCAGGGTTTGCCTTCGCAGGGGTAGTTCTTCAGCCCGGCATAGTAGGCGGCCTCGCGGCCCAGGCGATGGGCTCGGCGGTGGTCCGGGTGGCGGTCCTCGGGCGCGGGCAGGATGAGCACCCGGGGGCGAAGGCTGCGGAACTCCGCCATCAGGCGCACCCGGAAGCGCTCCTCCTCGGTGAAGCGCCCGTCCGGGAAGTCCATCACGATGCGCTGGACGCCCAGGATCTTCGCGGCAGCCAGAGCCTCCGCACGTCGCGTCTCCGGGGTGCCGCGGGTGCCGAGTTCGCCCGCGGTGAGATCCAGGATGGCGGCCTTGAGACCCCGGTCGGAGGCCAGGGCCAGGAGGCCGCCCACGTGGACCTCCGCGTCGTCGGGGTGGGCCCCCAGCACCAGCAGATCGAGTCCGTCGTTCATGGGGCCTCCACGAGAAGGGGATCGGTACCGCCGTCCAGGCGATCAAGGATGCGGTCCAGCAGTGCCTCGTCCCGCAGCCACTCGAGGCCGGGGATCACGCGTTCCTGGGGCCGTCCGAAGGGGAAGAGGGTCTGGCGCAGGCCTTCGGGATCGCCGCCGAGGGCCTGCGCCGTGGCTTCGCGGTGGAGGCGGCGGTCCAGACGGCCCAGGCGGGTCCGCGTGCGCTCCAACTCGGCAGCGAATCGCTTCTGCACGGCCTCGGGCCAGGACGGATCCGGCCCCGGGAGGGACAACCGCGCTGAGGCCGTGGGGCCGGTCCAGGGCGCGAGGCCGGCCCAGTCTCCGTCCCGGAGGCGGGGCAGCTGGCCGGCCTCCAGGCGCAGCCCGGGCGGCAGCACGAAGACGCTGGGGCGGGCGACGATGCGGGGCGCGGGGAGTCCGACCCGCTCCCAGAGGGGCTCGCAGAGACGCCAGTAGGCCCGCTCGGCGGGGCCCAGCACCGCGGCTTCCACCGGCAGGAGCAGGGACTGCATGAGGGGGCGCAGCGCGGCGCCAGGGCTCAGCCAGCGGTCGGGCGGCAGGGATTCGCGGGGCTCCAGCCGCCGCCGCCGGCCCGTGGCGGGATCCAGGGCGAACCAGGCGGCCTGGGTGCGCGGATCGAGGGGCAGCGGGGCGCCGGCGGCCTCCAGGCGCGCGGCTTGCCGGACGAGGTCGGCCTCCAGATCCAGGGCCCGCCAGCCCTCCAGCACCGCCTGGATGGGCGCCCGCACCGCCGGATCGGTGGGGGAGAAGGGCCGCAGGCCCCGCCGCCACAGGGGTTCTCCCAGGGCCAGGGCGTGGGCCCGCAGGGTGGGCTCGGCGGGGGCGGGGCAGGTTCCCCAGAGGGATTCGGCCTCGGCCTGGTGCCGGCCGGTCCAGGGCAGCCACCCGGTGGCGGTGCCTTCCGGAGCCTCGAAGCTGAACCGGTGGCGGATCCGGCGGCCGTCCCGGGTCCCCACCACGGCGGCGACCTCGGTGCGGTCGTGGTCCTCGTCCGCCAGCCAGTACACGGCCTCGGCGCCGGTGCGCCGGGCCTCCGCCAGGGCCGCCAGCGCCTTGGCCACGGAGAGGGCCGGGCTCCAGCCCGCGCCGATCTGCTGGCCCGTGGCCACCACGGGCCTGGGGGCTCCCATTCCGCCGGTTCCGCTCCCGTCCATCGCCATGGGCCCAGCCTACCCGGACTCGGCGTTCATGCCATCCTCGACCCCATGGCCTTCGACGATCTCCAGCCCTGGGTACCCCCCGCCGATCCGGATCTCGCCCGGCTGGCCATGGCGGCGGCGGACGAGGCCGGCGTGGCCGAACTGAGGGCGTGGCCCGAGGTGCGGAAGGGCGGCATCGGCTTCGGCGATCTGCCGCCCTTCCTGGGGTGGCGGGGCACAGGGGAGGGCCGCCACCACCTGGTGCTGCTCCAGGCCCGGGAGGTGGGGGCCCTGGTGCCCGGTGCGCGCACGGCGCCGCTGCCCGGGGGCTGGCTCGAGACGCTGGACCTGGAAGCATTGGCGCGGCCCCTGGCGCGCCATCCCGACTTTCCGGGCGGGGCCTCGATCCATGTGGTGCATCTGCCCGGCGGGAACGTCGCGCGGGTCCGCACCCGGGGCGACGCAGCCCCAGCCCTCGTGGCCGAGGTGCTGCGGCGCGTCAGTTCCATCCAGGCGTGGCGGTTCGAGTGACCCGGGCCTACTTGCCCCGGTTGCTGGAGCGCATGTGGGCCGCGCCGCCGCTCTTGCCCTGGGGCTTGGAGGAGGCGCGCACCGTGGGTTGGGGCTGGGGCTTCGCCTTGGGCTTGGACGAACCGGCATCGGCCGCCGGCTTGTCCACAGCCTGGAGCGATTTCAGCAGATCGGCGGGGACGAGGGGCTTGGTCATGGTCGGACTCCTGGGGTCATTCTAGCGCTTCGTCCTGGACTGGTCAGAGGACCGACCAGTCTGTCTTCGCCTTGGGCTGGCCGTAGTCGGTCTCGATCTGGGCGAGCTGGAGGCGGCCGGAGGCGTCGTCGTTCACGGCCTGCCAGCGGGTGTACCAGTCGATCACCCACATGCCGCTCTCGCGGCTGCCGTTGCCGCTCCACCCGTTGCCGCCGAAGGGCATGTGGGCCTCGGCGCCGGTGGTGCTGTTGTTGATGCTGGCCATGCCGGCCTTGATCTCGCGCTTGAAGCGTTCCACCCAGTGCCGGTTCTCGGTGTAGAGGCTGCTGGAGAGGCCGTAGGGGGTGCCGTTGGCGCAGACCATGGCCTCGTCGAAATCCTTCACGGTCGTGAGGTTCACCGTGGGGCCGAAGACCTCGTTCTGGAACAGCCCCATGTCGGGGGTGACGCCCTCCCACACGCAGGGCTGCATGTAGAGGCCGTGCTCGATGTGCCCCTTCACGCGGTCGGTGCGGTTGGCCTCGGTCCACTGCTCGCCGCCGCAGAGGAGCTTCGCGCCATCCTTCCGGCCCATCTCCCAGTGCTCGCGGAAGCCCTCGGCGAACCGGGCGTTGATCATGGGGCCGTAGGTGACTTCGGGATGGGTCATGGGGTTGCCCATTTCCAGGGCCTCCACGCCCGCCATGAACTTCTGCTTGAACTCGGCGGCGCAGGCCTCGTGGACGATGAGGTTCGCCAGGCTGGTGCAGCGCTGGCCGGCGGTGCCGAAGGCGGCCCAGAGGGCGCCCTTCACGGCCAGATCGAGATCGGCGTCGGGCATCACGATCATGGGGTTCTTCCCGCCCAGCTCCAGGCTCGGGATGATCAGGTTCCGGCCGCAGGCCTCGCCGATCATGCGGCCCACGGCGGTGGAGCCGGTGAAGCTGAACTTCTGGTAGAAGCCCTTGTCGATGCCCGCCAGGAAGTGCTTGCCGCAGCCTGCCCGGCCCCGCCCGTTGACGGTGTTCACCACGCCCGGCGGCAGGCCCGCGTCCATCATTGCCAGCAGGAAGAGGTAGGCGATGGTCGGGGCGTCATCGCTGGGCTTCCACACCACGGTGTTGCCGCAGAGGATGGCGGGGATGATCTTCCAGCTGGGCACGGCCAGGGGGAAGTTGTTGGCGGCCAGGATGCCGCAGACGCCCACGGGACGGCGGTAGGTGGAGAGGGACTTGTCGGGCAGCTCGGAGGGCACGGTCTGGCCATAGAGGCGGCGGCCCTCGGAGGCGAAGAAGGTGCAGGTGTCGATGGCCTCCTGGACCTCGCCGAGGGCCTCGCGGGGGGTCTTCCCGATCTCGCGGGTGATGATGCGGGCCAGCTTCTCCTTCTGCTCCGTAAGGATCTGGCCCGTGCGCTGGATCACCGCGCCACGGACAGGAGCGGGCGTGGCGGACCAGGTTGTAAAGGCCTCGGCCGCGGCCTTGGCGGCCCGGGCCACGTCCTTCTCGCCGCTGTCGGGGAACACGCCCACCAGGTCGCGCTTGTCCACGGCAGAGCGGGATTCGATCATGGAGAGATCGCCCTCCAGTTCGCGCCCGTTGATGATGTTGAAGCCGATCACGGACTTCCCGGCGCTGGCCGCGGCCGGCAGATTCGGTTTCAGGTACATGGCGGCTCCCGGCTGGAGGTCCCAGGATAGCCCGGCCTCGGGGAAGAAGGCCAACCGTGCGGTTAGCATGGAGGTTCTGCCGGAGCCCGGGTGTTCGACAACCTATCCCTTCCCACCATCCTCGTCAGTTATGTGGCCCTGCTGTTCAGTCTGAGCGTCCACGAGGCCTCCCACGCCACGGCGGCCTACCTGCTGGAGGACGATACCGCCGCCAGCCTGGGCCGGATGACCCTCAATCCCATCGCCCATATCGACTTGCTTGGCACGGTCATCTTTCCCCTGCTGGGGATGGCCACGGGCTTCCCGTTCATCGGCTGGGCCAAGCCCGTACCCGTGGACCCCCGCAAGCTCACCCGGAAATTCACCCAGCGGGTGGGCTATGCCCTGGTGGCCAGCGCGGGGCCGGCCTCGAACCTGATCCAGGCCGGGGTCTTCCTGGGAATCATGTTCCTGGTGGTGAAGGCCGTCGTGCCCGTTCCCGAGCTGGAGTACCGGGTGTTCGTGCGGGCCCTGCTGGCCGGCAAGGTCGAGAGCCTGCAGGTGCTGCAGCTGGGCACCACGGCCACGCTCTTCCTGGCCCTGCTGGGCCGCCTGGTGCTCATCAACGTCGGCCTGGCCCTCTTCAACCTGCTGCCCATGGGGCCCCTGGACGGCGCGGGCATCCTGCGGGGCTTCCTCCCCTGGCGATGGCTGCCGAAGTTCGACCGGATCCAGCCCTGGATGGGCGGCATCCTCATCGTGCTGGCTCTCACCGGGCTCCTCGGCTATGTCATCGGCCCGGTGTTCGGGCTGGTGTTCTACGGCATCGAGATCGTGGCCCGGCTCATCCTCCACTTCTGATTCACGCGCGTTTCGGAGTCCCCATGCACCGCATCCTCTCCGGCATCCAGCCCTCCGGCTCCCTGCACATCGGCCACCTGGTGGGGGCCCTGGACAACTTCGCGCTCCTGCAGGGCCGGGGCGAGGCGTTCTACATGATCGCCGACTGGCATGCGCTGACGTCGAAGTACGAGAATGTGGGTGAGATCTGGCCCGCCACGCTGGAGCTCACGGCCACCTATCTGGCAGCGGGGCTGGATCCCGCCCAGAGCACGCTCTTCGTGCAGAGCCTCGTGAAGGAGCACGCGGAGCTGCACCTGCTGTTCTCCATGATGACGCCGCTCTCCTGGCTGGAGCGGGTGCCCACCTACAAGGAGAAGCTGCAGAACGCCGCGGCCGACCTGGGCAGCTACGGCTTCCTGGGCTATCCGCTGCTCCAGACCGCCGACATCGTCCTCTACAAGGCGCACAAGGTCCCCGTGGGCGAGGATCAGCTCTTCCACCTGGAGCTGGCCCGGGAGGTGGTGCGCCGATTCCACTTCCTCTACCAGCGCGAGGTCTTCCCCGAGCCGGAGGCCGTGCTCACCAAGACGCCGAAGGTACCGGGCCTCGACGGCAGGAAGATGTCGAAGAGCTACGGCAACTGCATCTACCTGCGGGACACCAATGCCGAGATCCTGGAGAAGTGCACCCGCCAGATGGCCTCCGATCCGGCCCGTGTGCGGAAGACCGATCCGGGCAATCCGGACATCTGCCCGGTCATGGACTTCCACAAGCTGTTCAGCGACGAGGCCACCGTGCAGATGGTGGACACGGAATGCCGCCGCGCGGGCATCGGCTGCTTCGACTGCAAGAAGCGCGTGGCCGAGGCCATCACCCGGCGCATCGAACCGGTGCGGGAGAAGATCGAGGCCCACCTCGCCCAGCCGGCCCACCTCGAGGACGTCCTCCGGGACGGCAGCGCCCGGGCCCGGGCCGTGGCCGCCGCCACCCTGGCCGAGGTGCGCGAGGCCATGAAGATGCCCGCCCTGTGAGTGGGGCTGCGGATCTGGCCCTTGCAGGCGGTCCGGAATCTGGTAGACTTTGGGTCTTGCAGGTCCCTTAGCTCAGTTGGTTAGAGCATCTGACTCTTAATCAGAGGGTCCCCGGTTCGAGTCCGGGAGGGACCACCAGGACAGAAGCCCCGCAGACACTAGTGCTGCGGGGTTTTTGCTTTCCGGGAAGTAGCGGGCGGCTGGTTTCCCGTTGAGCATCCGGCCGACACTTGGGTTCGTGGTGGGCCCCAGGTCTTCCGGAGCTCCTATCCTTACCTGGACACCCTCGGAGGAGCGCATGCGTGCCGATCAGATGATCCGGTTCCGGGATGCCATCCTGACCCGGAAGAAGGCCCTCCGGCTGTGGCTGGATGCCACGCCGGCCTCGCGCCGGTCCCTGGCCCTCGGCCCCTGCGGTCCCGAGGAGGCGGAGGCGGTGATGGCCTGCCACGAGGCGGCCCTGGAGAGGCTCGAGGGCGGGGGCTTCGGGGTCTGCCGCGTCTGCCAGGGGGAGGTGGAGGCCGAGCTCCTGGAGCTGGATTTCACCCAGGACGTCTGCCTCGACGACCTGGATGCCCTGAGGAAGCGGGGCCTGGAGCGGGACCTCGAGCTGGCCGCCAAGGTCCAGCGGCACCTCCTCCCCCAGCGGGTTCCGGAGGTTCCCGGCGTGGAGGTGGCGGCCCTGACCCGTCCCGCCGAGATCGTCGGGGGGGACTATTTCGATTTCTACACCTGCCCGGACGGCAGCCTGGGCGTGGCGGTGGCGGACGTCATGGGGAAGGGCCTCTCCTCCAGCCTGCTGATGTCGAGCCTCCAGGCCAGCCTGCGCATCCTGGGGCCCGAGACGATGGCCATGGACCGCCTGGCGGCGCGCCTCAACGACCTCTTCCGCTACAACCTCCGGGTGGTCCGGTTCATCTCCATGGTGATGGCCCGGTTCGATCCGGGAAACCGGTGCCTGACGTACTGCAATGCGGGGCATAATCCGGGCCTGCTGCGCCGGGCCGATGGGACCCGGGCCTGGCTCGCCCCCACCGGGCCCGCCCTGGGGCTCACGGCCGCAGGGGCCTACCGGGCGATGGAGGTTCCGGTGTCCCCGGGTGATCTGCTGATCCTCTACACCGACGGGCTGACGGAGGCCGGAACCGGGGATGGGCGGGAATTCGGGGCGGAAGGCCTGGCCGGCTTCCTCGACGCGCATGCGGGAGAGCCTGTGGAAGTCCTCCTCGCCGGACTCCGGGAGGCCGCCGAGCGCTTCGGAGGCGGCTTCCGGGACGACGTCACCCTGGTGGCCCTGCGGTTCAGCTGACCGACGCTGGGTTCGAGACCCGCGAAGCCGTTCCGGCTGCGAGGGGCGACCAGGGGCTCGTACACTGGCGGCATGCACATGGCCGATGCGCTGGTTTCCGCGGCGGTGGGGGGGAGCTTCTGGGCCCTCTCCGGCGGGGCGCTGGCGGGCTGCTCCCGGCGGCTGAGGCACGTGGAGGACGAAGGCCGGGTGCCCCTCATGGGCGTGCTGGGGGCCTTCGTGTTCGCGGCGCAGATGGTGAACTTCGCCATCCCCGGCACGGGCTCCAGCGGCCACCTGGTGGGCACGCTGCTGCTCTCGGCCCTGCTGGGGCCGCCCGCGGCGGTTCTGGTGATGGGCTCGGTGCTGCTGGTGCAGGCCCTCTTCTTCGCGGACGGCGGCCTGCTGGCCTTCGGCTGCAACCTCTTCAACATGGGCGTCCTGCCCGCCTTCGTGGCCTACCCGCTGGTGTTCCGACCCCTGGACCGCCGTGGCCACCCCACCGCCGGGGCGATCCTGGGCGCGGTGGCGGCGCTGCAGCTGGGAGCCCTCGCCGTGGTGCTGGAGACGGTCCTCTCCGGCCTCGCGGGGCTTCCCTTCCGCCCCTTCCTGCTGGCCATGCTGCCCATCCACCTGCCCATCGGCCTGGCGGAGGGTTTCGCCACGGCCCTGCTCCTGCGCTTCGTGCGGCGGACCCGCCCGGGCCTGCTGGCGGAGCGGCCGGAACCGGCGGGCCGCCGCCTGCTGGCCCTGGTCCTGGGCGCGGCGGTGCTGACCGCGGGTGGGCTCTCCTGGGCCGCCTCCCGCCGGCCCGATGGCCTGGAATGGTCCGTGGCGCGGGCGGCGCCGGCCGGCGCCGCCGCCCCGGCGGGGCTCGTCCATCGCCTCGTCGCGCGAATCCAGGGCCGCACGTCCATCCTTCCCGACTACGCCCTGCCTGGCCCTGGAGCCGACTCCCGCGGCGGGACCGGCCTGGCGGGCCTGCTCGGCGGCGGCGCGACCCTGGCCCTGGTGGCGGGGGCGGGCTGGCTGGCCGCGCGCCGCGGGAGGGGTTGAGGTGCCGTCCCTCGCCGCAGCCCTCGTGGAGCTCCGGGAGATGGACCGGCTGGCGCGGCTGGACACGCCGGTGCACCGTCTGGATCCGCGGGCCAAGGTGCTGGCCACGGCCGTCTTCCTGGGCGTCCTCGCCTCCTTCCATCCCCACGACGTGTCGGCACCGCTGGCCCTGGCCATCTTTCCCGTGGCCCTGGCGGCTCTCGGGGCGGTGCCTTTCGGCCTGCTGGTGCGGAAGACCCTCCTGGGCCTGCCCTTCATCCTGGTGCTCGGGGCCTTCCTGCCCTGGGTGGACCGGGCGCCGGCCCTGTTCCTCGGGCCCCTGGCCGTCAGCCGCGGCTGGCTGGCCTTCGCCTCCCTGCTGGTGCGCGGGACCCTGGCCATGGCCACCGCCACGGCCCTGGTGGCCGTGACGGGCTTCGGGGAGATGTGCGCCGCCCTGGACCGGCTCGGGGCGCCGCGGGCCTTCTCCCAGCAGCTGCTCTTCCTCCACCGCTACCTGTTCCTGGCCGGCGACGAGGCGGGCCGAGCCCTGCAGGCCCGCGAGCTGCGGGCCTTCGGCCACCCCCTGGCGGCGCGGGAGTACGGCGCCTTCGCGGGCCACCTGCTCGCGCGGAGCTGGGAGCGGGCCGAGCGGGTCCACGCCGCCCTCCGGGCCCGGGGCTTCGACGGCGTGCTCCCCCTGCGCGCCCGGCCGGCCTTCGGGGCGCGTGCCTGGGCCTTCCTCCTGGGCTGGTCGGCCTTCTTCCTGCTCTGCCGCTGGCAGCCCCTGCCGGCCCTGCTGGGGCGCCTGCTGGCCGGAGGGACGCCGTGAGCCACCACCTGCTGGAAGTCCGCGGCCTGCGGCACACCTACCCCGACGGCACCGTCGCCCTGGACGGCCCCACCTTCACGCTCCGCCACGGCGAGGCGGTGGCCGTGGTGGGCGCCAACGGGGCGGGGAAGTCCACCCTGCTGAAGCACCTCAACGGCACGCTCCGGGCCACGGAGGGCGAGGTCCGGGTGGGCGAGCTGCCCGTGCAGCCGGAGACCCTGGCCCAGGTGCGGCGCACCGTGGGCATGGTCTTCCAGGATCCCGACGACATGCTGTTCATGCCCACGGTGCTGGAGGACGCGGCCTTCGGGCCGCGGAACCTGGGCTTCCCGGCGGCGGAGGCCGAGACCCGGGCCCTGGTGGCCCTGGGCCAGGTGGGGGCCGCCCACCTCGCCGCCAAGGCGCCCTACCACCTGTCCGTGGGCGAGAAGCGGCGCTGCGCCCTGGCAGCGGTGCTGGCCATGGGGCCCGACATCCTCGTGCTGGACGAGCCCAGCACGGGCCTGGACCCCCGCGGCCGGCGCCTGCTGGTGGGCCTGCTGCAGGCCTTCACCCACACCCGCCTCATCGCCACCCACGACCTGGATCTGGCCCTGCGCCTCTGCCCCCGCACCCTGGTGCTCCACCGGGGCCGGCTCGTGGCCGACGGCCCCACCGGCGCGATCCTCGGGGACCGCGCCCGGATGGAGGCCTGGGACCTGGAGGCCTGGCCGCCGGAGGCGTGACGCTACTTCGCCGCGGGCACGACGATGACCGGCGGGATGCCGGCGGCCTGGACGGCCTTGTCGAAAGCGGCAAGCTCGGCGGACCAGGCCTGGGCCAGCTCGGCCTGGAGGCCGGCCAGCACGGCCTTCTCCTGGTCGTAGTAGGCCCGGGCGGCCGGGCTGGGCGCGCCGTCGCCTTCGCCGACCATGCCGGCGAGGCCGATGAACTGGTGGTCCAACCCAGGGGTGAAGTTCAGCACGTCCTGGTCGCTCTTCAGCCTGGGATTCACCAGGCGGGCCTCCAGGGCGTCCAGTCGGTCGGTGAGGGCCTTGGCCGGGGCTTTGAGGTCCGCAGCCTTCCCGAGCTTCTCCGCGCGTTCCAGGAGGCCCTTGACCTGGGCCTTCACGTCGCGGATCTGGAGGACGGACTGGTGGATCTCCGTCACCCGGTCGCGCACGGCCTGGAGGAAGTCCGCCTGGGCCTTCAGGTCCGCCTCGGAGGCGGCGGTGCCCGGCCGGGGCTTCACCACCAGGTCCCGGGTGGCGGTGGCGCCGCGGTAGCTGACGCGCAGGGTGTAGGTACCGGGCGCCACCTCGGGGCCGCGGGTGTCGCCCCAGACGATGGCCTTGGGCAGCAGATGGGGGCGGAACATGCGCAGGTCCCAGGTCACGCGGTTGAAGCCGGCGTGCAGCTTCAGCGGCTTCTCGGCGCTGGGTTCGGGCTTCTCCGGCTTGCGGCTGCTGAAGCTGCGGAGCACCTCCGTGCCGCTGAGCACCTCGAGGGTGAGGGGATCCTTGTCGTCCGGCGCCTCCTTCAGCCAGAGGTCCAGGAGGGCGCCCGTGGGCGGGTTCTGGCCCTGGGCGCGGGGCTTCGCGTCGTCCTCCATCCACCAGGCCTGCCCGTAGTCGGCGCGCACGGCCGGGCGGGGCTGGAACACGTGCAGCGGCTCGGCGGCGACCTCCGGCTTCCACTGGCGCAGGCTGTCCAGGTCGTCGAGGATCCAGAACGAGCGGCCCTGGGTGGCCACGATGAGATCGCCCCGGTGGATGGCGAGGTCGGTGACGGGCACCACGGGGAGGTTGCGCTGGAAGGGCTGCCAGGAGGCGCCGTCGTCGAAGGAGAGGTAGAGGCCCGTCTCCGTGCCCGCGAAGAGCAGGCCGCGCCGGAGCTCGTCGGCCCGGACCACGCGGGTGAAGGCGCCCACGGGGATGCCCGCGTCGATGCGGGTCCAGCTCTTCCCGAAATCCGTGGTGCGGAGGAGGTAGGGCTTCAGGTCGTCCAGCTTGTAGGCAGTGGCCGCCACGTACGCCGTCCCGGCGTCGAAGGGAGAGGGATCGATGCTGTTGATCTGGAGGTTCGCCGGAAGTCCCTTCGGGGTGATGTCCGTCCAGGTCTTGCCGCCGTCGCGGGTGAGGTGGATCAGGCCGTCGTCGCTGCCGGCCCAGAGGATGGCGGGATCCTGCCGGCTCTCCGCCAGGGCGAAGATGGTGTTGAAGACTTCCACGCCGGTGTTGTCCTTGGTGATGGGGCCGCCGCTGGCGATCTGGGTGGCCTTGTCATTGCGGGTGAGGTCCGGGCTGATCTCCTCCCAGGTCCGACCCCGGTCGGCGCTGCGCAGGAGCACCTGGGCGGCGTGGTAGAGCACATGGGGCTCGAAGCGGCTGATGAGGATGGGGGCGTTCCACTGGAAGCGATACTTGAGATCCTTCGGGGCCATGCCGATGGCCAGCTGCGGCCAGGCCATGACCATGCGGGTCTCGCCGGTGCGATGGTCGTTGCGGGTGATCTGGCCGCCGTACTCGCCGGCGAAGACCACGTCGGGATCCTTCGGCTCCGGCGCGATCCAGCCGCTCTCGCCGCCGCCCACGGCATGCCAGTCCGCCTGCGTGACGCCGCCGCGCCCCTCGGCCCGGCTCCGGATGGCCACGGAGGTGTTGTCCTGCTGGCAGCCGTAGATCCAGTAGGGATCGCGCGAGTCCACGGCCACCCGGTAGAACTGGGCTGTGGGCTGGTTCAGGAGAGTGCTCCAGGACTCGCCCGCGTTGACGGTCACGGTGGCCCCGCCGTCGTTGCCCTCGATCATGCGGCGCGGATCCTCCGGGGCGATCCAGAGGTCGTGGTTGTCACCGTGGGGCGTGGGGATGGCGGCGAAGGTGCGGCCGCCGTCCTGGGAGCGCAGGAAGGCCACGTTCAGGGCGTACACCGTGTCGGCGTTCTTCGGATCGGCGTAGATGCGGGAGTAGTACCAGGCCCGCTGGCGGATCTGGTTCTCCCCGTTGACGAGGGTCCAGGTGGCGCCGGCGTCGTCGCTGCGGTAGAGGCCGCCCTTCTCGGCCTCGACGATGGCCCAGACGCGGTCGGGGCGGGCCGGGGACACGGCGATCCCGATGCGGCCCAGGACGCCCGTGGGCAGGCCGCCCTCCAGGCGCTTCCAGGTGTCGCCGCCATCCGTGGACTTGTAGACGCCGCTGCCCGGGCCGCCGCTCTCCAGGGTCCAGGGCCTGCGGCCCACCTGCCAGAAGCCCGCGTAGAGGATCCGGGGGTTGGCGGGGTCCATGCAGAGATCTGATGCACCAGTGTTTTCATTGACATACAGGACCTTCTTCCAGGTCTTTCCCCCGTCCTGGGTGCGGAAGATCCCGCGCTCGGCATTCGGGCCCCAGACGTGGCCCAGGGCGGCCACGTAGGCCACCTCGGGGTTCGCGGGGTTCACCCGGACGCGGGTGATCTGCTGGGTGTCCTCCAGGCCCAGGTGGGTCCAGGTCCGCCCGGCGTCCGTGGACCGGTACACGCCGTCGCCCCGGCTCACGTTGCCGCGGATGGTGTCCTCGCCCATGCCCACGTAGATCACGTTGGGATCGGCGTCGCAGACGCCGATGGCGCCCACGGATCCGGTCCTGAAGAAACCGTCAGAGAGATTGCGCCAGCTGGCGCCGCCGTCCTCCGTGCGCCAGAGGCCACCGCCCGCGGCGCCCATGTAGTAGAGCTGGGGCTTGCCGGGGACGCCAGCCACTGCGCCCACGCGACCGCCCCGGAAGGGGCCCAGGTTGCGGAACCTGAGGCCGGCGAAGGCCTCGGGGCTCGGAGTGGGTGCGGCTGCAGCGGCGATCAGCGAGAGGCTGACCGCAAGCGGAAGGAGAAGGCGGGGCAGGGGACCCATGGCGGCTCCGGGAGGGAAGGAAAAGTATCGTATTACGAAGGTGGTCGCGGTGATTATTTGTGTATGGCAATATGCTGAATAAATTATTTTAATTTGTTTTCTTCCAATATTTAACTGATGTGATTGCCGACCCGTAAGTCGGAGAAGACCCGTGCGGTCCTGCTGCCCAAAGGAGGCTATTCATGCGTCATCGGTGGTTCCTGCCAGTCGTCCTGGCTGCCCTCTCCCTTCCGCTCGCGGCCCAGACTCGCGACCAGGCCAAGGCCTTCGTGAAGCAGGCCGTGGATTTCGCCAAGAAGAACCCCCGGGAGGCCTTCCTGGAGGAGGTCAGCTCCGGCAAGGGCCGGTTCCACTTCCTGGCCGGGAAGAACAACGACCTCTACATCTTCGTCTACGACCTGGAAGGCAAGGTGCTGGCCCACGGCGTGCGTCGCGAGCTGGTGGGCATCACCCGCTGGAACGCCAAGGATCCGGACGGGAAGGCCTGGATCCAGGACTGGACGAAGCTGGTCAAGGAGAAGGGCAACGGCTGGATCGAGTACAAGGAGCTGAACCCGGCCCAGGGGAACAAGGTCATGAAGAAGGCCTCCTGGGTTGAGCTCTACAACGGCATGGTCATCGGCGCCGGGATCTACGAGTAGCCGGCGGTCGTGTCCTGAGTCATGGACCGGGCCACCCTGCGGGAGGATGCTGAAGGCTCACTCCCGCAGGAGGCCCCATGACGACGCACCGCATCGCGGTCATCCCCGGCGACGGGATTGGCAAGGAGGTGGTTCCGGAGGGCATCCGGGTGCTGGAGGCCGCCGGCCGGAAGTTCGGCCTGGCCTTCGAGTGGGACACCTTCCCCTGGAGCTGCGAGTACTTCCTGGCCGAGGGCCGCATGATGCCCGCGGACGGCCTCGACCGCATCCGCCACCATGACGCCATCTTCCTGGGGGCCGTGGGCTTTCCTGGCGTGCCGGACCACGTGTCGCTCTGGGGCCTGCTGATCCCCATCCGGCGCGGCTTCCAGCAGTACGCCAACGTGCGCCCGGTGCGCCTCATGCCCGGGGTGAAGTGCCCTCTGGCGGACCGGAAGCCCGGCGACATCGACTTCGTGGTGGTCCGCGAGAACAACGAGGGCGAGTACTCCTCCATCGGCGGCCGGCTCTACGAGGGCACCGAGCACGAGATGGCCGTGCAGCAGAGCGTGTTCACGCGGCATGGCGTGGACCGCATCCTGAAGTACGCCTTCGACATGGCCCAGCGCCGCCCGAAGAAGCACCTCACCTCGGCCACCAAGTCCAACGGCATCGCCATCACCATGCCCTACTGGGACGAGCGCTTCAGGGCCATGGGCGAGCGGTATCCAGACGTGCGCACGGACCAGTACCACATCGACATCCTCACGGCCCACTTCGTGCGCAACCCGCACTGGTTCGACGTGGTGGTGGGCTCGAACCTGTTCGGCGACATCCTCTCCGACCTGGGCCCCGGCTGCACGGGCACCATCGCCATCGCCCCCAGCGCCAACCTGAACCCGGAGCGGGACTTCCCTTCCATGTTCGAGCCCGTGCATGGCTCGGCGCCGGACATCTACGGGAAGGGCATCGCCAACCCCGTGGGGCAGATCTGGGCGGGGGCCATGATGCTGGAGCACCTCGGCCACGCCGAGGCCGGGCAGGCAGTCCTGGCCGCCATCGAGACGGTGCTGGCCTCGGGACCCCGCACGCCGGACATGGGCGGCACGGCCTCGACGGAAGACGTGGGGAAGGCCATCGCCCAGGCGGTGTAAACTGGAGGTTTCCCCGGAGCCTGCATGCCCGTTCCCACTTTCGGTGGCCCGCGCCGTCCCTCGCTGCCCTACCGGAAGCCCCAGCAAGGCCGTGACTACTGGATCGTCGACGACATCCTGCCCAACGCGCAGGAGGTGGTGACGCGAAGCCTCGCCCGCACCGAGTGGGAGCTGGGCCTGCCCTACCGGAACGAGACCTGGCCCGGCATGCGAGCTCCCGGCGCCCTCCTCCCGGAGGAACTGGCGGCCGTGGAGGCCCGGGTCCGCGCCCTCACCGGGGCCCGGCGGCTGTGGAAGGAGACGGATCCCCAGGGGGCCACCCTGAACCACAACGTCATCCAGCTGGTGGCGGCCTCCGAATCCGGCCCGCGGCCCCACACGGATTCCCGGGCGCTCTGCCGCTTCGCCGCCGTCATCTACCTCTCGCCGAAGGCCCCGGCCGCCGCGGGAACCACCTTCTACCGCCTGCGCTACCCGGACGGGACGCTGAGCGGCAACCTCTGTCCCGCCCCCCACGTCAACCTGCGGGACGCCCTGGGCGTCGGCAAGTTGCCCCTCCAGGCCTGGCACCCGGAAGTGTCCATCCCCAACGTGTTCAACCGGATGCTGCTCTACCGCGCGGACCTGGTCCACTCAGCGACCGCCTACTTCGGCACCGAGCCCGCGGATCGCCGCATGACGGCGGTGTTCTTCTGGATGGCGGTGTAGGGGCGGGTCCCGGGAAACCTCGGTTCGCGGGACCCGCCGCCAGCTACTTCTTCACCTTCTGGAGCCGGTCTACGAGCTTCTGGTCGATGTAGCCGGTGATCTCGGCGAGCTTCTCCGTGGACTGTTCCAGCAGGGCGGCGCACTGGGCCTGCATGTCGGCCACGTAGGCGGGATCGGTGATGTCCTTGAGGTTGATCACCACATTCCAGATGCCGCCACGCACGCCGGCATGGGCCATCTGGGCACCCACGGCGGCGTCGGTGATGGAGACCACCTTGCCCAGGCGCGCGGCTTCGCCGGCCAGCTCCAGGGCCGCGAGGCTGGCCTTGGCCGTGGCCAGGGGAACGTCGATGGCGATCTTCAGGCCGGCCTGCATGGCATCGTGGCGGCGGGCCTTCTCCTCGGGCGTGCCGTCGGGCAGGCGGCGGGCGTCCATGAAGGCGTTGAAGGCGTTGGTGTCCTCGTCCACGGCGGCCATGAGCTGGTCCTTGAGGATCTGCGCCCGCTCGGCCAGGGCGATGAGCCTGGCGTCCTTCTCCGCATCGGGGCCGCCCTGGGCCAGGTTGGCCACCATGCTGGCCAGCGCGGCGCCCAGGCTGCCCGCCAGGGCCGCGATGGAGCCGCCGCCCGGGGCCGGCGTGTCGCGGCTGACCTCGTCGGCGAAGGCGTGGACCGGCATGGACACCAGGGCCTTGGGATCGTAGGCGGGCAGGCCCAGCACCTTCTTCTCCGCCTCGAAGGGCGCCACGTCCCCGAGGCCCATGGAGAACACCGCGGACTGGATGATGTCCGAGGCCGGCACGCCCGTGGACTTGCCCATGGCCCGGAGGTAGTGCTTCCCGGAGGCCAGCAGGCACTGGTACGGCACCAGGCCCACGATCTCGCTGCCGGTCACCACCAGACCGCGCTCGGCGGCCAGGCGGCGGGCCTCCTCCAGCACGGTGTGCGGAGCGGTCTGCTTGTAGTCCGTGAGGTTGATGCTGATCTGGGCGCGGCGGTAGGTGTCCACGTACCAGCCGATGGCCTTGCAGTGGCTGAAGGTGCCCCGGCGGCGGACCTTCTCGCCCACGGGGTTCGCGGGATCCACGTCGTTCATGCGCATGAGGGCCGGCAGGTCGTAGCCGTGGACGGCGGCGCAGTGCTCCACGGTCGCCTGGAAGGAGGTCCCCGTGAAGTCGCAGTTGCCGCAGGGGAAGGACCCCTCGGCGTAGTAGATGAGCTCGCCGGCCTGGTAGTAGGGCTTCACCCGGCCCCGGCGGGCCACCCGGCCTTTCTCGCGCAATTCGAAGGCGATGTCGGTGGCGTGGGCCTTGTCGTTCGAATTCAGGGTGACGTTGTAGGCCACCAGGAACTCGCGGGCGCCGATGATGGTGGCGCCGGCCTGGGCGTGGAAGGCGGCCGGGCCGAAATCGGGCTTCCATTCGGGGTCCTTCAGCTTCTGTTCCAGGCCCTCGTACTCGCCTTTGCGGACCTCAGCCAGGTTGCGGCGCCCGGGACGGCTGGCAGCGGCCTCGTAGAGGTAGACCGGGATGCCCAGGGCCTCGCCCACGCGCTCGCCCAGACGGCGGGCCAGTTCGGCGCAGTCCTCCATGCTCAAGCCTTCCACGGGCACGAAGGGCACCACGTCCGTGGCGCCCATGCGGGGGTGGGCGCCCTTGTGATGGCGCATGTCGATGACCTTCGCGGCCTCGGCGATGCAGCGGAAGGCGCCCTCCAGCACGGCCTCGGGCTCGCCCACGAAGGTGATGACGGTGCGGTTCGTGTCGGCGCCGGGATCCACGTCCAGGAGCGAGACGCCCGGCACGGCCGAGATGGCGTCCGTCACCTGCCTGATCTTCGCCGCGTCCCGCCCCTCCGAGATGTTCGGCACGCACTCCACCAGCTTCCGGGCCATGACTCCTCCATGCCCGGCCAGTCTAGCGCAGGGCGGCCCGGAGGCCGGTCACACGCGGTGCGTGTCAGGCCGCCAGGACTGGATGCGCTTCTTGATGGCCTCGTCCTTCAGCCCCTCGGCCAGGGCCTCCCGCACGCGGTCCGCCAGCTCGGCGTCGGAGGCGAAGCGGAGGCCCACGCATTGACGGACCGTCAATTCCGGGATGCGGGCCTTCAGATCCTCCGGCAGCAGCCGCTCCATCCGGAGGCGCTCCTCCAGGCGGATGACCCGGTCCTGCACCTTGAGGGCATAGCCCCGGACCAGGAGGGCCAGCAGCAGGAAGGCCAGGGCCGCCAGCATGAGCAGCGCGTGGTGCAGGCCCGGATGGCGGACCAGGTAAACCACCGAGACCAGCCAGGCCACGAGGAAGAAGGGCAGGAGGGCGAAGTGGAAGAGGGGGTCGAAACGCCGGTGGTTGGCGTAGGTCTGGGGCGCGGCCATGGGGGCTCCGGGGATCCGGCCGAGTATGGCAGCGGCAGGATGGGGGAGGATGGCCTATCGTTCGGAGGAGGAGGGTCCATGGGTGCGGGATACCTTGTTCGAGAAGCCAGGCCGGACGAATTCGACGGCCTTGGCCGCCTCATGGTGGCCGTCTATGCGGGCCTGGAGGGCTTCCCTGGCCCCGGGGAGCAGCCGAAGTACTACGACATGCTGGCGCGCATCGGCCTCATGGCGGAGAAGCCGGGGGCGAAGCTCCTCGTGGCCGTGGCGGACGGGAAGCTGCTCGGGGGGGTGGTCCACTTCTCGGACATGGCCCAGTACGGCTCGGGAGGCACGGCGACGCAGGAGCGCGACGCCGCGGGCTTCCGGCTTCTGGCCGTCAGTCCTGAGGCCCGTGGCCTCGGGGTGGGCCGGGCCCTGGTCCTGTACTGCATCGAGCTCGCCCGGGCAGGGGGGAAGGCCCAGGTCGTCATCCACAGCACGGAGGCCATGAAGGTGGCCTGGGGGATGTACGAACGCATGGGCTTCCGGCGGTCGCCGGACCTGGATTTCCTGCAGGGCGAGCTGCCGGTCTTCGGGTTCCGGCTGAAGCTGTAGCGGTCCGTCAGTCCAGCCCGCCCCTGCGGTTCCGCTTGCGTTCGGCATCCCGCTTCTTGCCCTCCAGCCGCCGCTCCTTCGAGGCCCGCGTGGGGCGGGTGGCGGTCCGCTTCCGGGGCCGAACGAGGGCCTGCCGGATGCCGGCGGCGGCCTTCTCCCGGGCGTCGTCCAGGTTCTTGAGCTGGTCGCGGGTGAGGTCGCTCACGACGATCCAGAGTCCCTCGGCGTCCAGGCGGTTGCGCTGGGCCTCGCGCAGGCGGGCCAGGGCATCCTCCGGCAGGCCCTCGATGCGGTCCAGGTCGATGCGCAGCTCCACCTTGGAGGCGACCTTGTTCACGTTCTGCCCGCCGGGACCGCCGGCCCGCACCGCCTTGAAGCGGATGGCGTCGCCGGGGATGCGGACCTGCGCGTTGACGGGGATGGGATCGGCCATCCTGTGAGGCTACCGCATGGCCTCCATGGGCGACAGCCGCGAGGCCCGCAGGGCCGGGTAGAGGCCGAACATCAGGGCCAGGCCCAGCGCCACGATCCAGGCGAGCACCAGGCCGAAGGGGTTCACCACCAGGCCGTAGGGGAAGCTGGCGGAGAGGGCCCGGCAGAGGAGGGCGCCGGTGACGGTCCCCAGCAGGGCCCCGATGGCGGCCAGCACGACCGCCTCCAGCAGGAACTGGATGAGGATCTCGTGGTCGGAGGCGCCCAGGGCCTTGCGGAGCCCGATCTCGAAGCGGCGGTCGCTGAAGCTGATGAGCATGACGGAGAGCACGCCCACCCCGCCCACCAGGAGCACCGTCCCGGCCAGGCTCATGAGCACCACGGTCCAGCCACGCATCTGCTGGAGGAAGTTCTGGTAGGCCCGGGCGGCCTCGGCGTCGAGGTCCACGATCTCCACGTCCTCGATGCCGTGGTGGGCCTGGCGCGTCCGGCCCAGGAGCATGGCGGATACCTCGCCCATGTCCCCCGTGCGGCGGAGCTTCACGGTGACCTGGGCCAGCTTGTGGGCGGGATCCATGCGGTCCATGTAGGTCTCCAGGGGCACGAGGAGGCCGTTGGCGTCGTAGTAGTTCTCGTCGTTGAAGATCTGGCCTGGGGCCTGGACGCCCACGATGCGGAAGGGCACCCCTTCGACCACCAGGTCGCGGCCCACGGGGTCGGCCCCGCCGAAGAGCTTGGTGCCCAGGGTGGCGCCCACCACGGCGACGGTGGAACGCCGGCGGGCGTCGTCCTCCGTGAGTCCCCGGCCCAGGCCGATGGGCCGGTTCATCCAGGCGGCGTAGTCCGGCGTCACTCCGATCACCCAGGTCCGCTCCGTGTCGCCCGTGATGCGCACACTGACCTGCTTCTGGGCCCGGGGCAGGAAGGCCAGCACCTTCGGGTTGGGCGTGGTGAGGCGGCCCAGGTCCTCGTAGCGCAGGCCGGGACTCATGGCGAAGCGGGCGCGGTCCTCGGACGTCTCCGGCGACTTCGGGGCGATACGGACGGTTCCGTCCCAGCTCATTCCTGCGAAGCCCGTGCCGATCTTGTCCATGACGCCGTCCAGCACGGAAGTCATCACCACCAGGGCGAAGACGCCGAGCATCAGCAGGGTCAGGGTGAGGATGCTGCGGAGCTTGTGGGCCCAGAGTTCCACGAGGCCCGTGCGGATCACCTCCAGGACCATGGCGGGGCTGAAGCCCCGGGCCTTCAGCCTGGGCGAAGGAGCCTCGCGGTCGAGGAGGGAGGGGCCGGGGGCGCGGAGGATGGCTTCGTCACTCATATCGGAGCGCTTCCATGGGAGAGAGCCGCGAGGCCTTCCAGGCGGGGTAGAGGGCGAACAGGAAGCCGGAGACGGTGGCCAGGGCGTAGGCCCAGAGGAAGCTGGCGGGGGTCATGGCCAGGGGGATGCCGATGCTGTGGGTGATGACCCAGGAGAAGCCCACACCCATCACCAGTCCGGCCACGGCACCCAGGGCCGTGAGGAGCAGGGCCTCCGTCATGAATCCCTTGAAGATCTCCCGGCCCGAGGCGCCCAGGGCCATCTTCACCCCGACCTCGCGGACCCGCTCCTTGAGGGAGGCCATCTGGATGTTCACGTTCACGATGCCCCCGCCCACGAGGGCGAGCACACCGGACAGCAGGAAGATCAGGTCGTAGACGTCGCCCTGGCTGTTCTGGCGCCGGATCCGGGCCTGGACATCGTCCAGCCGGAAGTCCTCCTGGAGGCGGTGGTTGGCCTTGACCACATCCTGGAGCTGCTTCGAGAAGGTGGCCATCGCCTTCAGGTCGGGGATGCGGAAGGTGATCCGGTCCACCCGGCGGTAGGCGTCCCCGTTCATGCGGCGCTGCACGAGGTTCGCGGGGACGGCGATGATGCGGTTCCGCCAACGGAAGATGTTGTGCTGGTCCTCGCGGAACCGGAAGACCCGCTCCTGGAAGGTGCCGATGACGGTCACGGGCACCTCGCCGATGCGCAGGGCCTGGCCCAGGGGAGAGCCCGAGGGGAAGAAGGTGGCGGCGGCCTCCGTGCCGAGGATCGCCACCGGCGCGCCGGCCTCCAACTCCGAGGCGGAGAAGCCCCGGCCGGCCTCCACCGCGTACCCGTTGGCCGGAATGTAGTCGCCGCCGATGCCCGTGATGGGCCGGTCCTGGTCCGCGGAGGCGGAGACCACCCGGGTGCGGGCGTTCCTCTGGCTGCTCACGCCCTGGATGGCCTCGGGCCGGAGGGCGCCGCCATCCGCCGCATCCTCGTCCCGGAGGCCCAGGTTGGCCTGCTGGAGGGCCGTGGCCTGGCCGTCCCGCACCGCGGCCCGGGGCTGGACGTTCAGCTTGTCGAGGCCGCCGAGCCGCACATAGAGCTGCTCGGCGCGCTGGCGCTGGCTGTCCGAGATGGAGAATCCGCCCAGCACGGAGGCGACGCCCAGCATCACGCCCAGCGCCTGGAGGGTGGCCCGGCCGAGGTTCTCCCGGATCTCCATCCAGGCCTCGTGCAGCCGCTCGCGGAAGGCGCCGGAGGTGCTCATCGTCCGGCTCCGGCGTGGGGGGCGGCACCCTCCGCGCCGCCGGCCGCCACGATCAGTCCGTCTCGTATCTCCACGCGGCGTTCCGCCTGGGCGGCGATGGAGGGATCGTGGGTGACGAGAAGCAGGGTGTGGCCCTGGGCGTGGAGCTCCCGGAACAGGTCCAGCACCTCGGCGCCGGTGCGGGAATCGAGGGCGCCCGTGGGTTCGTCCGCCAGCAGCAGGGCCGGCTCGTTGGCCAGGGCCCGGGCCACGGCCACCCGCTGCTTCTGGCCGCCGGAGAGGGTGGCGGGAAGCTTGTCCGCCTTGTCGGCGATGCCTACCTTCTCCAGGAGCATCAGGGCCCGCTCCCGGCGTTCCTTCCGGCCCAGGCCGGCGTAGAGCATGGGCAGCTCGACGTTGCGGGCGATGCTGGCCTTGGGCAGGAGGTTGTAGCTCTGGAAGACGAATCCGATCTTCCCGTTGCGGATCCTCGCCAGCTCGCCCCCCGAGAGGCCGTGGACCGCATGGCCATCCAGCTCGTAGGAACCGTCAGTGGGGGCGTCCAGGCACCCCAGGATCGCCATCAGGGTGGACTTGCCCGACCCCGAGGGGCCGATGAGGGCCACGAACTCGCCCTTCTCCACGGTGAAGTCGATGCCCCGCAGCGCGTGGACCGCGGTCCCGTTCGCGCCGTAGACTTTGGTGAGGCCGTGGGTTCGGATGATGCTGGACATGGCTCGCTCCGCTTGCTGGTCCTCAGTCCTCGGTGGGGAGGGGAGGCCGAGTCCGATCAATTGTTCTCGTCGTCCTTCTCGACCTTCTTGCGGCTGGGATCCTCGAGGCTGACCTGCTCGCCGGGCTTGAGGCCGGACAGGACCTCCACGCGCTCCAGGGTGGCGATGCCGGCCTTCACGGGCACCACGTCGAAGAACTCCTTCCAGTGGTCGGAGAGCCAGATGAACTTGGCGCGGCCGCTGAGTCCCTCCTTGGCCCGGGCCAGGTCCTGGGGCTGCAGGGGCTCCTTCAGGCGGTAGACCACCGTCTGGCCATCCCGGCGCTGGAGGGCCTCGAGGGGCACGCTTACGGCCTTGTCGCGCTTCTCTCCGAGGATCTCCACGTTGGCGCTCATGCCCGTTCGGAAGGCGTCCGTCAGCTCGTCGAGGGCCACCTCCACCTTGAAGACCTTGATCTTCTCCACCAGGTCCGCGGCCGGGGCCACGAAGCGCACGCGGCCGGTGAAGGCCTTCTGGGGATAGGCGTCCAGGCTGATGCGGACCGGCTGGCCCACCTTCACCTTGGCGATGTCCACCTCGTTGAGGTTCACCTTCACGATGAGCGACTTGAGGTCGGCGACGGTGAACACCACGGTGCCCGCGTTGAAGCTGCTCACGCCGGAGGTGATGGTGTCGCCCAGCTCCACGCCCTTCTTGATGACGACGCCGTCCATGGGCGCCGTGATGCGGGCCAGCTGGGTGGAGGCGTTGCCGCTGATGGGGATGCCCCGGTCCTCGACGATCTGGTACCGCGTCTGGGCCGCCTTGTAGGTCTCCTCGGCCAGATCGCGGGTGGTCTTCGCGTTGCGGTAGGCCTGGTCCGAGATGAGGCCGGCCTTGAACAGCTCGCTCTGCTGGGCGAAGTCCCGCTCGGCGTTCCGGAAGCTGACCTTGGCCTGGGAGACGCTGCCCTGCACGTCCGAGAGCGTCTGGGCCTGGTTCACGTCGGGCTCCACCTCGGCCAGCACCTCCCCGCGATGCACCACGGCGCCTTCGCGGACCTTGAGGCCCACGACGCGGCCGGACACCGTGGACTTCACGTCCACCTTGGTCAGGGGATCCACCACGCCCACCTCGCGGACGCTCACCTGCAGGTCCTCCGCCTGCACCTTGCCCAGGCGGAAGGGGGTACTGGCCTCGGACCGTTTCCCGGACCCATCCCCTCCCCGGAGGATGAAGAACATGCCGGCCGCCAGGGCGACGGCGCCCACCGAGACGAACATCCAACGCTTCTGCATGGGAGACCCCTGAATGGAAAAGAAACCGGATCGGCCGGATGGACTGATGAACCTACGGACGACAACATGGCGCCGTTTAGAGGCCCCGAGAGGGGGTTTCCGGCCTGTGGGGGGGCTGGACCGGCGAATGCTGGCCCCGGATCGGGGAACGAGGCCGCTGGCTGTGGTTTTCCGCCACTCGCCTGTGTCAACTTTCCACGCCTCGCGCCTTCAACCTTTTTTCCGATCCCGAGGGGGACTGGCCTCCGAAGGGTTGGCACGAGCCCCGCTTGGGGAGGCCTCGGGACGATTCCCCCATCGCGGCAGAGCCGCCCAGGAGACACACATGTTCATCACCCCGAAGCGCGTGGCCCTTCTCGTGGCCGTTGGCCTCATCGGCGCCTCGCTGATGGCCCAGGCCCCCGTGCCGCCCCCGCCCACCGGCCAGCAGGTGGAGCGTCGCGGGGAGCGCCAGGAGGCCAAGGGCGAGCGCCAGGAACGCCGTGGCGCCCGCAACGACCGCCAGGGCGAGCGCAAGCAGGTCCAGGGCGAGCGCATGGAGCGCAAGGGCGAGCGCCTGGAGGCCGAGGGCCGGACCCAGGCCGGCCAGGCCCTGGAGAACCGGGGCGAGCGGCGCGAAGCCGTCGGCAAGGCCCAGGAGCGGAAGGGGGAGCGGCAGGAGCGCCGCGGCGCCCGGAACGAGCGCAAGGGCGAGCGCAAGGAGCGGGTCGGCGAGCGCATGGAGCGCCACGGGAAGTGAGTGGCTGCGGGCCCTTCGGGCTGGTGTCAGGGGACGGAAACGTCCCCTGCTTTTTTTGCCGGGAGGTATCAACCCCGCTTCCTGGCGGCGCTCTCTTGGGGCGGATCCGGATGGCTCCGGATCCCCCGACAGGAGGCCACCATGACACGCCATGCTCTGCCCATGGGGTTCGCCGCCGCGTTCCTGATGGCGGGACTCGCCCTCCAGGGCGCCACCGCGATGCAGGACCGGGACCGGACCCGGGACACCACGAAGGATCAGCTGCAGGACAAGGACAAGCTTCAGGACAAGGACAAGCTGCAGGACCGCGATCGCACCAGGGACACGCTGAAGGACGGGTCCGGCGCGACGGCGCTGGCCTCCGGGACCGGCGGCGCCCAGGCCGGGACCCAGACGAGGGCCCAGGCCAAGGCGCAGACCCAGACCCGGACCCAGGCCCGCGAGCAGGCGCGCACCCAGTCCCGCGACCAGGCCCAGAACCAGGACCGGACCCGCACGCAGTCCCGCGACCGGGTTCAGTCCCAGACGCAGCAGCGGCAGGAGTCCAGGACCCGGGACCGGGCCCGGGTGGATTCCAGCCGCCGGGGCGGGCGCTGAACCAAGCCGGCCCCGCATGCAGCGCGGCCCCCGGGGCTTTCCCGGGGGCCGCGCCTTGTCCAGGCCTGGGTGAGCTTCAGCGCACCGTCTCCCGGGCGATCATCAGCTCCTCGTTGGTGGGCACCACCGTCACGGTCACCCGCGAGTCCGGGGTGCTGATGATGCGCTCCCCGGTGCCGTGCTCGTTCGCCTCGGGATCGAGCTTCACGCCGAGGAAGCTGAGCTTGCTGCAGACCTTGGCGCGCACGTAGGTGCTGTGGGTGCCGATGCCCGCGGTGAAGGTGATGGCGTCCACGCCGTCCAGGACTGTGGCGTAGGAGCCGATGAACTTGCGCACATCGTAGGTCAGGAGGTCCCGGGCCAGGCGTGCGCGGTCGTTGCCCTTGTCGGCGGCAAGCTCGATCTCCCGGAAATCGGAGGAGACGCCGGAAATGCCGAGCAGTCCGGACTTCTTGTTGAGCAGGTCCGTGATGGCGTTGTAGTCCAGGTGCTCGTATTCCATCAGCATCTCGACCACGCTGGGATCGATGGTGCCGCAGCGGGTTCCCATGATGACGCCCTGCAGCGGGGTCATGCCCATGCTGGTGTCCACACTCTTGCCGTTGTTCACGGCGCAGATGCTGGTGCCGTTGCCGATGTGGCAGGTGATGATCTTCAGCGACCGGAGGGGGCGGCAGAGCAGGATGGCCGTGCGGGCCGCCACGAAGGCATGGCTGGTGCCGTGGAAGCCGTAGCGGCGGATGCCGTACTTCTGGCTCAGCTCGTAGGGGATGCCGTAGGTCCGGGCGTGATCGGGGATGTTGTGGTGGAACGCCGTGTCGAACACCGCCACGTGCGGCACGTCCGGGAAAGTGGCCATGGCCGTGCGGATGCCCAGGGCGTTGGCGGGGTTGTGCAGGGGCGCGTACATCGCGAAGGCCTCGATATCCCGGAGCACCTCCTCGGTGACCAGGACCGAGTCCCCGTATTTGGGGCCGCCGTGCACCACCCGGTGGCCCACGGCGTGGATGGGGGTCTCATGCAGGACGGTGGTCTTCAGGCGTTCGAGAATGGCCTCCAGGGCCTCCCGGTGGGACGGGATGGGCAGGCTCTCCCGGTGCCGCTCCCCCTCGATGGTGCATGAGAGGTTGGCCTCCGGGAGGCCGATGCGCTCGACCATGCCCTCGGCCAGGGAGATCTCCTTCCCCATGTCGAACAGGTTGAATTTGAGGCTCGACGAGCCGGCATTGAGCACGAGAACAAGCACGGGATCCCCCACGGTGGAGCCAGTCTAGACAGCTTTGGACGTGACGGAAGTTTCATTGCGGATGGCTCCGTCGTGTTCCATTGGCCTCGGGGCCCCCGGGTCAGGTCCGGGTGAAGACACCGTCCTCGAGGGTCGAAGGGTCCGGCCAGGGGGCCGCCAGGGCCCGTTCGCTGGCGGCAGCCAGCTCCGAGGCCAGCCGCTCCGGAAGCCCTGGATCCGGAGACCATCGGCGCTGGGCCATCCATGCCTCGAAGCGGGGCAGGGGGTCCTTCTGGCGCCAGGTCTCCAGAAGGCCAGGGTCCACATAGCGCTGGTCGTCGTGCTCGGCGTGGCCGGAAAGACGGAAGGTTTCGCACACCAGGAACACGGGGCCCTTGCCATCGAGGCAGACCTGGCGGGCCTGGGCGGCGGCGGCATAGACCGCGGCCGCATCGTTGCCGTCCACCGTGAGGGTGAAGGCGCCCTGGGCCCGGGCGGACATGCGCCCGGCCATCTGGCGCTCCGGCGGCGTCGAGAAGGCGAAGCCATTGGCCTCCCCCACCACGATGAGGGGAAGCCGCTGGACCACGGCGAAGTTCAGCCCTTCGTAGAACGCTCCGGTGGAGCTGCCGCCGTCGCCGATCCAGGTCATGGCTACCCGGCGCTCTCCGCGCTGGCGGAAGGACAGGGCCACGCCGGCCATGACGGGGATCAGGGCGCCCAGCATGGAGGTGGTGGCGATGATGCCTCGCCCGATGCCGCCGAAGTGGTTGTTGTGGTCCCGTCCACCGGTGGGGCCCGTGGCGCGCCCCAGGTACTGGAGGAAGATCTCCTCCGGTTTTACCCCGCGCACCAGCATGGATCCCAGGTTCCGGATGAGGGGGGCGATCATGTCGTCAGGACCCAGGGCCAGGGCCGTGGCGCAGGCGGTGGCCTCCTGGCCCAGGCTGCGGTACACGCTGCCGAGGGTCTGGCCCTGCCTGAACAGCTTCACGAGCCGCTCCTCCGTCAGCCGCGTCAGCAGCATGGCCTCGTGCAGGCGCAGGGCGATGGACTGGTCCATGGGAAGGATGATTCCCCACGGACGGGGGCGGGAGCAACTGGAAAGGGTGGCGGGACGCCGGTCAGGCGGTCACGTCGAGGCGGCTGCCCACCTCGGAGCCTTCCGCCGAGGGCCGCCGGGCCTCGCGCTGGGCCTCGCGCGCGGGTTCGCGGGCCTCCTCCGCGCGGGGAGCGGGCCTGGGCGCGGATGTCGCAGGCTTCACGGACGGGGTATAGGCCGCATTCGACATCGCCTGGATCGTGGCCACGGGTCCTCCTCGGGCGGGATGGATATCCCTCCTGCCATCCTATCGGTTCCGGCAGGCCCCGACATGAGTGGTCCGGAGCCCATGCCATTGAGAACCCGGGGGTTGGCTGATAAACCCTCGCGGAACCAGGGTGATCCAGGGTTGAATGGACCCATGCTCACGCTCCGGCCCGCCAGTCCCCTCGATGCTCCGTTGATCCTGGACTACATCCGGGAGCTGGCCGCCTACGAGCGGGAGCCGGAGGCGGCCGTGGCCACCCTGGAGGATCTCCACCGGCATGCCTTCTCGGACCACCCTCTCATCCATGTGGTGATGGCCGAGTGGGAAGGCCAGCCGGCGGGTTTCGCCCTGTGGTTCCTGAACTTCAGCACCTGGGAGGGCAAGCCCGGCATCTACCTCGAGGATCTCTTCGTGCGCCCCGCCTTCCGGGGACGCGGCATCGGCAAGGCCCTGCTGAAGCACCTCGCCGCCCTGGCGCTCAGGGAGGGCTGGACCCGGTTCGTCTGGCAGGTGCTGGACTGGAACACCCCCGCCATCGAGTTCTACGAGGCCCACGGCGCCCAGGTGATGCGCCCCTGGCTGACCTGCCGCGTGGAGGGAGAGGCGCTCCGGCGGCTCGCCCAGGACGCATGATCCCGCTCCGGCTCCTCCGCCTCCAGGCGGCCCTGGGGCCGGATGCGCAGCTGGCCCTGGTGGGCGGTGCAGTGCGGGACGAGCTGCTGGGACGGCCCCACGCGGACTGGGACCTTGCCACGGCCCTGCTGCCGGAGGTGGTCATGGCCCGGGCCCGGACGGCCGGGCTGCGGGTGATTCCCACGGGCCTGCAGCACGGCACCGTCACCGTGATCCTGGACGACGAGCCGGTGGAGATCACCACGTTCCGGAGCGACGGCGACTACCTGGACGGCCGGCGGCCCGAGACCGTGCGGCTGGGTGTGAGCCTGGCCGAGGACCTGGCCCGGCGGGACTTCACCATCAACGCCATGGCCCAGCCCCTGGCCGGGGGGGACCTGGTGGACCCCCACGGGGGGCAGGCAGACCTGCGGGAAGGGGTCGTCCGCGCGGTGGGGGATCCCCTCCGGCGGTTCGCCGAGGATGGGCTCCGTCCCCTGCGGGCCTGCCGTTTCGCCGCGCAGCTGGGCTTCCGCATCGATCCGGCCACCCTGGCGGCCATCCCGGCCCGGCTCGGGGTGGCGCGGAAGGTCGCCGTGGAGCGGGTCTTCGTAGAGCTGACCAAGCTGCTCACCGGGATCCGCCCGGAGATCGGCCTGGAACGCCTCCGGGAGAGCGGGCTGCTGGAGCTCTGGCTGCCGGAACTCCTTCCGATGAAGGGCTGCGGACAGAACCGCCATCACCGGTACGACGTGTGGGACCACACCCTGGAGGTGGTGCGCCTCGCCCCGCCCGATCCGGCGCTGCGCTGGGCGGCCCTGCTCCACGATGCGGGCAAGCCGGGGACGCGCACGGACACCGGCGGAGAGGTCCACTTCTACGGCCACGAGGAACACTCCCTGGAGATCGCCGGGGCCATCCTGGGCCGATTGAAGGTCGGGCACGCCCTGGCGAAGGAGGTGCTGGCCCTCGTCCGCCACCACGGGGTGCACCCGGAGCCCGGTTGGAGCGACGCGGCCTGCCGGCGCTTCCTCAAGCGTCTGGCGGACGACGGGCTGGCCCTGGAGCGCTGGGCCGCCTTCCGCCTGGCGGACCAGCGGGCGAAGGGTATCGACGATCCGGAACGGGAGCCGCGGCACGGGGCGGTGGTGGCGCGCCTAGGGGCCCTGGCCGCCGCCCGGCCACCCCTGAGGGCCCGGGATCTGGCCTTGGACGGCGAGGCCCTGATGGCGCTGGCAGGCCGGAAGGGAGGGCCCTGGCTTGGCGAGCTCCAGGCCCGCCTGCTGGAGGCGGTACTCGAGGATCCGGCCCGGAATACGCCGGTGGATCTGACGGCCCTCGCCCGCGATCTCCTGGCTAGCCCCGCTGGAGCAGAACCACCGCCTGGGCGGCGAGGCCCTCGCCCCGGCCGGTGAATCCCAGCTTTTCCGTGGTGGTGGCCTTCACGTTGAGGGCCTCCTCGGGAAGGCCGAGCAGGGGCGCCACGCGCTGGCGCATGCGCTCGCGGTGGGGGCCGACCTTGGGCCGCTCGCCGATGAGGCAGACGTCTGCGTTGACCACCCGCCAGCCGCGTTCCGCGAGGTCGCCCATGACGCGGGCCAGCAGGAGGGCGGAATCGGCGCCGCGGTAGGCCGGATCCGTATCCGGAAAGTGCTGGCCGATGTCGCCGAGGCCAGCGGCCCCCAGCAGGGCGTCCATGAGGGCGTGGAGCATCACGTCGGCGTCGCTGTGGCCCGCGAGACCGCGGTCGTGGGGGATCTCGCAGCCCATGAGCATGAGCCGGCGGCCCTCCTCGGGGGCGGCGAAGCGGTGCACATCGAAGCCCTGGCCGACCCGGAAGCCGCTCACAGGGACTCCGGGTCCAGGGCCCGGTGCTTGCCGGTGGATTCGTCCACGGTGGTCCGGCCCCCGCCGTCATGGTCGGGCAGGACGATGAGGATGTCGGTGCCCTTGCCCTCCTCGCTCATGAATTCCAGGGTGCCGCCGTGTTCCTCGACGATCTTCTTGACCGTGGCCATGCCGAGCCCCGTGCCCTTCTTCTTCCCATGGCTGAAGAAGGGCTCGAAGATCCGCTTCTGGAGGCGCTTGGGGATGCCCTTGCCGTTGTCCCGGACGGAGATCTGGACGCCGCTGGCGACCCGGCTCCAGGAGACGAGCACCTCGCCGGACATGTCCGTCATGGCGTCGAGGGCGTTGGTGAGGAGGTTCTCGACCACCCGGGTGAAGCGGGCGGGATCCAGGGCCACCCGGCAGGGGCCGCCCTCGGCCCGGAGGGAGACACCCAGCTCCGCAGCCCGGGGCACCATGGGCTCCAGGAGGGCCTCGAGGAAGGGCTTGAGGTCCATGGCGACCCGGTGGGGCTCGCGCACCTTGGCGTAGTCCAGCACATCCTGGCTGAGGTGGGTGAGGCGGTCCACGCATTCCAGGATCTTCTGGCAGTGGTGGCGGATCTTGTGGTCGTCGGAGGACAGCCCCAGCAGGTCGGCGTGGCCCCGCAGGACGAAGAGGCCGTTCTTGAAGTCATGCACGATGGAACTGGACACCTGGCCCACCGTGGCCAGCACCTGGCTGCGGAGGTTCTCCTCCGAGAGCCGGGTGCGCTCGATGGCGATGGCGCAGAGGGAGACGATGGCCTCGAAGGTCTCCCGGTCCGGAGGTTCGATGATGGGCCGGCGGCTGTCGAGGTAGACCACCCCGATGCGGCGTCCCTGCAGGACCAGGGGCAGGCAGAGGATGGTCTTGAGCTCCAGCCGCATGATGGACTGCTGGTTGGAGAGGTGGTGGTCGTCCGCGACATTGAGGATCCAGATGGGATCCCCCGTCTCGAAGACCGACCGGACGCTGGAAAGCGAGAGGTGGATGACCCCTTCCAGCTCGTGCCCCAGGTTGCGCTGCACCCGGGTTTGCAGTTCGCCGTCCTCGAGGAGCATGAGGAAGCCCCGGTCCGTGCCGGAGATGGTCAGCAGGCGGTCAAGGGACTGCTCCAGCAGGTCCTCCAGGTCCACCTCCTGGGCCAGGAGCTGGGCGGTCTCCAGGATGGCCTGGAGGTGCAGCTCCGAACTGGTCTGGGAGGTACTCAGGAGGGTGAGGGTGTAGGCGCCATCCGCCAGCCGGAGCGGGGTGTTGGGCTCCCAGGCCACCCGGCCCAGCTGCTTGTCCTTGTAGAAGCTGCCGTGGGTGGTCTGCAGGTCCTCGGCCCACCAGGTGTCGTCGCGCAGCTCCAGCCGCAGGTGGTTGCGGCTGATCATGCTGTCGGAGAGCACCACGTCGCAGAGGCTCTGGCGCCCCAGGGTCACCGAGCGGGTGAGGGGCACCGTCCGCTCGAAGCCGTGGCGGTCTCGGATCAGGAGCTGATAGCGCTGGATCACGGGGCGTGCCGGAGAAGGTGCTGAGAGGGGGATTGGCCCGGACGGAGTTGATGCAGCCCAAGATTATCCGGCCTCCGGCTGGACACAAGTGGAAGTCCCGTGAGGGAATAGAGCCATGCACCGCCATCCCGACCTCGACCCCACGGCGCCCCAGGAGGATCCCGTCGAATACTCGCTGCGGCCTCAGCGGCTGCAGGAATATATCGGGCAGGCCAAGGTGAAGGCCCGCCTGGAGATCGCCCTCCAGGCGGCCCAGCAGCGCGGCGAGGTGCTGGATCATGTCCTGCTCTTCGGCCCGCCGGGCCTGGGGAAGACCACCCTCGCCCATGTGCTGGCCAATGAGATGGGCGCGTCCTGCAAGGTGATCCAGGCCCCGGCCCTGGAGAAGAAAGGCGACCTGGCGGCCATCCTCACGAACCTGGAGTCCGGCGAGTTCCTCTTCATCGACGAGATCCACCGCCTCTCGGCCCCCATCGAGGAGATGCTCTATTCGGCCATGGAGGACCGCAAGCTGGACATCCTCATCGGCCAGGGGCCCAGCGCGCAGACGCTCAAGGTGGACCTCCGCCCCTTCACCCTGGTGGGCGCCACCACGCGGGCGGGCCTGCTCTCCAAGCCGCTCCACGACCGGTTCGGCATGGTCCACCGCCTGGAGTTCTACACCCGCGCCGACCTGGCCATCATCGCCGAGCGCTCCGCCCACCTGCTCGCCGTGCCCCTCGCGGACGAGGGCGCGGAGGCCATCGCGCGGCGCAGCCGCGGGACGCCGCGCATCTGCAACCGCCTCCTGCGGCGCTGCCGGGACTACGCCCAGGTGAAGGGCGACGGCACCATCACCGCCGAATCCGCCGAAGCCTGCCTCCACCTGCACGAGGTGGATGACCTGGGCCTGGATGGATTGGACCGGGCCTATCTCCAGGCCCTCTGCCACAAGCATCGGGGCGGACCGGTGGGACTCCGGACCCTCGCCGCCGCCCTGGGCGAGGATGAGGGCGCCCTGGAGGATCTGGTGGAGCCCTACCTCATGCAGGTGGGCTTCCTGGACCGCACCCCCCAGGGCCGCAAGGCCACGGAAGCCGCCTATCTCTACCTGGGCGTCCCGCCCAAGGGGGCCCCCAAGGGTCTGTTCTCCTGAGCTATCGCGCCGGGGCGTAGATCCGGTGCTCGATCTCGCGGGGGTTCAGGGCGATGAGGTTCTTGTCGAAGGTGGCGGCGATCCGGGCCGCGACCTGGCTGTCCAGGGCGTTCCGGAGCAGGCCCAGGAAGTGGGGTGGGGCGGCCAGGACCAGCTCGTCGTAGGCATGGCTGTTCAGGCCCTGCTTGAGCAGCGTGGCCAGGCTGAGGGCGAAGCGCCGGGCCTCCACCTCCCGGGGTTCCGCGTCCGGGCTCAGGCCCCCGTGGTGGCCCGGGGCCTCGGACCGCCGTCCCGGCCGGTCGGAAACCATGTCGTGCCCGTGAACCCGGGAGCCGGGGTGGGCGTAGGCCGAATGCTCGGTGAACCGGCCCCGGCCATCATTGGTGAAAAGGCGTGCGCGACTCGCCTCGCACAAGAGAATCCAGGTCCGCGTCTCCCGCATCGGCCCCTCCAGGGTGATGTCCTCGACCCCAAAGGTAGGCCGGGCCCCCGGTGCGCCAAGGCCCCCTAGCTCCTGGGCTGGGCGCCGGGCTTGAAGATGGCGGAGGCGGACCGGCGGCCGTCCATGACGATGTGGACGGGGGTCTCCAGCCGCGTATGCACCAGGCAGCGGGCGCGGAACACCTCCGGTTGGGTGCGCAGCCAGTCCCAGTCCAGGATGGCCGTTCCCCGCGGGTAGGGAACGGTGAAGTAGCCGATGTTCAGGGAGGTCACGTTGTGGAAGAAGTGGGAGCCCAGGGAGGCGTCGGCCTGGAAGTGCTCCATGGCGTACTCCACGATCACCTGGGCGCAGGAGATCATGGACCAGGCGATGGGGATGCCGAGGTGGCGGTCGGTGCTGCCCCAGCGCCCGGGGCCGATGAGGACGTACTTCCCGGACTGGCCCCGGAAGGTGTCGTTCAGCTTCTCGAGGGCCGCGGCGAGGGCGGGAGTCTCGAACTTGTCGAACCCGTCCGGGTCGATCCACACGATGTCCCGGATGCCCTCCACCACGCCGTTGCCCACGCACTTCTCGGAGAAGAGGAATACCGAGGCCGGGTCGAGGTCGGCGGCGGACAGGTTCACGTCGCCGCTCTCCATGAGCTGGTGCTTGATCTGGAGGAGGCAGAACGTGGGTTTCCCGTTCTCCGGGTCCGGCTCCAGGTTCACGGCGAACTCGATCTCCACGGGGGTCTCCATGGCCTCGCGGATCAGCTGCAGGGAGTAGGTCAGGATCCGGGCCAGGGGGAAGGAGTCGTACTTCAGGATGTTCCGGAAGTTCACGATACGGGGGCCGGGGTGGTCCAGGCCGTCCTGGATCCGGTCGTCATTGGCATCCCACACGGACGCGGAGTGGTGGAGCGCCCCGTCCTTCTCCGCCTCCGGGATGTCGAGGTCCAGCAGGGTGGCATCCTCGCCGTGGTAGAGGTCCACCACGGTGCGGCTCATGTCCAGGGCATAGAACCGCTTCTGGGTGGTCCGCACCTGCTCCCTTGGCGGCAGCATGTCCATCTCCGGGTAGGGCGGGGCGAAGCGGTAGGCCTTCCCCCCCTCCACGACGTACTTGCCGAGCCCCACGGCGATGTTGGCGATGCCGTCCTGGGGCTGGGTGTAGGCCACCGGGTAGTAGTTGAAGGACTGGGCCACGCCCGAGAAGTGGGGGTAGAAGCGGTCGCCGAACCGGCGCCCGGCCACCTCCTGGATGAGGATGGCCATCTGCTCCTCCTCGATCTTGTAGTCGATGGCCTCGAAGTAGGCACGCGAAGCCTTCGAATACACGGAGGCGTAGACCAGCTTCACGGCCTCCACCAGCTGGGCCACGCGGGTGTCCAGATCCGGGTGGTTGTTGGGGAGGAAGAAGGTGTTGTAGAGGCCGGCGAAAGGATGGGAGAGGCTGTCCTCAAGCAGACCGGAGGAACGAACCGCCAGGGGCACCTTGGCATGCTTGCCGAGGAAGAGGCGGAGCTTGGCCAGCAGCTCCGGGGAAAGAGATCCCATCAGGAACCGCTGCTTGATGGTGTCGTCGTCCACGTCCTGCTGGAGCATCTGGCGGAGGTCGTGCCGGTTGATGAAGGCGGTGAACTCCTCGGTGCCGATGATGGCCGAGCGCGGGATGCGGATGTTGGCCTCGGGCAGGAGATTCTCCAGGTCCAGCCGCGAGAGGAGCGAGTGCGTGAAGGCCACGCCGCGGCCCTTGCCACCCATGGAGCCGGGGGCCAGGCGCAGGATGTTGGGCTCGTCCTTCAGCGTGGCCTCCGTCAGGGGGATCACCTTCCCCCGGGATTTCATGCGCTGGACGTAGTCGCCGACGCTGATGAGGAAGGTGCGCATCTCCTCGGGATCGCGGTAGTCCTCGATCCGGAAGGTGGCCAGCACCTTGGCCACCTGGACTTCCCCGCGGGCCATGATCCAGGCGGAGAAGTGGTTCCGCGAGGCATGGTAGACCAGGGACTCCACGGGCACCGTCCGGAGCTTCTCCTGGAGATCCTCCATGTCCGTGGCGCGGGCGATCTCCCGACCGGACTCGTCGCGGAAGATGAAGTCGCCGAAGCCCAGGTGCTCGTAGAAGAAGCTCGACAGCTCGGCGCCCAGGGTGAAGGAGTTCTTGTTCAGGAAGCAGCTGTTGAGGGCCGTGGCCCAGGATTCCTTGAAGGGGTCCGAGGACTGGAGCAGGGTGGGGAGGTGGGGATTCAGCTCCTTCACGGCGCGGATCAGCTTGGTGCCGGCTTCCCGGTCCAGGAGCCCGTCCTTGGGGAACTTGCGGTCGGAGATAAGGCAGAGCAGGTAGTCCTGGAACCGTTCGCAGAAGGCCATGGCCTCTTCGTACGAGGTGGCCAGGATCACCTTGGGCCGGACGCGCATGGCCAGGGTGCGGGTCATTCCGTCCACGCTGCGGTCCTTGGCCATGCGCGTGGTCTGCTTGAGGATCTCGCTGTAGAGGATGGGCAGGTACCGCGAGTAGTAGCGGATGCTGTCCTCCACCAGGAGGATCACGCGGGTGAGCCCCACGGCCGTGTCGTTCACGACGTTGGCCCGGTCCTCCATGAACTTGACCATGGCCATGAAGATCTCGGGGTTGCCGTTCCACACGAAGATCTGGTCGTAGTGCCGCAGCAGTTCCTGGCGGCGGCGATCCATGACCCCCACCTCCACGTTGTCGTTCAGCAGCAGGTAGAGGGGGATGCGGGTGTCCGCCTTCCGCAGGGCCCGGGAGAGCTCGATGTGGCCCACCTGGCCCATCCGGCTCATGACGATGATCATGTCGAAGTGGCGGCTGCCAAGCTTCTCCAGGGCCTCCTCTGCCGTCGAGACGTTGGTCACCCGGGGGGGATTGCTCATGTTGAGCTGGTAGTAGCCCTCGAAGAGGATCTCCGTCAGGAGCCCGTCCTGCTCCAGGGTGAAGGCGTCGAAGGCCGGGGCCACGAGGAGGATCTCCCGGGTGCGCAGGGGCATCAGGTCGTGGAAGATCTCCTTGTCGGACTTGTACTTGCCGAAGATCTGGTTGAACTCGCCGCTGAGCATCCTGGCCCCTCGCTTTCCCGGAGTGTACTTCCAACACATAAAAGGGGGCCGCACGCGGCCCCCTTTTATGTGCGGTCGAAGGTCTGCGGGCTACACGAGGCCCTGGTCAATCATGGAATCGGCCACCTTGAGGAAGCCGGCGATGTTCGCGCCGTTCACGTAGTTGCCGGGGGTGCCGAAGCGGGCCGCGGCGTCCACGCAGGACTTGTGGATGTTGACCATGATCTGGTGCAGGCGGGCGTCCACCTCCTCGGCGGTCCAGCCCAGGCGCATGGAGTTCTGGCTCATCTCCAGGCCCGAGGTGGCCACGCCGCCGGCGTTGGAGGCCTTGCCGGGGGAGAAGATGATCTTCCCGGTGTTGGCCTGGAAGAATTCCACCGCCTCCAGGGTGCTGGGCAT
>DASVZU010000053.1:0-17602 GCA_036391515.1 Holophagaceae bacterium
AAGGCGTGACGGGCAGGGCGGGATCCTGCGGCAGCGCCGGCAGCCGCGCCCAGTGGCGGCGGAGCAGGACGAGTCCCGCCAGCAGCAGGGCGGCGGAGGACCAGGCGGCGAGGTCGAGCCAAGGCATGCCCTCAGCCTACCCAGGGGGGCCGGCTCCACGCCGTGGGTTATCCTGGACAGTCCCTGGCCCAGGAGCGAGATGCCCGATCCGACGCCACTGCTCCCCACCGTGCGCCTCCGGGCTTCCGGCGACATTCCCGCCATCCGCGCCCTCATGCGCCGGGTCTATCCGCCGCCCCACGGGCCGGAGGCGGTGTGGGGCGAGGAGAACCTCCGCCGCCACCTGGAGCGGTTCCCGGAGGGACAGGTGGTCGCGGAGGCCGGCCTCGATCTGATCGGCACCTCCACCACCATGCGGGTGCCCATGGCGATGGCCCTGGCCCCCCACACCTGGAGCGGGATTACCGGGGGAGGATCGCTGTCCACCCATGACCCGGCGGGCGACGTCCTCTACGGGGTGAACATCGCCGTGGATCCGGCCTGGCAGGGGCGCGGGGTCGGCCGGCTGCTCTACGAGGCCCGGCTCGCGCTGGGCCGGCGCCTGGGGTGCCGCGTCTTCGCGGCCGGAGCCCGCATCCCGGGCTACCACCTGCATTCAGGGGCCCTTTCGCCTGGAGCTTACCTTGAGGCGGTGACCGCGGGGAGGATCTTCGACCCGACCCTCTCGAAACAGATGAGAGTGGGGTTCCGCGTCATCGGCCTGCTGCCCGACTACGCCCCGGATCCCGAGACCCTGGGCCACGCGGCCCTGATCATGATGGAGCTCTGAGATGCGCTTCAAGGCCCCGACCCCCTTCATGTCCCGACCGGTGCGGGTCTGCGGCATCCAGTACTGCCTCCGTCCTGTCGCGGATTTCGACGCCTTCGCCCAGCAGGTCGAGAACTACGTGGACGTCGGCGACGACTACGACGCGGACGTGATCCTGTTCCCCGAGCTCCTGGCGGTCCAGCTCCTCAGCTGCCTCCCAGGCGGTTTCGCCCCGGCCGAGGCCATGCGGGTGCTCGCCGAACGGTTCACGGAGCCCTTCGAGGCCTTTTTCCTCCGGATGTCCCGGAAGTACGACCGGATCATCGTGGCCGGAACCCATCCCGCCTTCGTGGATGGCAAACTCCAGAACGTGGCGTCCATCTTCGTCCCGGGCCACGCGCCAGTCCACCAGCCCAAGCTCCACCTGACGCCCACCGAGCGCAACATCTGGCGGTTCGAGCCGGGCCACGAGATCCACGTGATCGAGACGGATTTCGGCCGGATGGGGGTCTCCATCTGCTATGACGTGCAGTTTCCCGAGGTGGCCAGGATCCAGGCGGAACAGGGCGTCCAGCTCCTGCTGGTCCCCTACCTCACGGACGATCGGCGCGGGTACACCCGGGTGACCACCTGCGCCCGGGCCCGGGCCGTGGAGAACCAGATCTACGTGGCGACCGCCGGCACCGTGGGCAGCCTGCCGCTCATCACCGACCTCACGGCCCAGTACGCCCAGAGCGGCATCTATACGCCTTCGGATTTCCCGTTCCCCATGGACGGCATCACCACCGAGGCCGCTGCGAACTCGGAGATGGTGCTGGTGGGCGACATCGACCTGGCGCTCCTAGACCAGGCCCGGGCCCGGGGCTCCGTGCTGAATCACCAGGATGCGGCGCGGGACGGCCTGCATGTCCAATTCGACGGACGGATCCTCACACACCACCTCCCCTGGTCCGAGTCCGGGAAGGCCCATCCTGGGCAGGGGCACTGAATCCGCTTTCCATCCTTTCGGCCCAGGCCGCAGACCAAGGACTTCGATGCCCCTCGCCCTGCTGGTTTCCGATCCCTTCGCGGGTACCCTCCTGCTCCTGGCGCTGGCCTGGCTGGCGGCCAAGGTGGGCGGGGAGGTGGCACTGCGGCTTAGGCTGCCCACCGTGGCGGGCGAGCTCTGTGCGGGTCTGGCCCTGGCCGGCCTGCATCAGGCTCTCCCCCGGTTCCCCGACCTGGGCGCGTCGGAACCCGTGGGCGTGCTGGCGAACCTGGGCGTCATCGTCCTCATGTTCGCCGTGGGCCTGGAGTCCACCGTCCCCCAGATGATGCGGGTGGGCCTGCCCTCCCTGCGGGTGGCCACGGTGGGGGTGCTCGTGCCCATGCTCGCGGGGCTGCTGGGGGCCCACTGGCTCCTGCCCGCCGGCGTGCCCTGGGTGGTGGATCTCTTCATCGGGGCCTGCCTCTGCGCCACCTCCATCGGCATCAGCGCCCAGGTGCTGCGGGAGAAGCACGCAGCGGCCTCCCCCGAAGGCCGCGTGATCGTGGGCGCGGCGGTCATCGACGACGTGCTGGGCCTCCTGGTGCTGGTGGCGGTGAGCGGGCTGGCCGCCGCCTCCTCCGCCGGCGGCGGGATGCCCTGGGCGGGGCTGGCCCGGACCCTGGGCTTGGCCCTGGCCTTCCTGGCCCTGGCCCTCACCCTCGGACGGCGCACGACGCCCCACCTCTTCCATCTGGCCAGCCGGTTCCGCAGCGAGCAGCTCCTGCTCCCCCTGGGCCTGGGTTTCGCCTTCCTCCTGGCCTGGCTGGGGAACCTGGCGGGGCTCGCGCCCATCGTCGGCGCCTACGCTGCAGGTCTCATCCTCGAACCCACCCATGTGGAGGTGCTCGAGGCCCGGGAGTCGCACACCCTCGAGGCCCTGGTCCATCCGCTGGTGACCACTCTGGCGCCGGTCTTCTTCGTGGTCATGGGCGCGCGGGTGGATCCCGTGGCCCTGGTCGCGCCGCGGACCCTGCTCTTCGCCGGGGTGCTGGCGGCCCTCGGGGTGCTGGGCAAATGGGTGGCCGGGTATGCGGCCGGACGTGGCTACCGGTCGGCGGTGGTGGGCTGGGGCATGGTGCCCCGGGGCGAGGTGGGCTTCGTCTTCGTGGCCACCGGCGCGGCCATGGCCTTTGATGGCGCACCCCTGCTCAGTACCGGGATCCAGGCGGGCGTCGTGGGGGCCCTCCTCCTCACCACCCTGGCCGGACCCGTGGGACTCGGCTGGGTGCTCGCGCGGAAAGCGGAGAAGGCCTAGAAAAACCTCTCACCGCAGAGGACACGGAGAACGCAGAGGGCAGCCATGTTTTTCTCTGCGTTCTCTGCGGTGAATCAACCGCCGGCGTGGGTCGCATCTTCCGGAAGCTCGGGCACGAGGGAGGTCACGAAGGTGGCCTCGACGCGGAAGACGGTACGGATGAGATCGGCGGTGAGGACCTCGTGGGGTTCCCCGTTGCCCACGAGGCGGCCGCGGTCCAGGACCAGCACCCGGTCGAACCGGTAGGCGGCGCGGATGTCGTGGAGGCTGACCAGCACGGTGCCCCCGGCATCGGCCAACTGCCGGGCCAGGCGGTAGACCTCCAGGGCGTGGCGCACGTCGAGTTGGGCCACGGGCTCGTCCCAGAGCTGGAGGGGGGCCGCGGTGGCCAGGGCCCGGGCCAGGATGACGCGGTGGCGCTCGCCACCGGAGAGCCGGGTGACGGACCGGTCGGCGAGGCCCTCCAGGTCCATGGCCGCCAGGGCCTCCGCCACGCCCGCCGGATCGTCGTCCCAGGCGTAGCGGCCCTGCGCGACGACCTCCCGCACGGGGAAGGCGAAGTCGAAGAGGGCCTCCTGGCCCACCCAGGCGAGCCGGCGGCCCCGCTCCTGGAAGGGGATCTCCGACAGGAGCTGTCCATTCCAGCGGACCTCGCCTTCGGCCGGCAGGAGTCCTGACAGGGCCTGGATCAGCGTAGACTTGCCGGCGCCGTTGGGGCCCACCACTGCCACCAGCTCCCGGGGGCCCAGGTCCAGCGACACGTTCTCCAGGCGGCCGGAGACCGAGAGGGCGGCGGCCTGGAGGGCGGCCGTCACCGTGGCCTCCGCAGCAGCCATAGGAAGAAGGGGCCGCCCACCACGGCGGTGACGACGCCCAGGCGCAGGCCGATGGGGAAGAGGCGGGTCACCAGGTCGCAGGCCAGGAGGAAGGCCCCGCCCCCGAGCATGGCCGCGGGCAGCAGCCGGCGGTGGTCGGGGCCCCAGGCCAGGCGCAGGACGTGGGGCACCACCAGGCCCACGAAGCCGATGATGCCGCCGGTGGCCGTGGCCAGGGCGGTGAGCACGGTGGCCAGGACGATGAGCTTCCGGCGCAGGCGGCGCACGTCCACCCCGAGGCTCTGGGCGCTCTGCTCGCCCAGGCTCAGGAGGTTCAGCCCCCGGCCCAGGGGCAGCAGGAGGGCGCAGCCCAGGGCGATGAGGGGCACGCCCATCCAGACGTGCTCCCAGCTGCGGTTCTCCAGGCCGCCCATGAGCCAGAAGAGGATCTGCGCGTTCACCTCGAAGTGGCCCGCGGTGATCGTGAGGAGGAAGCTGGTGCCCGCCCCCAGGAGGGCGTTGAGGGCTACGCCGGAGAGCAGCAGGCGCTCGGTGCTGGCGCCCCGCTCCGCGAGCATCATCACGGCCCCGGTGGCGGCGAAGGCGCCGAGGGTGGAGGCCACGGGCAGGGTCCAGAGGGAGGCCGCGGCCAGGCCCAGCGAGGGTCCCAGGGCCAGCACGGCCACCGCGCCCAGGGCCCCGCCGCTGCTGACGCCCAGCAGGCCCGGGTCGGCCAGGGGATTGCGGAAGAAGGCCTGCATCACCGTGCCACTGGCGGCCAGGGCCGCGCCCGCCGCCAGTCCCACGAGGGTGCGCGGCAGCCGGAAGTCCCACACGACCGTGCGGGCCAGCTCGTCCCCGCGGCCGAAGAGGGCGTCCACCACCTGCAGGGGGGACAGCCGCAGCTCGCCGAAGGCCAGGGAGGCCAGGAAGGCCGCCGCCAGGAGCAGGCCCAGCGCGGGCAGCGCGGCCCGGGGCTTCACTTGAACCGCTCCGGATGGAGGGCCCGGGCCAGGGCCTCGTAGGCGTCGATGCGGTGGTGCGAGACGCTGGACATCAGCGGACCCGGCAGCAGCACCAGGTGCCCGGCCTGGAAGGCCGGCAGCAGGCGGTACGAGGGGATCTGGGCCAGGCGCTCGCGGATGGCCGGCTCGTCGTCGGCCACCAGGTCCTCGGGGCGCCAGGTCAGCAGCCGCTCCGTGGGGGTGGGCTGGTGGCCCTTGAGCCCGGCCTCGGCGGCCACGTTCAGGGCGCCGGCGTGGTCGCAGAGATCCTGGAAGGTGGTGCCGGCGCCGGCGGTGAAGGGGTAGATGCTGGCGGCCAGCACGCGCACGGGACGCACGCCCTGGAGCCGCTTCGCCAGGGCCGCGACCCGCGTCCGGCACTGGGCGATGAGGGCCTCGGCCTGGGCTTCCCGGCCCAGCTCCCGGCCCAGGAGGCGCAGGTCTGCGTAGACATCCTCCAGCGTGTCGAAGTGATCGAACACCAGCAGCCGGACCCCCGCCCGCCGGAGCAGGGCCAGGGTCTCGGGGCGGGTGTAGCTGGCGGCGAGCACCAGGTCCGGATGGTGGGACAGGACGCTCTCGGCGTCGCTGTCCTTCAGGGTCGGGTAGGCCTGGGCCTCGCCGGCGACGGGGCTGTAGCGGGCATCGCGGCCCAGGTTGCTCAGGGCGGCGATCTGGCCCGGCGCGGCGAGGGCCAGCAGCAGCTCGTCCGTACCCACGGTCTGGCTCACCACCCGCCGCGGTGGAGCCGCGGCGAGGGGGAGCAGCAGGACGAGCAGGAGGAGGAGCGGGCGCATCAGAAGGTCCAGGTGGCGGACAGGGTCCAGCGGGGGAAGGGCGCCGGGAAGCCGTAGACCAGGGCCGCGTCGCCGTTGGTATCGTAGCGGCCGGAGAGCCAGTCCTGTATCGACTGCCTCGGCTGGAGGAGGTGCTCCCCGCGGAGGGCCAGGGTCACGTCCCGCCGCGGATTCCAGGAGGCCCCCAGGGCCAGATCGCGGTAGGGCCGGCCGGTGGACATCACCGCGTAGGTGGTGTCGTTCAGGTCGTACCGGGGGCCGACGCGGGCCAGGCGGACATCCGCCCGCCAGACGCCGCCCTGGACGAAGGCCGAGGCCGCCGTGGTGAAGAAGGGGTGGCGGAGGATGGCCGTGGTCTGCGCGCCGAAGCGATCCGCGTCCGTGTTGTGGTCCAGGTCGCGGGTCTCCTGGCTGCGGAGGACGACATCCCAGCCCCAGGCCACCGCCTCCCCGCCGCGCCAGCCCAGGGCGCCCTCCAGGCTCTGGGCGCGGATGGCCCCCTGGTTGGCGTAATGGGAGGTGAAGAGGGGCGGGAAGGCGAAGCTGGTGTCGTAGACGTAGGCCAGCAGGTCCTGGATGCGGGTGCGCTGGGCCTCCAGGCGGTACTCCCAGTGGCCGCCGAACTGGCCCGTGGCTCCTGCCTGCACGGTGCGGCTGCGCTCGGGCAGCAGGGGATAGGCCGTGCCGTCCTGAGCCGCGGCCTGGGCGTTCAGGGTGAACTCCACCGTGTTGGGCACGCGGAAGCCCTGGCCGGCGCTGGCGTAGAGGCGCAGGGCCGGGACGAGGATCCAGTTCAGGCCCGTCCGCCAGGTGCCCGCCTCGGCGCTGCCGGCGCGACTGCGCACGCCCGTGTCCTGGCGCGTGAGGTCGCGGTGCGCCCCGTCGCGGCGGAGGCCCGCCACCCAGTCCAGCCCCTCGGCCAGGGTCCAGCGCAGCTCCAGGGCGCCGGCCAGGTCGTGGCCCTCGCCACGGTAGGGCGTGGCGGCGTAGGTGTCCGGGTCGTAGTAGTTCTTCGCGTGGCTGGTGTCCACGCGGCCCTCCAGGCGGCCGGAGAGGCGGAGCGCCGGGCTCGGCGTCCAGTGGAGGGTGAGCTGGTCCTCCACGCGGCGGAAGTCGCGGAGCACCTGCTGGCGGGGAGCCAGGTCCACCGGATCGCCCGTGCTGCCGGAGAGGGCCTGGAGGGTGTTCTCCAGCGTGAAAGTCGGGCCCAGGGGCCAGGCCAGGCTGGCACCCCAGCTCTCCTGGCGGGCGTGGGTCTCCCGGCCGGGCAGGTAGGTGCGTGCGGAGGGCCAGCCCGCGGTGGTGAAGGGCAGGGAGGCCGTCTGGCCGCCGTTGCGGTAGAAGGCGGTGAGATCCGCCGCGCCCAGCTTCGTGCCCAGCCGCAGGAAGCCGCCGGCCTGGCGGTAGGTGTCGCCCGGGAAGCCGTTGTCCTGGCGGAGGGCCTCGCCACCAGCGCTGAGCCAGCCCTGGCCGCCGGCCACCTGCACCCGGGCCGAGGCGCCTCGCAGGGCGTCCGTCCCGCCCTTCAGGCCCACCTGGCCGTGGGTGCCGTCGCCGCCGCGGCCATAGCTGGTGAGGGCGATGACGCCGCCGATGGCGTCGCTCCCGTAGAGGACGGAGGCGGGCCCCAGCACCAGCTCCACCCGCTCGATGCCCACCAGGCTGAGGGCGCCGAGGTCGGGGCTGGTGGCCGTGGGATCGTTGAGGCGGAGGCCGTCCAGCAGGACCACCACGTTGCGGCTGAGGGTGCCGTTGAGGAAGGCCGAGGCCTGGGCGCCGGCGTCCCCCGTGGGCATGACGGCCCCGGGCTGGACCGCCGCCACCAGTTCGGCCAGGGTGCGGACGCCCAGGCGCTGGATCTCCAGGGCCTCGACGACGATCACCGGGGCCGGGGTGCGGGTGACGGCCACGGGCGCCGCCTCGGCGCTCACGGTGACCGTGGCCTCGGGCGGGGCCTTGGGTCCCTCGTCGCCGGCGGCGAGGGAGAGGGCGGACACGGCCGCCAGCAGGAAGGTGAGCCTCGGGTAACCCATTCATGCCTCCACGCATGAAGCCGCGGAAGCAGGGACGGGTTCCCGGGGGAACCTGGCCCGGCCTGTGCCCGCGACAGGGGGGTGAGGTGATGGACCGGTCTCCGGGCTCGCACGCGACCGGGGCCTTTCGGCGCCCCCCTCGCCTTCCCGGGACGATTCCCAGTGGCTCGGGTTTCTGGTCTCGCGCCCCGAAGGGCGCGGTGCATACCGTTGCGGGGCAGCGCAGGAGTCTCACCTGCTTCCCGAACATCCAGCACGCGATGTCAGAACCCTGAGGTTTCCATGGCGGGGCCCCCGAGGCAAGTAGAATGACTTCATGCAGGCACCCATCGGCATTCTCGGCGGCAGTGGACTCTACCGGATGGCCGGCCTCGCGCTGGAACGGACGGAGCTGGTGAAGACGCCCTTCGGCGAGCCTTCGGGCCCCGTCCACCTGGGCACGCTGGACGGGGCCCCCGTGGCCTTCCTGGCCCGGCACGGCGAGGGCCACCGGTTCACGCCCTCGGAAGTGCCCTACCGGGCCAACCTCTGGGCCCTGAAGTACCTCGGCGTCGAGCGGCTGGTCTCCGTCTCCGCCGTCGGCAGCCTCCAGGCCCGGCACCGCCCGGGCGACCTGCGCCTGGCCCGGCAGTTCGTGGACAAGACGAAGCACCGGAAGGACACCTTCTTCGGGGAGGGCCTGGTGGCCCACGTGGGGTTTGCCGAACCCACCTGCCCGCACCTCTCGGAGGCGCTGATGGCCGCCGCCGGCCGGCTGGGCCTGCCCCTGGAGGACGGCGCCACCTACGTCTGCATGGAGGGGCCGGCCTTCTCCACCCGCGCGGAAAGCCGCCTGCACCAGGGCTGGGGGGCGGACCTCATCGGCATGACCCAGGTGACCGAGGCCAAGCTCGCCCGCGAGGCCGAGCTCTGCTACGCCTGCATCGCCCTCGTCACGGACTACGACGCCTGGCGGGAGGACGAGGAGGCGGTGGATGCCGCCTCGGTCCTGGAGGTCATGCACGCCAACGTGGACAAGGCCCAGGCCCTGCTCCGGGCGGCCGTGCCCGCCCTGGCCGGCGCGCCCCGGGCCTGTGGCTGCGGCGAGGCCCTGAAGACCGCCCTCTTCACCGCCCCGGAACATGTGCCGGACAGCGCCCGCCGCCGCCTGCACCTGCTGGTCTCGAAGTACGGCTACGGGGAGCAGTGATGGCCCTGGCCCAGCCCAGCCCCAAGCTCCAGGCCCTGCTCAAGGACTTCCAGCAGATCGCCAGCATGTCGGGCTACGTGAATCATTCGTTCGATCCGCCCCAGCTGCGCCTCTTCTTCACCCTCCAGGGCCGGGTGATGGTGGCCTCGCCGGCGGAGGGACTGGCCCTGACGCCGAAGCTGCAGGCCTGGGGCGACGGGGTGGCGGGCCGCCTCCGGGAGGGCAGCTCCTCGGCCATCATGCCGCCCCAGGTGCAGGTGAGCGCCCCCCAGACCCTGCCCGACGGCCGCGACTACCTGGTGGCCACGCTCACCTTCAACACCAAGGTCACCGAGAGCTCGTACCTGCGCATCCGCACGGCCATCCTCGCCGCCTACCAGGAGGCATTGAGAATGCGGGAGGAGGGCCTTGCCGCGGTCCCGCCCCTGGCGGCGCCGAAGGAGACTCCCCTGGGATGAAGCGCGGCCGGGAGTTCACTTCCGTCGGCGCAGGGCTGCGTTGAGGTCCGTCTCCCATTCCCGCATGTCCCGCTCGAAGCCGGCGGGCGTGTGGCCCTCGACGAAGGCGTTGCCCTCGGGGGAGAGGCCGGTCCAGGCGTAGCGGACGCGAGCTTGGGTGCCGTCCTCCCCCTCCGCCGCCAGGGTGATGTGGATCGTGGTGACGTCCCGCCCCGGGGTGAAGTGGGCGTAGGTGATCCGGGCCGGGCGGCCATCCTCCGGGGCGGAGAACTCCGTGCAGACCCACCAGGTGTCCGGCGTGGCGAACACGGCCCCCTCGCCCTCGGGACCAGCGGCGGGGTGGAGGACCGTGGGATTCCAGCCCTGAGCCCAGGCATGCTCGCCGGTGGCGGTGAGGAAGGGCATCACCTCGGCGGGGCGGGCCGCCAGGTGCTGCACGTAATCGAACGATCGAGTTCGGGCCCTGAAGGCGGGCTGCGGAGCGTGGCGGACGGGCGGGGCAGGAATGGGCATGGGTTCTCCGGGCCTCGGCGCGAGGCGATGCAGGGTGGGAGGAAGGGGGTCAGTCGCCGCCGCCGGCGCGCTCGGCGGCGTGCTCCAGGGCCTCCAGGCAGCGGGCCGTGGCGGCCAGGGCATGGGGGGACAGCTCCTCGGCCAGGGCGTTGCCCAGGGCCGTCATGGCCTCTTTCACCTTGGCGGCCTGGCGCACGCCCTTCGGCGTGAGGCGCAGGAGCGTGGAGCGGCGGTCCTGGGGGTGGGGCTCCCGGGCGAGCCAGCCCTTGGCCTCCAGCCGGTCCAGCACACCCGTGAGGGTGGAGCGCTTGTGGGCGAAGGCGCGGTGCACGGCGCCGATGGGGCTGGGACCGGCCTGGGCGAGGAAGGCCAGGATGTGGGCCTCGGCCTGGTTCACTCCCAGGGACGGCTCCCACGCGGCGAGGAAGAGGCCCACCCGGTGCGTGGCGCGGTGGAGCTGGAGGATGAGGTCGAGGGACATGATACGACTCCGAATAGTACGAATTCGAAATAAATATGGAACCTCCGGATTCCCCTGTCAACCTTCTTCCATCCTGGCGTCCCGCTATCCTGGAGCCCCCTTCCCGGAGGAACCGGATGTCCTTGACCCCCCGCGCTGTGGCCCCTGCCGTGGTGGCCCTGTCCCTCGCCGCAGGACCTTCGGCGCGGCTCCCCTTCAGGGCCTCCCCGGTGCCCGGCGGGGTGGCCGTGGTGCCCCTCCCGGGCGGCAGGCCCGGCGAGGCCACCTACCGCGGCCAACCCGTGCTGGTGCGCCAGGACGCGGGGCGCTGGGTCGCCATCGTGGGCATTCCCCTCGACGCGGTACCCGGGCCCGGCACCCTCGAGGCGGACGGTCGCCCGGTGCCCTTCACCATCCACCCCAAGCGCTACCCGGTGCAGCGCGTCCACGTGGAGGATCCGCGCCTGGTGTCCCCCGGCCCGGAGGAGGAGGCACGCATCGCCCGGGAGCGCCTGAACATCGGCCCGGCCTGGAAGGCCCGGCCTGAGGGACTCGTTCCGTCCCTGGTCTTCCTGCGTCCCACGCCGGGGGACCTCACGGCCTCCTTCGGCCTGCGCCGGATCTTCAACGGCGAGCCGCGCTCGCCCCACGCAGGCCTCGACATCCGGGCGCCCCAGGGCCAGGCCGTGCGGGCGCCGGCCGCCGGCGTCGTGGTGCTCACCGGGGATTTCTTCTTCAGCGGGAACTCGGTCTTCATCGCCCACGGCGAGGGCGTGGTCAGCCTGCTCTGCCACCTCTCGAAGATCGAGGTGAAGGAGGGGCAGGTCGTGAAGGCCGGCGACCTGGTGGGCGAGGTGGGCCGGACGGGCCGGGCCTCCGGGCCGCACCTGCACTGGTCCCTGAGCCTCAACGACGCCCGGGTGGATCCGAGGCTCTTCCTGGGGAAGCGGCCGTGATCCGCCGGATCCCGGCCCCCCTCCTCGCCGCGGCCCTTTCCGCCGGCCTCCTGGCGGGCGGGCCCGCCGAAGGCCCGGTGGCGGCCTTCGGGCTCTTCTGGTCCCGGGCCCAGGGGCAGTCCTTCGAAGTCCAGCTCCGGCTCTGGGACCAGATGGTGGAGCAGCCCCGGCAGGCGCTCTACGAGGCGGCGGTCTGGGAGACCCGGGACCATCCCGACTCGCCGTCGCGGAAGGCGCGACTGCTGCGCGCCCGCTTCGCCGCCTACGGCCGCATCGCCGGTCAGATCCCGGCGGCTGCGGAGGCCCTGGCCTCGGCGCTGCCCGGTCAGGCCGCCCGCTTCCGCGCCCTGTTCCCGGATGCGGCGGCGGATCCGGCGATCGAGGTGGTGCTGGCCCCGAACTTCGACGCGAAGAGCGGATTGCGTGCGGACGGGACGCCCGTGCTGCTGCTCGCAGTGGATTCCCTGGTCCTCGAACAGGTGGACCTGGATATCCTCCTGGCCCACGAGCTGTTCCACCTCTACCACGCCACCCGCGCGGGGATCCGGGACGACGGGGTGATGCCCGGGGCCACCCTGCGGCTGCCCCTCTTCGCGGAGGGGTTCGCGACCTACGTCAGCTCCCTCCTCGCCTCGGGCCGCACTGACGGACAGCTGCTCTTGCAGGAGGATCTCGGCGTCCTTCCAGAGCGCCGCTTGCCGGAGATCAGCCGGCGCTTCCTGGCCGACGCGGACGTCCTCGCCGCGGATCCCGCGCATCCGGAGGCCTTCCGCCGCTGGTTCAACGTGGCGCCGAAGGGCACCGGCTCCGACTTGCCCGACCGGACGGGCTACTGGCTCGGCCTGCAGGTGGTCCGGCACCTGCGGCGCACGCACCGCCTGGCGGAGATGGCCGCGTGGCCGCCCGCCCGGGCCGAGGCGGAGACGCTGGCGGTCCTGAGGTGTCTCGCGGGGGTCCCGCAGGCCTCCGCCGTCAGGGTGCCAGCCGCGCCTGCAGGGCCGCGCAGGCCCTCGCCCGGTGGCTGAGGGTGTGCTTCACCGCGGCGGGCAGCTCGCCGAAGGTGCGGTCGAAGCCCTCGGGGATGAAGATGGGGTCGTAGCCGAAGCCGTGGCCGCCGCGGGGCTCGATGGCGAGGCTCCCCTCCACGGACCCGCTGGCCGTGAACGACGCGCCGTCCATGGGCGCGAAGGCCAGCACACAGACGAACCGGGCGGTGCGGGTCGCATCCTCCGGGACCATGGCCAGCAGGCGGGCGTTCCGCTCGCGGTACGAAGGCAGATCCGGCGCGAATCGGGCGGAGAGGACGCCGGGGCCGCCCCAGAGCGCGTCCACGCAGAGACCCGAATCATCGGCCAGCACGCCGTCCACGGGCTCCGTGCCGTGTTCCCGCCACCAGGCCCGCGCGCCCTCCGCTTTCTGCAGGGCGTTGTCCTGGAAGAAGGCGCCGGTCTCCGGGAGCTCCGGCGCCTCCATCGGCCAGGGGATCAGGTGGACCTCCGGCAGCAGCTCGGCGAACTCGCGCAGCTTGCCGGCGTTCCGGGAGGCGAGGAGGACGTTAAGCATCGAGCAGCTCCGGAAAGACACCCGCCAACCGCGAGGAACGCAGAGGGCGCGCAGCAAAGGCGACCTTCCTCTGCGCTCTCCGCGTTCTCTGCGGGGAATGAACCGCCGGGAGCGGCCTCAACATCCCACCACTTCGGTGTACCAGCTGCGGGCGCGCTCGGGGGTCATGGGGCCGTGGACGAGGGCGCGGCCGTCGGCGAAGAGGGTGATCTCGTCGGGACCCTCCTTCCCCTTCAGCATCAGCCCGGCCCGCTTCCAGGGGCTGCGGGTGCGGGCCTCCAGCCGCGCCTTCAGGGCGTCGAGATCGAGCTTCCCGGGCGGGTTCACGCGGATCTGGACGCCCTCCAGGCCGCAGAGGGGGCTGGCCTTCAGGGTCCAGCGTGCGTCCAGGAACTCGGTCACGCGCTCCGTGCAGTAGCGGCAGCGGGTCTTCGGCGGCTTCAGGAACTGCCGCTCGTCCTCCCAGAAGTCGAACCGCACCAGATCCGCGTGGGGGGGCTTGCCCGTGAGCAACTTGATCGCCTCCAGGGCGGCCCAGCTGCCGATGACGCCCACGGCTGGGCCCAGCACGCCGGCGCTGTCGCAGGTGTCCACATCGCCGCCGGCGGGGGGCTCCTCCAGGAGGCAGCGTAGGCAGGGCGTCCGGGGCGGGTTCAGGGGCCACACCAGGCCTTCCCCGCCGATGACCCCGGCGTAGATCCAGGGCGTGCCGGTGAGGAGGGCCACGTCGTTGATGAGGAAGCGGGCCTCGAAGTTGTCCGTGCCGTCGCAGATCAGGTCGAAGCTGGAGAGCAGTTCCCGGGCGTTGCCGGAGGTGAGGTCCGCCACCAAGGCCTTCAGCTCGACGGTGGAGTTGGCCTCGGCCAGCCGCCGGGCGGCCACTTCCGCCTTGGGGAGGCCAAGGTCGGCCTCGCCGTAGAGGAGCTGGCGCTGGAGGTTGCTGGCTTCTACCACGTCCCGGTCGATGAGCGTGAGGTGCCCCACCCCGGCCCGGGCCAGCCATGGGGCGATGACCGAGCCCAGGGCGCCCAGGCCCAGCACCGCCACCCGCTTCGTACGCAGCGCCTCGTCGGCCTCCCGGCCGAGAAAGATGCGCTGCTTGGCATAGCGGTCGGTGGACATGGCTGGGCCTATCCGAGGTCCGGGGACAGGGATGTGGAGGCCTCGCGTATCGCCGCAGGCGATGCCGAGAAGATGCGCTGCTTGGCGTAGCGGTCGGTCATGGATTCCCCGGTCCCCAGTCTAAAAGCAACGGCGCCCCACGGGGCGCCGTTGCGGAACAGCCGATGAGGGCTGGGGCCTAGTTCCCGCCCTGGTTGGCCTCGGCCATGGCCTTCTCGTACTCGGCCTGGAGGCGGCTGGCGTCGGAGATGGCGAACTTGTAGACGTACTCGAAGCGGTCGGCACCCTTGGTCAGGGCGATGATCACCTCGTAGACGCCCTCGCCGCTCACCTCGAAGGGGCTGGCGATGACGTTGAAGGTGCCCTCCTTGGCGCCGTCGGGGATCTGCACGTCGCTGTCGCGGATCACGTCCTTGCGGTCGCCGGTGGGGCTGACGATGGAGAACCCGAACTTGAACTGGCCGTCCATGCGGGAGAAGCGGGTGTAGAAGCACACCTTGGGCAGGGTGAAGGGCACCTGGGGCACCACGATGTGATGGTCGTACAGGCCCATCAGCGAGGTCTTGCCGCCCATCTCCTGGCGGATGTCGTCGCAGAGCAGCGTGAACTCGTGCTTGGGGGCCTTGATCTGGACTTCTTGCATGGGGGCTCCGAAAGAGGGGGCATCCTGGGTTGAGGGGCCAGTTTACCCTTGAACGGGGCCCCTTCCAACCATCGGTATGGCGGGGGACACGGAGGCTGCATGCGGCGCTGGCTGGGAATCCTGTTGATCGCGGTGGGGCTCCAGGCCCAAGACGTACGGATTCAGATCCTTGGCACCACGGACATGCACGGCCACGTGATGGCGGAGGACACCTACAGCCTCCAGCCCGCGAACCAGGGATGGGCCAAGATCGCCACCCTCATCCGCCGCCAGCAGGCGGAAAATCCCAACACCCTCCTGGTGGACTGCGGCGACACGATCCAGGGCGAGCCCATCAACTACGTCCACAACGTGCTGCGGCGGGACCTGCCCGAGCCCAGCATCGCCGTCATGAACGCCCTGGGCTACGCCGCCATGGCGGTGGGCAACCACGAGTTCAACTTCGGGATGGACGTGCTGCGCGGCGCGGAGAAGGAGGCGAAGTTCCCCTTCCTGTCGGCCAACACCGTGGACGCCGAGGGGCGCGGCGCCTTCCCGGCCTCGACTCTCGTGACGATGGCGGGGGTGCGTGTCCTCATCCTGGGCTTCACCACGCCCGCCATCCCCCGGATGGAGGAGCCGGAGAACTATCCCGGCCTGCGCTTCCGGGACATCGTGGCCACGGCCCGCACGCTCGTTCCGCGCCTCAGGGCCCAGGAGAAGGCGGACGTGGTGGTGGCCCTGCTCCATTCGGGGCTGGGGGCCGTGGATGGTAGGGAGGGCGACGAGAACGAGGCCCTGCGCCTGGCGGACCAGGTGCCGGGGCTCGACGCCATCTTCACCGGGCACACCCACCAGGCCCTCCAGACGGAGCTGAAGGGCGTGCCCATCCTCCAGGCCCAGTGCTTCGGCCGGGCGATGGCCGCGGTGGACCTGGACCTGCACAAGGACGGCGACCATTGGCGGGTGGCCTCGGCCCGGGGCCGCCTGCTGCGACCGGAGAACGACACGCCTTCGGATGCCGAAGTCCTGCGCCTCACCGCGGACCTGCGGGCAGCCACGAGCCGCTACCTGGATACGCCCGCCACGAACCTGGCCACGGACCTGGACGGCCGCTGGGGCCGCATGGAGGACACCCCCCTGGCCCAGCTGATCCACCTGGTCCAGCGCCAGGCCACGGGAGCCCAGCTCTCCGCCGCTGCCTGCGCGGACCCGGGGATCTTCATCCCAAAGGGGCCCACCAGCGTCCGCCAGTTCTACGCCCTGCTGCCCTTCGACAACCGGGTGGCCCGCATCCGCATCACGGGGGCCCAGCTGCGGCTCTACCTGGAGCACGCCGCCACCGGCTACCACTTCAGCTGGCAGCCGGACCTCTTCAACCGCGAGATGCCCTTCTACAACGTGGACACGGTGGACGGCGTGGCCTATGCCCTGGATCTGGGCAAGCCCGTGGGCAGCCGGGTGGTGAACCTCCGCTACCAGGGCCGGCCCGTGGCGCCGGACCAGGTGTTCACCCTGGCCCTCAGCACCTACCGCCTGCGGGGGGGCGGCGGCTACATGGCGGCCATCGGCTTCAAGGGGCAGCCGGACCTGGTGACGAAGGCGCTCCAGCGGAACCTCCTGCTGGAGTACGTGCTCTCCCGGCCCAGCCTCTCGCTGGCCGCGGCGGACAACTGGCGCACCATCCCCTACCTGGACCGGGAACGCCTGCTCGCTCCTGCGAAGTAGGCCGGTCCTACTTCACGGCCACCAGCAGCAGTCCACCCTTGGGATTCACGAGGACGGCCTGGCCGTCGAGGACGCCCACCAGCAGGTGATCGTCCGGGAGCCCCGTGGGGAGGAACTCCACGGTGGAGGAGGTGAGGTCGATGCGGGCGAGGACCTGGCCCTGCAGGGTGCCCCGGAGGGCGGCCGGCAGGTCCGTGGCCTTCATCGAGGCGAAGGCGACATTCTTGCCGCTCCAGAGGCAGAGGGGGCCCCGGTCCAGCGAACCTCCGGCGAAGGCAGGTACGGCGTCCTTGCCGATCTTGAAGGTGGTTTCCCCCTCCTTCTTTCCCGTATCCGAGTTGATCAGGCTGAGGTTCAGGTCGTTTCCGTTCCCCAGGAGGATGTGGTCGAGGTCGTCCATCAGCAGGGGGTGGAGGTTCCGGCTGGAGAGGGCTTCCTTGTTGCTGGGCTTGGCGCCGAAGGTCCAGAGGGTGTCCCCGTCCGCGTACCGGCGCTTTTCCAGGTAGGGCTCCTGGGTCTTGAAGGAGAGGATGAAGCCCCGGGTGTCCCAGCTGACGCTGCCCACCTCGGCCGGGAGCTTGATGGTCTTCGCGACGCGACCATTGGGTTCCACCTGGGCGAGGGTGGTGCCCTCCACCACCCAGGCGTTGCCGCGGGGGTCGATGATCCACTTGGAGGGCGGGTTCTCCAGGCGCCCCAGCGGAACGGTGCGGATCTCTCCGCCGTCGCGCATCCAGGTGTGCAGGACCTTGGCGGCGGGATCGTAGAAGGTGAAGGAGTCATCCTTGTCCTGGCGCGCCCAGCCCTGCGCCTGGGTGGCGGCATCCCATCCCTGGGCGGGCAGGTAGACGCAGGCCACGGCCAGGACGCAACGGGTCAAGGTACGACTCGGGTGAAGCCTCACGGAACTCCTCAGCTGGAAACGGAACCTAGGTTAGGTGAAACCTTAGGAATTTCCCGCCTCGGGCGCAAGGTTTTACTTGAGCGTGCCGTGGAATTCCCGGATCCGTCGCAGCAGGCTGGCAGGGTCCAGGCCTTCCTCCTCCAGCAGCCGCTTGGGATCGCCATGGTGGACCAGATGGTCAGGTACCGCGCAGCGGAGGAGGGGGCAGGCCAATCCGCCATCCGCCAGGGACTCCGCCACCGCGGCGCCGAAGCCGCCGGGAGCGCAGCCCTCCTCCAGGGTCACCACCGCCCGGCACCGGCCGGCCCAGGTCCGGATGAGATCCGCGTCCAGGGGCTTGATGAAGCG
>DASVZU010000054.1:0-1746 GCA_036391515.1 Holophagaceae bacterium
CAAGGGCATCATCCGCCAGCACCAGTTCCACAAGGTGGAGCTGGTGGCCTTCGCGGCGCCGGAGGATGCGGAGGCGGAGCTGGAGCGTCTCACGGCCAACGCCGAGGCCATCCTGGAGGCCCTGGGCCTGCCCTACCGCCGCGTGATGCTCTGCACGGGCGACATGGGCTTCAGCAGCCTGAAGACCTACGACCTGGAGGTGTGGCTGCCCTCCCAGAACACCTATCGGGAGATCAGCTCCTGCAGCTGGTTCGGCGACTTCCAAGCCCGCCGGGCCAACATCCGCTTCCGTCCCAAGGACGGCAAGCCCGGCTTCCTCCACACCCTCAACGGGAGCGGCCTGGCCGTGGGCCGCACCTGGGTGGCGATCCTCGAGAACGGCCAGCAGCCCGACGGCAGCATCGTCGTGCCGGGGGCCCTTCGCCCCTACCTGGGCGGCCTCGAGGTGATCCGCTGACCGGACCCCTGCTCGCCGTCGAGGGCCTCGGCCTGCGGCGGGGTGGGACCTGGGCGCTGCGGGACGTCACCTTCGAGGTGGCCCCGGGCGAGGCCTGGGGAGTGGTGGGCGAGAGCGGGTCGGGGAAGACCACGCTGCTGCACCTGGTGCTGGGCCTGATCGAGCCCACGGAGGGCGCCGTGAGGCTGGAGGGCGCGCCCTGGTCGGGCGTACCGGAGCGCCTCCGCCGCCCCCGCCGGGCGCGGATCCAGGCGGTCTTCCAGGACTCCCAGGCCAGCCTGCCGCCCCACCGCACCGGATGGGAGATCCTCGCGGAGCCCCTGGAGATCCAGGGCCGGGGCATGCCGATCTCCCGGCGGGAGGCCGCCGCGCGGATGGCGGCGCGGGTGAAGTTCCCCGAGACAGCCCTGGCCCAGCGGCCCGCGACCTGGTCCGGTGGGCTGGCCCAGCGCCTCTGCCTGGCCCGGGCCCTCATGCTGGAACCGGCCCTGCTGGTGCTGGACGAGCCCTTCTCGGCCCTGGACCCCACCCTGGCCAGTCACCTGCTGGCCCTGCTGCTGGAGGTGAAGGCGGGGGGCACGGCCCTGCTCCTGTCCAGCCACGACCTGCGCCTGATGGGGGCCCTGTGCGACCGAACCCTCCTGCTCCAGGAAGGGGCGGTCCTTTGCCAGGGCGGGACCGGACAGCTGCTGTCCGATCCGCCCCATCCGCACCTGCGCGCCCTCCAGGAGGCCGTTCCCGGCCTTGCCCGGCTGGAGGGGCCTAGCGCTCCATCTGCCCCTTTAGGGCCTCGGCATTGAGGTAGACGCCGCCGAACTGGCCCCAGAAGCTGCGGAGGCCCGCCCGCTCGCGGCCCTGGCGGTCGAGGTACTGCAGCTCGGCGGAGAGCAGCTTCTGGGCCTCGCCGGTCTGGATGTCCTGGACGAGGGCGCGGCGGGTCTCGAAGGTGAGGGCCGGAGCCGGCTCGCGGGAGGCGATCTTCGCGGCCCAGAGCTTGCCGTCGCCGGTCCAGGCCGGAGGGGTGAGCTGGCCCACGGGGGTATCGAGCAGCGCCTTGCGGATGGCCGGAATGCCCGCCAGATCCTTGAGGGCGCTGATGGGGCCGGAGGCCTGGGTCGTGAGGACTCCGCCCAGGGCCTTCAGGTCGCCGCCCTTGAGAACCGCCTGGGCCTTGGCCAGGGCCTGCTTGCGGGCCTCCTCCAGCTTCCAGGCGGCCAGCACCTTGGCGCGGACCTCCTTGAAGGGGGGCACGCCCTCGGGCAGCTCCTCCTGCACGCGGAAGAGGAAAT
>DASVZU010000055.1:0-8497 GCA_036391515.1 Holophagaceae bacterium
GCGAGCTGCGCTGCATCGGCGCCACCACCCTGGACGAGTACCGCCGGCACATCGAGAAGGACGCCGCCCTGGAGCGCCGCTTCCAGCCCGTGCTGGTGGAGGAGCCCACGGTGGAGGACGCCATCTCCATCCTCCGCGGCCTCAAGGAGCGCTACGAACTGCACCATGGCGTGCGCATCCAGGACGCCGCGCTGGTGGCCGCCGCCCAGCTGAGCCAGCGCTACATCGCCGACCGCTTCCTGCCCGACAAGGCCGTGGACCTCATGGACGAGGCCGCCAGCGCCGTCCGCATGCAGATCGACAGCCGGCCCACGGAGATCGACGTGCGGGAGCGGCGCGAGATGCAGCTCCAGCTGGAGCGGCACTCCCTCACGAAGGAGAAGGATCCCGCCAGCCGGGCCCGGCTGGCCGACCTCGAGAAGGAGCTGGCAGAGCTGAACGAGGAGCTGGGCCGCCTGCGGGCCCAGTGGGAGAACGAGAAGAAGGTCATCGAGGGGGCCCGGGCCCTCCAGAAGAAGCTGGACGACCTGCGCATCGAGCTGGACCAGGCCAAGACGCGGGGCGAGTACGAGCGGGCCTCCCGCCTGGAGTACGGCGAGATCCCCGCCCTGGAGAAGCAGCTCGCGGCAGCCAGCCCGAAGGAAAGCGCCATGCTCCGCCTCGAGGTGGGCGAGCCCGACGTGGCGGCGGTGGTCAGCCGCTGGACGGGCATCCCCGTGAGCCGCCTGATGGAGGGCGAGGTCGAGAAGCTGATGCACATGGAGGAGCGCCTCCGCGAGCGCGTGGTGGGCCAGGATCCGGCTCTGGCCGCCATCTCCGATGCCCTGCGCCGCAACCGGGCCGGCCTGGGGGATCCCAAGCGGCCCATCGGCAGCTTCCTCTTCCTGGGGCCCACGGGCGTGGGCAAGACCGAGGTGGCCCGGGCCCTAGCGGAATTCCTCTTCGACGACGAGGCCGCCATGGTCCGCATCGACATGAGCGAGTTCACCCATGAGGCGGACGCCACCCGGCTCATCGGCTCGGCCCCCGGCTACGTGGGCTACGAGGAGGGCGGCCGGCTCACGGAGGCCATCCGCCGCCGGCCCTACGCCGTGATCCTCCTGGACGAGATGGAGAAGGCCCACCCGCGGATCTTCGACCTCTTCCTCCAGGTGCTGGAGGACGGCCGCCTCACGGACGGCCACGGCCGCACGGTGAGCTTCCGCAATACGGTGGTGCTCATGACCTCCAACCTGGGCAGCCAAGCCATCTTCGAGGCCGGGGGCGACCCCGACCGGGCCCAGGCGGCGGTGAAGGCGGCCCTCCACGGGGCCTTCCGGCCCGAATTCCTGAACCGCCTGGACGAGGTGGTGGTCTTCCACCCCCTGGGCCGGGCGGACATGGTGGCCGTGGCGGGGATCCAGCTGAAGCGCGTCCAGGCCCTGCTCCAGGCCCAGCGGCTGGAGCTCGACGTGCCGGAAGCGGCCCTCGCCTGGCTGGCCGAGGCAGGAACCGATCCCCAGCTGGGCGCCCGGCCCCTCAAGCGCCTCGTCCAGCAGGTGGTGGTCAACCCCCTCTCCCGCCTGGTCCTGAAGGGGGAGCTCCGGCCCGGGGGCCTGGCCCGGCTGGTCCTCCGGGACGGGGAACTGGCCGTGGAGGCCCAGGCCGTCCAGTAGGCCTCCCGGCGGCCGCGGCGAAGCTCCGGGCCGGAACTTGCCTTCCGCCAGCCCCCGGCCGATGAGGGTGGGTGCCCGTGGAGACGCTGTGCCGCTGACCCCCCCGATCCCCATCCTCATCGTGGACGACGAAGCCGACCTCCGTGAGCTGCTGGTGGAGGCCCTGGCCGACCAGGGCTACGACGCAGAGGGCGCCCAGGGCGGCAACCAGGCCCTGGATCGCGTCCGGGAGAAGCACTTCCCCGTGGTCTTCACGGACCTGAACATGCCGGGCGGCCTCTCGGGGCTGGAGCTCCTGCGGGCCATCCACGACGAGGATCCCCGCACCATGGGCATCCTCATGACGGGCTACGCCACCACCGAGGCCGCCATCCAGGCCCTGAAGCGGGGCGCCTACGACTTCATCCAGAAGCCCTTCAAGCTCGCGGAGATCGAGGCCAGCCTGGAGCGCGCCCTGGACCACTACCGGCTGCGCCAGGAGAACGAGGAGTACCAGAAGAACCTGGAGCGCATGGTGGAGGCCCGCACCCAGGAGATCCTGGGGCTGAAGAATGACATCGAGCGCCTCTTCGAGGGCTTCGTGAACGCCTCCGTGACCGCCATCGAGGCCCGCGATCCCAGCACCTCCGGCCACTCCAGCCGCGTGGCCGACCTCACGGTGGGACTGGCGGAGGCCATCAACGAGACGCCCAACGGGCCCTACGGCGGCCACCATTTCACGCCCATCCAGATCCGCGAGATCCGCTACGCCAGCCTGCTCCACGACTTCGGCAAGGTCGGCGTGCGCGAGCAGGTACTGGTCAAGGCCAAGAAGATCGAAGGCGAGCGGCTGGAGAGCATCTTCCAGCGGCTGCACCAGCGCACCCTCGAGGCCATGCGGGACCGGATGCTCGACGCCTGGAGCCGGGGCATCCCCTTCGATCCCGCCAAGGTGAAGGACCTCCTGCGGCAGCAGGAGGAGGAAGCCCGGCACCTCCTGGAGCTGATCCGCCGCTGCAACGAGCCCACGGTGCTCCCCCAGGACGCCGCCCAGGAGCTGGACCAGGTCGCGGGGCTCAGCTACCAGCACTGGACCGGACCGAACCGCCCCCTCATCGAGCCCGAGGACCTGGATCTCCTCCGCATCCGCAAGGGCAGCCTCTCCGCCCAGGAGCGCGAGGAGATCCAGAGCCACGTGACCCACACCTACCGCTTCCTCCGGCAGATCCCCTGGACCAGCGAACTGGCCGGTGTCCCGGACATCGCCTACGCCCACCACGAGCGGCTGAACGGCATGGGCTACCCCCGGCAGCTCAAGGCCCCGGAGATCCCCGTGCAGAGCAAGCTCATGGCCGTCTCGGATGTCTTCGACGCCCTGGCGGCGGCGGACAGGCCCTACAAGGCGGCCGTGAGCGTGGAGCGCAGCCTGGAGATCCTCGAGCAGGAGGCCTCCGTCAACCTGCTGGACCCCGAGGTCCTGCGCATCTTCATCGAAGCGCGGATCTACGAGCGCATCGCCAGCCGCCCCTGGGGCAGCCCGTGATTCCCGAGTGCGTCCTCCTGGTGGATGACGATCCCGTCATGCGGGAGACCCTCGGGGAGGCGCTGGCGAAGCGCGGGTACACCATCGAGGTCTCCAGCAGCGCGGAGGCGGCCCTGGAGCGCATGGGCCAGCGGGAGTTCTCGGTGGTGGTCACCGACCTCAACATGCCAGGAGGGGCTTCGGGCCTGGATCTGATGTCCGCCATCCGCCAGCGATTCCCCGAGACCCTGTGCGTCCTCGTCACGGGGTTCGCCACCCTGGACACCAGCATCCAGGCCCTCAAGCAGGGCGCCTACGACCTGATCCAGAAGCCCTTCCAGATCGCGGAGATCGAGGTGGTGCTGGACCGGGCCCTGGACCACGCCCGGCTCCTGAGGAAGCTGGCCGCCTACCGGGAGGAGCTGGAAGCCCGCATCTACGCGCGGACCCGCGAGCTGCGCGAGGTCCAGCGCGAGGCCCTGGAGCTCTGCGACCTCACGACCCGGGCCCAGGACGCCGACACCCTCACGGCGGCCGTGATCCCCTTCCTGGATCGCATCGAGGCCCGCTGGTCCCCGGATGGGCTCGCCTGCTACCAGGGGGACGGTGAAGGTCCGGTCTGCCTGGTGCAGCGCGGTCCCCGGCCCCTGCCTGCCCGCCTGCCCGGCCTTCCCAGGCCGCGCCCGGGTCTGGGCTACCTCGAGGAGCACGGGATCCCCCTGGGCGGCACGGCCTGGCTCTACCTCGGCTTCATCGACCGCTCCGCCTTCTCTCCCACCGATCCCGCATTCCAGCTGCTCGTGCGCCACCTGGAGCTGGCTCTGCGGGTAAGGTGAGGCATGACTTCCGCCCGGCAGCTTCTCTGGACTGGATTCAGGGGCCTCGACGCCTCCACCGCGGACCTCGACTTCGCGCCGGGGGGGATCATCCTCTTCGCGCGCAACCTGGATCCCGACCCCGTCCGTGGCCCGGCACGCTGCAAGGCGCTCGTCGACGGGCTCCAGGCCCGTTTCGGCCAGGATCTCCCCCTGGCCGTGGCCCTGGATCAGGAGGGCGGCCCCGTGAGCCGCTTGCGCCCCTGGGTGGGCGATACGCCGCCCCTGCGGCGCATCTGGACCCGGGGAGGCGCCGCCGCCTGCGGGCACTGGGGCCGGCTCTGGGGCGAGGGGCTCCGGCTCCTGGGCTTCAACGTGGACTTCGCTCCGGTGCTGGACCTGTGGGACGGGCACCCGGAGGCCGGCATCGGCGACCGGGCCGCCAGCGCCGATCCCGCCGAGGCCGCCGCGGCCGTGGGCGCCTTCCTGCACGGCCTGGAGGGCACGGGCGTCCGGGGCTGCCTCAAGCACTTCCCGGGCCTCGGAGGCACCTCGCTGGACAGCCACAAGGGCCTGCCCGAGCTGGCCGACGCTGCCCGGGTGGATCGCAACGCCTCGGCCTTCGTGCCCCTGGCCCACCCCGACCGCCTGGTGATGGTGGCCCACCTGCGCACCCCCGGCTCCGGCGCCTTGCCCGCCAGCCTCCACCGCGGCTCCGTGGCGGCCAACCCCTGGGGCGTGGCCGGACGTTTCCTGCCCGATGATCTCGAGATGGGCGGCTGCGCCGACTGGAGCTGGTCCGACCGGGTGCGCCTCAGCCTCGAGGCCGGCCAAGACTGGCTGCTGGTCTGCCAGACGGCCGAGGGGACCCGCGCCTGCGCGGAAGCCGCCGACGCCATGCCCCCCGGCCTCGCGGCCCCCGCCTTGGCCCGCAGCCGGGCTCTGCGCCGCCATCTGCCACCGCCGCAGGCGGGCCCCCTCGACTCCGCCGCCTGGACCGGCTGGGTCCGCCAGGTCCACATCGCCCGCGAGGAACTTTGACATGGCCGGACGGATCCTCATCGTCGACGACAACACCATGATCCGGGCCGAGATCAAGGCCGTGCTCATGAAGGACGGGATCTTCACCCACTTCATGGAGGCCGGGGACGGCCTAACGGCCTTCAAAATGATCATGGAGCAGCCCCCGGACGTCGTGCTCTGCGACCTGGTGATGCCGGGCTTCGACGGCCTCAAGTTCCTGGGCCTGAAGGCCAGCCGCAAGGAACTGGAGCAGATCCCCGTCATCATCCTCACCGCCGAGGACGACCTCGACCGCAAGGCCGAGATCCTGGAGCGCGGCGCCTCCGACTACGTCACCAAGCCCTTCCACGAGAAGGAGCTGCTGGCCCGGGTGCGCATCCACACCAAGCTGAAGCTGCTTCAGGACGAGCTGCGGGAGAAGAATGCGCAGCTGGAAGCCCTCTCCGTGACGGACGCCCTCACGGGGCTCGCCAACCGCCGGCATCTCATGACCAAGCTGGACCAGGAGGTGCAGCGGGCCCGCCGCTACAAGACCCCTCTCTCGGTGGTGATGATCGACATCGACCACTTCAAGCAGGTGAACGACACCTACGGCCACGCCATGGGCGACGAGGTGCTGCGCGGCATCGGGAAGATGCTCAAGGCCGGCGTGCGCACCACGGATCTGGCGGCCCGGTACGGGGGCGAGGAGCTGACCCTGGTGCTGCCCCACACGGACCTCCCCGCCGCCATCCAGGTGGCCGACACCCTCCGCCAGAAATTCGCCGAGCTGGACCACACCCACGACGGCGTGACCATCCGCAAGACCGCCAGCATGGGCGTCGCCGCGCGGGACGGCCAGGGCGAGGTGCCCAACGCCGAGGATCTCCTCAAGTACGCGGACGAGGCCCTCTACCGCGCCAAGGAGGGGGGCCGGAACCGCGTGGAAGCGGCGGGCTAGGCGTGCCTTCGGGCTACCACGCCGCCCGGCGGAGCGCCTCGATCTTGGCTCGGACCTCCGGTCCTCGGGGCTGCGCCCCCGCACGGTCTTCGCCCGCGCGGCCCTATCCTCCCTCCGCTATGCTGCGGTCGGATGGTGTCCGTCTTCTCCCAGCTGAAGTAGTCCCAGCCGCAAGCGGCCTACCGCGCCGCCCGGCGGAGCGCCTCGACCTTGTCCGTCTTCTCCCAGCTGAAGTGGTCCCGGCCGAAGTGGCCGTAGGCCGCCGTGGCGCGGTAGATGGGGCGGCGCAGGTCCAGGGCCTCGATCATGGCCCGGGGGGTGCAGCTGAAGACCTCGCGCACGGCCTTCACGATGGCCTCGTCCGAGACCTGCCCGGTGCCGAAGGTGTCCACCGCGATGGACACGGGCTCCGCCACGCCGATGGCATAGGCCAGCTGGATCTCGCAGCGGTCCGCCAGGCCCGCGGCCACGATGTTCTTGGCGATGTAGCGGCCCATGTAGGCCGCGCTGCGGTCCACCTTGCTGGGATCCTTCCCCGAGAAGGCCCCGCCCCCGTGGTGGCCGCTGCCCCCGTAGGTGTCCACGATGATCTTCCGGCCCGTGAGGCCCGTGTCGCCCATGGGCCCGCCCACCACGAATCGCCCCGTGGGATTCACGTGGTAGATGGTGTGGTCGTCCAGCAGTTCGCCAGGAAGGGCCGCCTTGATCACGTCCTTCATAACGCTGTCCCGGATGGTGGCATTGGTGATGTGCTCATCGTGCTGGGTGGAGATCACGACGGTGTGGATGCGGCGCACCCGGCTCCCTTCGTATTCCACGGTGATCTGGGACTTCCCGTCGGGGCGCAGCCAGGGGAGCTGGCCGTTCTTCCGGACCTCGGACAGCTTCCGGGTGAGCAGGTGGGCGTAGTGGATGGGCGCGGGCATCAGCTCCGGCGTCTCGCGGCAGGCGTAGCCGAACATGAGGCCCTGGTCGCCGGCGCCGCCGGTATCCACGCCCATGGCGATGTCCGGGCTCTGGCGGTCGATGGTCGCCATGACCGCGCAGGTGTTGAAGTCGAACCCCTTGTCGTGGTGGTCGTAGCCGATGTCCCGCACCACGTCGCGCACCAGCTGGGCCACGGGGATGTAGGTGTCCGTGGTGATCTCGCCGGCCACGAGCACCAGCCCCGTCGTCAGGAGGGTCTCGCAGGCCACGCGGCTGTGGGAATCGTCCTTGAGGGCCGCGTCGAGGACCGCGTCGGAGATCTGGTCGGCCATCTTGTCGGGATGACCCTCGGTGACGCTTTCGGATGTGAAGAGGTGGTGGCTGGTCTTCATCTTGTGTTCTCCGGTGGATGGTTGAGGCTTCAGTTGTAGGAGACGTGGATCATGTCCGAGAACAGGCGCATGCGCTCCCGGATATCCTCGGCGGTCAACGCCTGCAGGCGGGCCGTGCCGAAGGCCTCCACCGTGAAACTGGCCATGACCGTGCCGGCGAGGGCCGCTCGCTTCAGGCTCTGGAGATCGAAGGTCTGCGCGGACGCCAGATGGCCCAGGAATCCGCCCGCGAAGGTATCGCCGGCGCCGGTGGGATCCTGGACCTCTTCCAGGGGGAACGCCGGAGCCATGAAGAAGCCCTCGGGTGTGAACACCGAGACGCCGTGTTCACCCCGCTTGACGACCACGATGCGGGGTCCCAGCGCCTGGATCTTCCGGTAGGCCTTCACCAGGTTCCGCTCACCGCTGAGGCTGCGCGCTTCGGACTCGTTCACCAACAGGATGTCGATGGTCTTCAGGACCTCCAGCAGGGCGTCATGGGAGCCCTCGATCCAGAAGTTCATGGTGTCCAAGGCGATCCACTGGGGACGCTGGGCCATCTGCCTCACCACGTCCAGCTGGAGCGTGGGATCGATGTTGCCCAGGAACAGGAAGGAAGCCGTCCGGCAGCCTTCCGGAAGGACGGGCCGGAAGCCGGCGAAGACATTGAGATGGGTCTCGAGGGTCTGGGCCTCGTTGAGATCCTGGCCGTAGGCCCCCTTCCACCGGAAGCTCTGCCCAGGAACCTGGACGAGTCCCTCCAGGCCGATGGGACGCCCCTCGAAAACGCTGAAATGCTCCGGTCCGAAATCCTGCCCCACCACCGCCACGATCTCCACAGGCCGGAAGTGGCTGGCGCTCAGGGAGAAATAGCTGGCGGATCCGCCGAGGATGTTCTCCCGGCAACCAAAGGGCGTCGCCAAGTCATCGAAGGCGACGCTTCCGACGGCGAGTAGGCTCATATCGTCTCCAGGATCCAGGGGAGGGCCGCATGGAGGGAGGATCGTCGGGCAGCGACGGCTCTCCCCCACACCCTTCAAATCAATTCGATTTGCTGGGTGAGCGCCGTTGTTGCATCCGGATCGGGGCCGGTCTCGAGCCTGGGACGAACGGGTCGCCTCGCAACGCTCCTCGAGGGACAAAAGGATAACAGAATCGCCTTGGTCCAGGGGTCTAAGGCCGACGCGCTGTTCTGCTCGCTCAGGTCGAGGTCGAGGACCACGGCCTGGCGGGGGGCGTCGGAGCGCTCGATCCACTGCACCCGG
>DASVZU010000056.1:0-1620 GCA_036391515.1 Holophagaceae bacterium
CACGATGCGGTTGCCCTCGGCACCGCTGGCGGTGATCTCGGGCTCCAGCACGTTGGCCGGATCGATGTCGCGGATGCGCTTCTCGATGACCTCCAGGGCCCGCTTGTTGGCGTCGTCCTTCAGCTGCTTCTGGTAGTCCGAGCGCTGGGAGAGCCGGTAAGAGGCCCCCTCCTCGGCCAGGGTGTAGCCGGGGAAGAAGTCCTTCACCGCCTTCTCGAGGGTGGCCTTCTGGTCGGCGCCGGCCCCGTCCACGCGGAGCGTGGTCCCGTCCACGTCCACGGTGGCGGCGGTCAGGCCCTTGTCCTTGAGGCGCGAGGACAGGCGGTCCCGCGTGTCGCGCAGGTCCACCGCGAGGGCCTCCTGGCCCTGGACCTCCAGCTCGAAGTGGACGCCGCCCCGGAGGTCGAGGCCCAGCTTCACCTTGGAGAGGGGCGTGAAGAAGTAGCCGCATCCGGCGAGCACGGCGAGGACGATGACGAGGCGCCAGAGGCTCCGTTTGGTCACGGGGCGCTCCTAGAGAAGGCGGCCCGGCATGGCCGGGCCGGTGGGAGAAGGGGTCAGTTCTGGGACTCGGGTTCGGCGGCGAGCGAGGCCACGGCGGTGCGGCGGGCCTTCACAACATTCCCGCCGAGCTTCAGCCAGATGTGCTTGTCCTCGACGCGGTCGATGGTGGCGTAGAGGCCGGAGGTCAGGACCACCTCGTCGCCGGCCTTCAGCTTCGAGAGGCGGGCCTCCATCTCCTTCCGGGCCTTGCTCTGGGGCCGGATGAGGAGGAAGTAGAACATCAAGGCCATGCCGCCGATGAACACGAACTGCGTCCAGCCCGGAGGGCCGGCGGCGGGGGTCTGCTGGATCAGGGCGAAGGTCATTCAGGGCTCCTCGGTCATCCATCCGGCGCGCGCGGCGTTGGCGAAGGCTGGAAAACGGTCCTCCAGCAGGGCCTGTCGCGCGGCTCGGGTGAGCCCCACAGTGTAGCTCAGGTTGTGGATCGTGTTCAGCGTGAAGCCCAGCAGCTCGCCGCAGCGGAAAAGATGATGGAGGTAGGCCCGGCTGAAGGTCCGGCAGGTGTAGCAGCCGCAGTCCGGATCGAGGGGCAGGTCCGTCTCCCGGTGGCGGGCGTTCTTGAGGTTGAGCTTGCCCCGGCTGGTGAGGATCCGGCCGTGGCGGGCCTCCCGGCTGGGCAGGACGCAGTCGAAGAGGTCCACCCCCTGCTCGATGCCGAAGAGCAGGTCCTCGGGCGTGCCGACACCCATGAGGTAGCGGGGGCGCTCGGCCGGCAGCTCGCGCACGAATTCAGCCAGGACCGCGTTCATCTCCGCCTTGGGCTCGCCGACGCTGAGGCCGCCCACGGCGAAGCCCTGGAAGGGGGTCTTCGCATCCATCTCCAGGGCCTCGGCCAGATGGCGCCGCCGCAGGTCCAGGTGGATGCCCCCCTGGTTGATGGCGAAGAGTCCCTGGTGCGGCTGAAGGGGCACCGCGCGGCTCCGGGCCAGCCAGCGGGTGGTGCGGGCCATGCTCTCCTCCAGCTTCCCGCGCTCCAGGCGCCCCGGAGGGCACTCGTCCAGGGCCATGCAGATGTCGGAGCCCAGGTTCCGCTGGATCTCCAGGCTGCGCTCCGGC
>DASVZU010000057.1:0-4901 GCA_036391515.1 Holophagaceae bacterium
CGCGGCGGGCGGCGGCGCCAGGGGCGCCAGGGGCTGCTGGAGCCGAGCCGCGAGGTCCCGGGCCAGCCCCCGGTGGGACATGGCGTCTCCCCGGTTGGCCGTGATGTCCACGTCCAGCACCTCCGTGCCCGGCCGGTGCTCGACGGCATCCACGGGGAAGCCCAGGGAGGCCAGGGTCTCCGCCAGCTGGCGGGTGGCCAGGGCGGCGGCGGCGGGAAGCTCCGCGGCCAGCGCTTCGCGTTCCATCCACATCAGTCCAGCCCTCCCATGGCCTCGATGAACCGCTGGTCGTTCTCGAAGAACAGCCGCAGGTCCGGCGTCTGGCTCAGCATCATGGCCATGCGCTCCACCCCCATGCCGAAGGCCCAGCCCGACCACGCCTTCGAATCGATGCCCGCGAACTCGAGCACGTTCGGATGGATGAGGCCGGCGCCCAGGATCTCCACCCAGCCCGAGCCCTTGCAGACGCGGCAGCCTTTCGCGCCGCAGAGGGGGCAGCTCACGTCCACCTCGCAGCCCGGCTCCACGAAGGGGAAGTACGACGGACGCAGGCGGATCTCCGTCGCGGGGCCGAAGAGCGCCCGCAGGGCGTACTCCAGCGTGCCCTTCAGGTGGTGCATGCCGATGCCGTGGCCCACGAGCATCCCCTCCACCTGGTGGAACATGGGGCTGTGGGTGGGATCGATCTCGTCCTTGCGGTACACGCGCCCCGGCGCCAGGAAGCGGATCCCGCCCTTGGCGCTGATCTCCGGCGCCAGGCGCTTCAGGGTGCGCACCTGCACGGGGCTGGTGTGGGTGCGGAGCAGCTGTCCCGGGTGGGCGGCGAGGTAGAAGGTGTCGGCGCTGCCCCGGGCAGGGTGGTCGGCGGGGATGTTGAGGCCGTCGAAGTTGTGCTCCTCGGTCTCCACCTCGGGGCCCTCCTCCACGTGGAAGCCCAGGGGGCGGAACACCTCCACCAGGCGGTCCATGAGGCGGTTGAGCGGGTGCAGGGCGCCCCGGGCCGGCAGGGGCGGCGGCAGGGTGGGATCCCAGGCAGCCGTGCCGACGACCTTCTTCGCTGCCTCCAGCTCCCCCTGGCGGGCCTTGAGGGCCTCCTCCCAGCGCCCCTTGAGGGCATTGACGGCTGCGCCCAGGTCCCGCTTCTGCTCCTTGGGGGCGGCCTTGAGCAGGTCCATGAGGCGCGCGACGTGGCTGGCCTCCCGGCCGGTGTAGGCCCCCTTCAGGCGCAGGAGGGCATCCAGGTCGCCGCAGCCCGCGAGGGCCTCCGGGAAGGCGCGGTCCGCCTCGGCGATCTCCGGCGGCAGCAGGTGGTCCATGGGGAGCCTCGATACAGAGAAAGGCCGCTCGCGCGGCCTTTCGGGTGTCTGCGATGTCCAGCTTTCGCGATCAGCCCTTGGCCACGGCCACGAGCTTGCTAAACGCCTCCGGGTTGCGGACGGCGAGGTCGGCCAGCATCTTGCGGTCCAGGTTCACCTGGGCCTTCTTGAGGCCGCCCATGAACTTGCTGTAGGACAGGCCGTTCTGCACGGAGGCGGCGCTGATGCGGACGATCCACAGGCGGCGGAAGTCGCGCTTCTTCACCTTGCGGTCGCGGTAGCCGTAGCCGAGAGCCTTCTCCACGGCCTCCTTGGCGGAGCGGTAGAGCCGGGACTTCGCGCCGTAGAAGCCCTTGGCGAACTTCATCATGCGCTTGCGCCGCTGGGCGCGCTTGAAACCACGTTTGACGCGGGTCATGGTGCTTCCTTTCCTCGAGGCAGCCCGTCCGGACATCGGCGAGCTTTGAAGGCCTCATCGGGGGTGGCCACAGCCACCGGGTTGAACCCTCGATTCTAGGATCGGGGGAGTCGGGGAACAAGCGCCAAGCAGGCTCGGCCTGTGCGGCGCGCGGGGGCCAGGGGGTATGCGCACAGCGCGGAACCCCCTGACGACATCAATCAGGCGTAGGGAAGCATCGCCGCGACGGCCTTCTGGTCGGCCTTGGCCACCATCCCGCCCATGTCGAGCTGGCGCTTCCGCTTGGCGGTCTTCTTGGTGAGGATGTGGCGCTGGTGGGAGCAGCCGCGCTTGAACTTGCCGCCGGCGGTCTTCTTGAAGCGCTTCTGGGCGCCCTTGTGGGACTTGATCTTGTAGCTCATGGCAACCTCTCAGTGCTGGACTTCAGTTTCATTGGTTTCGGGCTTGGCCGGCTTCGGCTTCTTGGGCGGCTTGGGGGCCTCGATGATCCGGGGCGCCAGGATGGCGTGCATGTCCCGCCCGTCGATTCCAGCCGGCTTCTCGACGATGGCCTTGTCGCCGACCCGCTGGATGACCTCTTCGATGATCCGGTAGCCGATGTCGCGGTGGACCACTTCGCGGCCCCGGAACATGACCACCACCTTGACTTTGTCTTCCTCCTCCAGGAACCGCAGGATGTGCTTCACCTTGAAGTCGAAGTCGTGGTCGTCGGTCTTGGGGCGGAACTTCACTTCCTTGACCACGATGTTCTTCTGCTTGGCGCGGGCCGCGTGCTCCCGCTTCGCTTCCATGAACTTGTACTTTCCGTAGTCCATGATCCGGCAGACGGGCGGATTGGCGTTTCCAGCGACCTCCACCAGGTCGAGGCCACGCTCTTCGGCAATGCGGATGGCCTGATGCGGGGGCATCACGCCAAGCTGCTCGCCATCCTCGGAGATGACGCGGACTTCTGCAGCCCGAATGCCGTCGTTGATGCGGGTCTCGTTAGGACGAATGGTTCCTCCCCTATTTACACAAGGACAAAGAGTCTATCACTTGATTCCGCCAGCGCCAAGCCAGGAATTCCGGATCAGCGGCGGCGCTCCCGGACTTCGGCGGCGACCCCCTCAAGGAAATCGCCCAGGGGCTGGACCCCGAGGTCGCCGCGGTGGCGGTGGCGGACGGACACCGTGCCGGCCTCCGCCTCGCGGTCACCCACCACCAGCATGTAGGGGACCTTCGCCAGCTGGGCGTCCCGGATCTTGGCCTTCAGGCTCTCGTTCCGCCCATCCAGCTCCACCCGGAGCCCCAGGGACTTGGCACGCTCCGCGGCCTCGGCCGAGAAGGCGTGGGCCCGGTCCGTGATGGGCAGGACGGCCACCTGTACCGGCGCCAGCCAAGCCGGGAAGGCCCCGGCGGTGTGCTCGACGAGGATGCCCATGAAGCGCTCCAGGCTACCCAGGATGGCGCGGTGGAGCATGACGGGCCGCCCCTCGCCGCCGTCGGCGCGGGTGTAGGTCAGGTCGAAGCGCTCAGGCAGCATGTAGTCCACCTGCAGGGTCCCCAGCTGCCACGGACGCTTGAGGGCGTCCAGGATCTGGAATTCGATCTTGGGGCCGTAGAACGCGCCCTCGCCGGGGTTCAGCGTGAACGGCATCCCCGCCTCGTCCAGGGCTTCGGCCAGGGCCTTCTCGGCGGCGTCCCAGATCTCGTCGGACCCGAGCCGCTTCTCGGGCCGGGTGCTCAGGGCCACCCGCATTCCTTCGAATCCGAAGGTGTCGTAGACCTCCTTCAGCAGGGCGAGGAAGCTGGCCATCTCCTCCTTGATCTGCTCGGGGGTGCAGTAGATGTGGGCGTCGTCCTGGCAGAAGGTCCGCACCCGGGTGAGGCCGTGGGTCACGCCGCTGCGCTCGTAGCGGTGCAGCCGCCCGAAGTCGGCGAAGCGGATGGGCAGGTCGCGGTAGCTGTGCTTCTGGCTGCCGAACAGGATGCAGTGGCCGGGACAGTTCATGGGCTTCACCGCGTATTCGCGCTCCTCCGCGGTGGTGAAGTACATGTTCTCGGCGTAGTTGTCGTAGTGCCCGCTGGTCTTCCAGAGGGCCACGTCCAGGATCTGCGGGGTGATGACCTCGCTGTAGCCGTACTTGAAGTACAGCTCCCGGATGTAGGTGACCAGCTCGTTGTAGACGACCGTGCCCTTCGGATGGAAGAAGGGGGAGGCCGGGGCCTCGGGATGGAAGGAGTAGAGGCCCAGCTCCTTGCCGAGCTTGCGATGGTCCCGGGCCTTGGCCTCCTCCAGGCGCTTCAGGTGCTCGTCCAGTTCCTTCTGGGTGTGGAAGGCGGTGCCGTAGATGCGGCTGAGCATCTGGTTCTTCTCGTCGCCCTTCCAGTAGGCGCCTGCCGTGGTGAGCAGCTTGAAGGCCTTCAGCTTGGAGGTGTTTGGAACGTGGGGGCCGCGGCAGAGGTCATAGAAGTCCCCCTGCCGGTAGCCGCTGATGATGTCCCCCGAGGGAATGCCCGACACGATCTCGACCTTGAGGGGCTCCCCCATGGCCTGGAAGCGGGCCACGGCCGCATCCCGGTCGAGATCCTCCCGATCCACCTCGACCGCCTCGCCGGCGATCTTCCGCATCTCCGCCTCGATGGCCGGCAGATCTTCGGGGGTGAAGGGCTTGTCGACCCAGAAATCGTAGTAGAACCCGTCCTCGATGACGGGCCCGATGCCCACCCGGGCCTCCGGGTGAAGCCGCTTGACGGCATGGGCCAGGAGGTGGGCTGTCGAGTGCCGGATCAGTTCCAGGCTCTCCGGATCCTTGCTGGTGACGATCTCGACCTTGGCGCCATCACTAAGGTGACTTTTCAGATCACTAAGGCGGCCATCCTGGCGGATCGCCAGGGCCGCATCCAGCAGTCTCGCCCCGATGCCCGCCGCCAGGTCGGCCCCCGTGGCGCCCTCGGGCAGGGGCCGGAGGGAATCGTCGGGAAGGCGAACCGCGATGGACATGGGCTCCTCTGGAAAGGAAGTCAAGCGTACCAGCAGATAGCAGATCGGGCCATCCATAAGGGATGGCCCGATGTGTGAATTAACGTCGCAGCGACCTACTTTTCCACTCCTGTGAGGAGCAGTATCATCGGCCCTCCGGGTCTTAACTGCCGTGTTCGGGATGGGAACGGGTGTGACCCCCGGG
>DASVZU010000058.1:0-18596 GCA_036391515.1 Holophagaceae bacterium
AATGTTCTGGTCGTTATCTCTGATCCCGCACATCGTCCTCAGACGACACGCGGAACCCTCAAAGGCTTCCTATCTCCCTATCCGGTTTTCAAAGACGCCCCCGGGTCTCCCCGGCTCCCCGCAGCCTCAACTGCGCAGGACAGCCAGAATAGCGCACCTCGCACGCAAAGCAAGCGGAAAAATTCCCGGGGCCGCGGACAGGTAGAATTCCCCCCTGGAGGGAGCGTGATCCACGTCATCGGGGCGGGCCTGGCTGGTTCGGAAGCGGCCTGGCAATTGGCCGGGCGAGGGCACCGGGTGCGGCTTTCCGAGATGCGGCCACGCTGGCGGACACCCGCACACCTCACGGATCGCGCGGCCGAGATGGTCTGCTCCAACTCCTTCAAGAGCGACGACGCCCATTCCGCCACGGGCATTCTCAAGGCCGAGATGCGCCGCATGGATTCGCTGATCCTCCGCTGTGCGGAAGCCACGCGCGTGCCCGCCGGGAACAGCCTGGCCGTGGACCGGGAGGCCTTCTCCAGCGCCGTCACCGACGCCCTGCGGTCCCATCCGAACATCCAGTGGGATGAGACCCAGGTGGAAGCCCCCGACCTCGCCGGTCCCACCCTGATCGCCACCGGACCGCTCACCGCCGAGCCCCTCGCGGATTGGCTCTCCAGGATCACCGGGCACGGCCAGCTCCACTTCTACGACGCCATTGCGCCGATTGTCGAGCGCGACTCCATCGACATGGACATCGCCTGGCTGGCTTCCCGGTACGACAAGGGCGGGGCCGATTTCATCAACTGCCCTCTGGACCAGGCCCAGTATGAACGGTTCCTCGACGCCCTGCTGGCCGGGGAGCGCGCCCCGCTTCACGACTTCGACACACCCTATTTCGAGGCCTGCCTGCCTATCGAGGTCATGGCCGACCGGGGCCGGGAGACCTTGCGCCACGGCCCCATGAAGCCCATGGGCCTCGATGACCCCCGGACGGGCCGCTGGCCCCATGCCGTCGTTCAGCTCCGCCAGGACACCCTCGCCGGTGACCACTTCAACCTCGTGGGCTTCCAGACCCGCCTCAAGTGGGGCGCCCAGCAGGAGGTGTTCCGCCTCATTCCCGGCCTGGCGTCCGCCGAATTCGTACGCTTCGGCAGCATCCACCGCAATACCTACATCCAGGCCCCGACCGTTCTTGATTCGACATTGGCTGTCAAAAATGTTCCGGGCCTCTGGATCGCGGGACAGATCTCCGGCGTCGAGGGCTACCTCGAATCGGCGGCCGCCGGCCTGGCCGCCGCCTTCGCCATGGACCGTTCGGCCAGGGAGCTTCCCCCCGCGCCGTTCCCCCGGGAAACCATGCTGGGGAGCCTCCTCCACTACCTTGCCCACGCCGCCCCCGCCGACTTCGGCCCCACCAACGCCATGCTCGGCCTCCTGCCCCCCCTGCCGGAGCAGGCCCTGGACCTCCGCGGCCTCAAGCGGGCCGGGGGCACTCGCGCGGTAAAGGTGGCCAAGGGCGAGGCTCATCGCAATCGCGCGCTCCAAGCCCTTGAACGGCACCTGCTGTCTCCCGGAGTCCCCGCATGAAGCGCATTCTGGTTCCATCACTCGCGTTCCTCCTGGTGGCCCTTGGCCTCGGCGCGGGATGGTTCCTCAGGCGTCCCCCCGCCGGAGCCCCACCCCCTGGCGAAGAGCGTCCGCCCTTCCGCGTCCAGCCCGCCGGCCCCGGACAGCTCATCGAATTCCAGCCTTCCGAGATCCCCATCCGCAGCCTGCGCTGGTCACGCCCCCTGCCCGGCCGGGCGGTGGTGGCGCAACTGCTGACGCAGACGAACCGGCAACAGGCGATCCTCTTCGTGGATGGGCACATTCAGACGACCCTGACCCTGGAACGTCCCGCGGGCATTCCCGAAAACCTCTTCCATTTCGCCGAGTTGCAGGACGCCGCCTACCTCCCAGGCCGGCTGCTCCTGCTGCTCTACCGGATCACCCCGCCGGGAGAGGACCCAATTGTGGTGGCCTGGAACCTCGAGAAGGGAGCCATCCAGTGGACCTTCCGGGGCCCCGGGAACCGTCTGGTCCTGTCGCCGGATGCACAGACCGCCTTCCTGTTCGGACCGGGGGCCCCGGTCCAGATCCTGCGGCTCACCGGAAAGGACGGCCATCCCCTGGCCAGCCCGTCCCCGAGCAGGATCGATCTTCCCCCGGGCGTCACCGGGTTCACGGATCTCCTGGCCACGGGCCCGGCCGAATTCCTGGCCGCGGAAGCCGGGGGACTTGATGCCTGGAGGCACGGCGCCTGGAACCGGATCCCAGGCCCGGCGCGGTCCCCCCTCGGATTCGGAGCCTATGGAGGCTGTCTGGCCCGCACTGGAGAGGCGTACTGGTGGCAGCCTGAACCGGGCCAACTGATCCAGGTGGCCGCCGACGGCCGGACGGCCACACCCCAGGACCTCTCCGGCCTCGTGGCCGGGGTCCAGACCCGGGACGCGGCGCTCCTGCGCCTGCTCGGCGCGGATCCCCGAGGGGGGCTCTGGTTCGCCCCGGTCGCGCCCGACTTCACCGCCCCGCTGGCGGACGCCTCCGCCCCGGGGATTCCCGTCCCCGCGCCGGCCGAACCCGCACCGTCACCCGCGACGCCCGCCGCCCAGGAGGCCCCACCCGCGGCTCCTCCGGCACCGGCCGCCCCGCCCCCTTCCCTCCAGGAGACCTGGACCCCCTACCTCAAGGCAGGACTGGATCGGATCTACCGATGGAAGCCGGGCAGCCCCGCCATGGAAGGCTGCGAATGGGCCGCGACCTGGCCCCGGCTGAACCCGCCCGCCATCATTCCGCTCCCCGCCGGGGACGGCGGCCTGGAACCCGGATCCGACGGATTCCTCCTGGGCGGGCAGGAACATCGCTGGTGGCTGCCGCTGTCGGCGGTGCCCCTGGCTCAGCCGAGGTAGTTGAACAGGCTCTGCTGGTTGGTCTTCGCCATGGTGCTCAGGGTGGCGGACTGGACCGTCGTGTCGCTGGAGATCTGGGTGAGGGTGTCCGGATAGTTCGTGTCCTGCAGGTTGTTCTGCTGCTCCTGGAGGCTGAGGTTGAACCCCGAGAGCATGGTCTGCAAGGAGGTGAGCCCCGCTTCGCGACCGCCCAGGTCGGTCTGAGCCTGCGTGAAGGAGGCAAGGGCGCCCTGGAGGTTGGTATAGGCCGTCTGGATCTGGGCGGTGTTGTTGGCGGCGAGCCCATCGCGGAGGTCGGTCACGGCCTGGAAGACGTCCGTGGACGAGCCCTGCCCCCCCGTTCCGAAGAAGAGGGTGCTTCCAGGGATGTTCGTGGCCACGCTGGTCCCCACGGAGACGTCGAGCTTCACGGTGCCGGTGTCGCCGGCATACGTGATGGGCCCCGCGGATGGGCCGCTGAAGGGCTGGGTCTGGGTCTGGGTTCCCGAGAACAGGTACTTGCCCTGGGCCCGGGTGTTCGACAGCGCGATGAGGTTGGTCCGGATGCCATCAACCTCGGTGGCGATGGAGGCGCGACCGGCGGCGCCGCTGGTGCCGCTGAGGGCCTGCTGGCCGAGCTCCAGCAGCCGGGTGATGGAATCCACGGAGGAACCCACTACATCCTCGGCGGATTTCAGGAAGGAGATCGCGGAATCGGCCTGCTTCTGGAACTGGCTGTTGGACTGGATGGATGTCCCGAGATCCAGCACCGACGCGGCGGCTGCGGGGTCGTCCCCGGGGTTCGTGATGCGGTTGCCCGAGCTGACGCGAAGGGAGTTCTGGGCCAGGCGGTCCTGGGTGCGCTGGAGGCCGAGGAGCATCTGGCGCGTCTGGATGCTGCTGGGCATGCGGATGGACATGGATTACCCCTTCCCTGGGCTCATCGGCCGAAGTTGTTCACCAGCTGATCCATGAGCTGGTTGATGACGGTCAGGAACCGCCCCGAGGCCTGGTAACCCTGCTGGAGGGTCATCATGGACGCGGCTTCCTCGTTGAGATCGACACCCGAGATGCTGTCCCGCTGGGACTTGAGTGCAGTCACAAGGTTCTGCTGGGTGGTGGACTGGGCATCCAGGGACTGGACCTTGGTTCCCACGTCCCCCACCAGGCTGGCGGCGACACTGCTGTAGGGGCCCGAATCCCCCACGCCGTCCCCGTTGGTGTCCACCGTGCCCGAGGCGAACTGGAGATTGGCCATGGCGTTCGCGTTGGTGTTGTCACCCACGGCACCGGCCACGCCGGCGGCGGCGATCAGGTTGGGGTTGGCCGCCACCGCCGCATTGACGGACAACGCGTAGACCATGCCTTTGTAGTTGGTGGCCGCGGAGATGACCGCCGGGAGCCCGTTGGCCCCGTTGGCCACGCCGGACTGGAAGAAATCCGTACCCGTGGTGACGCCGTCAGCCGCGAAGCCCGTGCGGTGGAGCAGGTTCACCCGGCTGGCGATGCCGGCGGCCAGCTGGTCGAGCTGGCGCTGGTACCCCGGATAGATATTGTCCCGGAGGTCCAGCTGGGCCCCCAGGGAGCCGTCGGAGATCTTCGAGGTGACATCCACCACGGTGGTGCCCATGGTCGAGCTCACCCGCAGGTGCCCGTCCAGGGCCGGATCGGGGCTGGTGCTGAGCTGGTAGGTGGTGTTGCCGTTCACGAGGGCTGCCACGCCCGAATCCAGCGTGATCTGGTACTCGCCGTGGGACCCTTCGGTCACGTTGATGCCCACCAGCTGGGCCAGCTGGTTCGTCAGGGCCGTGCGCTGGTCGCGGGCGTCGTTGCGGGATCCCGGCGTGACCTCCGTGCTGATGGTCTGGTTGAGCTGGGCGATCTGGCTCGTGAGGGTGTTCACCTGGTTCACCAGGTTCTTCACCGAGAGGTCCGCCGTGTTCCGCTGGTCGTCGAGCATGCGGTACTGGCTCTGCATGCCGGTGATCATGCTCTGGGCCTGCCCGATGAGGTTGGTCCGGAGAGAGGTGTCCTCGGGCTTGGCCGCCAGGTTCTGGAAGCCCTGGAAGAAGGACTGGATCTGGGCCGCCACGCCCGTGCTGGTGGAATCCCCGAGGGTCGGGGCCACGGCATTCAGCCCGGCATACCGGTCCGAGGCCCCGGATTCCCGCGCCGTCTCCCGGTAGATCTGCAGGTCCAGGAACTGGTTCCGGATCCCCTGGACGTCGTTGAGGGTGACCCCGGTCCCGAAGTAGACCCCTGCCTGGCCCAGGGCCTGCGAAGCGGAAAGGTCCGCCCGCTGCCTGGAATAACTGGGGGTATTGACGTTGGCGATGTTGTTGCCCACGACGTTGAGGGCCGACTGCTGAGCCTGGAGGCCGGACAGTCCGACGAAGAGACCTGCGTTGAGTCCCGGCATGGCTAGGCCCTCCCGTGCATGCGGGGGGCCAGGACCGGGCCACCGGCCACCTGGCCGTCCCGGCCGTAGCCCCGGTCGCCCGCCAGGCCCATGAGGGTGGCGCGAAGGGGGGCCTGGAGCCCGTTGACCAGGGCCTGGATGGAGGCCACCTTCCGCTGGAGGGCCTGAGCCCCTTCGCGGTCCTCGGGCCAGCCCACCAGCTCGGACCACCGGATGGAGGAGAGCAGGCCCATGGGATCCTCGCCCGCGATCAAACGGGCTTCCAGGGTGTCCAGAAGGTCGGGCACGGCATGCAGCATGGGGGGCCTCCTCCCGGAACCTTCGGCAAGCCTCAGGCCAACAGGTCCAGGTGGGGCCCGGCACCCTCTGCCGGGTCCTGGGGAAGGACCTCCCCGGCTTCCCCGGAAGCTTCACCACCGCCCCCGGCCTGGCCTTGCTGCCGGCCCCGCCCCTCCCGTTCGGTGAGCCGGAGGACATCCGCCTCCTCCACCTCGGCCACATCCACCATGGCCTCTGCCAGCTTCGCGTCGAAGGCCTGCTTGCGGGCCTGCTCCTGCTGGATCTGGGCGTGGCCATCCACCGCCAGACGGGCCGCTTCGACTGAGGCAGTCTGGAGGATCTGGCGTTGGGTCAGGGGACTGATCATCACCTCACGACGGGGGCCTCAGGCTAGGGGTGGGATCCCCCCGTCAGGTGCTCACGGATGAGCCCCTCGGCCACTGCCTCTCCGTCGGGGTGATAGGTATCCGCATCCATCTGGTTCTTGATGGCTTCCACCTTCTCGGTCCGGATATCCGGAGTGACGGCCAGGACTTCCTGCGCCACGGCGACCAGCCGGGCTGAGGACGAGACCTGGAAGGCATCCGAGACGGGGGCGGGGCCTGATATGGAGCCCACGGCCGGAGAAGGCGAAGCCTTGGGGCCGCTGGTCCCCTGGGTTCCGCCGACACTGCCGGTCTTGCCACCGATGCGCATGTTCACCTCGACAGGGAGCGTATCGGCAGGTTCCCGGATTCCTCAAGCCTTGGCTGGGACCCTGGGTGCCTCGTCCCGTCGGGACCAGGCCTCCTCCAGCCGTTCAGCCAGCCCCCACCCCTTGCCGGAGGCGGCGGCCTTGCTGGCCACGGCCTGGTCCATCAGGTACTCGTAGGTGGACCGGGAGTGGCCGGAATCGCCAAGGAGGCCGGAGGGCTGGATGGTCTTCCGCATGGCCTGGAAGAGGAGGCTCATGAGCAACCCCTCGAACTGCTGGGCGGCCTCCTTCGTCTTGTCTGTGGCCGAAGGCACCTTGGCGGCCCCCTGGCCCAGGGTCGCGGCATCCACCGAGGGGAGGGCGACGAGGCCGCTCACAGGATCCTCAGCTCGGCCTGGAGGGCGCCCGCCTCCTTGATGGCCTGGAGGATGGCCACCAGGTCGCGGGAGCTGACGCCCATGCCGTTGAGCATCTCCGCCAGCTTGCCCACGCTCACGCCCGGCTCCACGGAGACGGTCTTGGGCTTGTCCTCCTTGACCGTCACGTCCGTCTTGGTGGCCGTCACCGTCTTGCCCTGGCTGAAGGGCATCGGCTGGCTCACGAGGGGCGTGGAACTCACCACGATGCTCAGACCGCCCTGGACGATGCTCACGGCACCGATCTTCACGTCCGCCCCCAGGATCACGGTCCCGGTGCGCTCGTTCACCACCACCCGGGCCACCGGGGACAGCTCCACAGGCAGGTTCTCCAGCCGGGCTGCCAGCTCCACCGCATGGCCCTGGAGGGCCGGGGGGATCCGCACATCCACGGTGCGCCCGTCCAGGGGCTGGGCCACGTCCACGCCCAGTTCCTTGTTGATGGCGTGGACCACCCGCATGGCCGTGGTGAAGTCCTCCTCCTGGAGGTTGTAGCGGAGGGTGGTGCGGGCGTTGAAGTTGCCGCCCACCTCGCGCTCGATGAGGGCGCCGTCCGGCACGCGGCCCACGTTGGGATTGTTCTTCGTCACCGAAGCCCCGCCCGCCGCGGCGGCGAAACCGCCCACCAGGAGAGAGCCCTGGGCCACAGCATAGATCTGGCCGTCCGGGCCCTGCAGGGGTGTCATCAGCAGCACGCCGCCGGCCAGGGACTTGGCGTCACCCGTGCTGGAGACAGTCACATCCATGCGCGAGCCGGCCCGGGCGAAGGGAGGCAGCTCGGCCGTCACCATGACCGCGGCCACGTTCTTCACCTTCACGGAGGCGGGATTGATGGTGAGGCCCTGCCGGGCCATGAGGTTGGTGAGGGACTGGACCGTGAACTTGGTCTGGTCCTTGTCGCCCGTGCCATCCAGGCCCACCACCATCCCGTATCCCAGGAGCTGGTTTCCCCGGACCCCCTGGAGCTGGGCCACCTCCTTCAGACGGGCCTCCACCCGCTTGTCGGTCTTGACCGTATCGGCGCCCACGAGGGCCAGGGTCGCCAGGAACAGAGCCGCGACGCGCATGGAAGTCTCCTAGAAAGGCCAGATGTAGCTGAGCAGGCGGCTGATGTAGCCGGGCTTGAGAGTCTCGTCCACCACGCCCTCGCCGCCGTAGCCGATGCGGAGCTCGGCCACCTGGCCGGAGGCGATGGAGTTGGCGCTGTCGAGGCGCTGCGGGTCGAGCATGCCGGCCACGTAGAGCCGCTGGGTCTCGTTGTTCAACTGGATGTCCCGGAAGCCCTCGAAGATGAGGTTCCCGTTGTTCAGCACCTTCACCACCCGGGCCGTCACCACGGTGGTGAAGACCGCGCTGCGGCCGGTGGTGCCGTTGCCGGCGTACTTGTTGGTGGTGGCCGTGGTGCGGTCGGCACTGCCGCCGCCCCCGATCCCGAACCCCGCCAGGGTCCCGAAGAGGGTGGGGCTGTTGAGCTTGTTGCTGCCATCCCGCTTGGTGGTGACATCGGCCTTGCTGATGGCGTTGGTGCTCTCGGCGATGCGGAGGGTCACCAGGTCGTTCACGTGGGAGGCCCGGAGGTCCCCGATGAGGGAGTGGTCGCGCCAGAGGCTGCCCTCGTTCAAGGGCTGCGGGGCGGGGGCCTCCTCCACGTAGGGAATGGCCGGCTTCTTCACCAGGTTCACGTCATGGCGCTTGGGAAGGGAGCAGCCGACCCCCAGAAGGACCAGGGCAATAGGCAGCATTTTCCGCATCACGCACCTCCACGCCAGGAAAGGGCGAGGAGGATGCCAACTCCTCAGGCCAGGGCGATCAGCACCCGATCGTGGCCAGCCATGTCCTGATGGACCATGGCTTTGCGCCATCCCTGGCCCAGGGCCCGGCGGCACAGTTCGCCCCCCTGGCCCGCCCCGATCTCCAGGAGGCAGGCCGGTGCCTGCCGGGTCCGGGCCTGGGCGAGGAGGTCGGTGGAGAGCTTCAGCCCCCTGTCCTCCGCGAACAGGGCGGATTCGGGTTCGAAGGCCAGCTCCCGCTGCAGGCCGGGCCGGTCGGCCGGATCCACGTAGGGCAGGTTCGCCACCACCAGGCCCACGGGATCCGGCACAGGATCCAGGAGGCTGCCCTCATGGAAGGCCACCCGGGCCCCCAGGGTTTCAGCGTTGGCCCGGGCCGCGGCCAGGGCCCCCACGCTGACCTCGGTGGCGGACACCGGCCAGTCCGTCTCCAGGGCCAGGCTGATGGCGATGATGCCGCTGCCCGTGCCCACATCCACACAGCGATCCACCCGGAGGCGGCGGCCCACGTCCAGGGCCGCCTCTACCAGCAGTTCCGTCTCGGGACGGGGGATCAGCGTGTCCCGGGTCACCTGGAAGCGCCGGCCCCGGAAGAGGGTCCAGCCCAGGATGTAGGCCCAGGGCTCTCCCGTGCGCCGCCGCTGCACCCACTCGCTCACCTGGCGGCGCACCTCCGGGGGCACGGGCTCCCCCCCGTGGGCGGCCACCCAGGACCGGGAGCGGCCCAGCCCATCCTCGAACCAGCGGATGCTCTCGGCGTGGGCCTCCTCGGGATCGAGGAAGACCGCCAGGGCCGCGGCCAGGTCGAGGCGGAGCTGGAGGTAGGTCTGGACCATCCCTCCAGGCTAGCGCGAGTGGTGGTCAGCTCAATTGGAATGAAGGAAAAGCGCTGGTCGCGGAAGCCACGGAAAATCCTGGAAGGCACGGGAAAGGCAGGACGGCCCTTCCGCGCCTTCTGTGGAGTTCGGTGCCTTCCGCGACCGGCTTCGGCTTTGAGCGTCAGCCCATCAGCGCCTTGGCGCGCTCCTGGCTCTGCTGCAGGACGATCTCGTGGAGGCTGCCGCCGTGGCTGTCCATGGTCACCACGAGGGGGAAGTCCTCCACCTCGATGATCCAGAAGGCCTCGGGGCTGCCGAACTCCTCGAGCATCTTCACGTCCACCACGCGCTTGCAGCGCTCGGCCAGGAGACTGCCCGCGCCGCCGGTGGCGTGGAGGTAGACGGCCCCGGTCTTCTGGAGGCCCTCGCTGGTCTTCTTGCCCATGCCGCCCTTGCCGATGACGCCGCGGACCTTGTAGGTCTCGATGACGTCGGCCTGGTAGGGCTCCTCGCGGATGGAGGTGGTGGGCCCGGCAGCCACGAAGCTGTAGTGGCCGTCCTCGTGCTTCTTCACCACGGGGCCGCAGTGGTAGATGACCATGTTCTCGAGGATGGGCTTCAGCCACTCGGGCTTCTGCTCCTTCATGTACTTGTGGCCCATGTCGCGGCTGAGGACGACGCGGCCGTTGAGCAGCACCTCGTCGCCGACCTTGAGCTGGCGGATCTGGTCTTCGGTGATGGGGGTGGTGAGACGGATCATGGGAGCCTCGTCGCGATCAATCGAAGGACACTTCGCCGCTGGGCTTGAGGGTCAGCGTGCCGCGCCGGCTGCTCCAGCACATGTAGCTGATGGACACATAGAAGCTGGCGGGGTGGCGGTACATCTCCTCCGCCATGACACCCAGGACGGTGGTGTTGCCGCCGTAACCCATGGGCCCGATGCCCAGCGTGTTGAGATCGTTCGTGATCTCCTTCTCGAAGGCATCCATCTTCGGGTCGGCGTTCGGCGTGCCCAGCTTGCGGAGGATGAGCTCCTTGCTCTTCTCGTAGCCGGTGACACGGTCCCCGCCGATGGCCACGCCGAGGATGCCCGGGCTGCAGCCCTGGCCCTGGGCCTTCACCACGGCGTCGATGATGCACTTGCGCACGCCCTTGATGTCCCGGCCCGCGCCCAGCGCGGCGTCCGGCAGGCGGTACTGGGCGCCCACGTTCTCGCAGCCGCCGCCCTTCTGCATGACGGAGATCGCCACCTCTGGCTTGTCCCACTCCTCGAAGTGGATGGCCGGGTGGTGCTCATGGAAGGGGTCCATGTTGGTGCCGGTGTTCTTCCCGCTGAGGGATTCCACGCAGTTGGGGCGCAGCCAGGACTTCTTCGTGGCCTCCACCACCGCGGCGCGGATCTGCTGCTTGGCGGCCCGCTGGCTCAGGCCGTAGGGATGGTGCACCCACACGATGATGGAGCCGGTGTCCTGGCAGAGCGGCGTGACGTGGCCGTCGGCCAGGATGATGTTGCGCACCATGTCGTTGAGGGTGTTGAAGGCGCGGCTGCCCTCCTCCTCGGCATCGCGGCCCTTTACCAGGGCATCGATCACGTCCTGCGGCAGGCGGCTGGTGGTGCGGCGGAGCAGCTCCAGCATGGGCGTCGTGAGGTCGAGCCCCTTCAGGTTCGACAGGTCGGCCTTGTACCCGGCAGGCAGCACCGATTTGGATTGCACCACGTCGAGCGTGGTGAGGGTGGGGATGACGCACTCGGACATGGACCCTCCGCGGAACACCGGGTCCCATGATCCGCCCTCGGAAGCTGAGGCTCAAGTGATCAATGTCCCAGCTACCCTTCCACCGGCCTGGGAGCTGGGCTGTGACCCGGCGCACAACCCCGCGGACCGGGTCCATTTTCCCGTGGCCGGGCCCCCCTCGGAAAGTATGTTGGGACAGGTTGAAACTGGGACCCAGGATCCAGCCCTTCCCCCGAGGCATCCGATGACTTATCCATTCCTTTCGAGGCAATCCGCCTTCGCCCTCCTGATGGCCGGGGGCTTGGCCCTGGTGGGCTGCGGCGGCGGAACCGGCGCGTCCGCCGCCCCGGGCAGCAGCAGCGGAAACGGCTCCGGATCGGGCACGGGCACGGCGCCCGCAGCCACGCCGGTCCAGGTGAACCTCGGCGACGCGCCGGCCGACTGGGTCATGGCCTTCGGCATGACAGTGAACAGCATCACCCTCACCAGCACCACCGGCACCACCGTGAATGTGGTGCCGGCCAGCACGCCCATGGAGATGGCACAGCTCATGGGCACCATGCAGACGGTCTCCACCCTGGCCGTGCCCCAGGGCACCTACACCCAGGCGGTGGTGAGCTTCTCCGCTGTCAACCTGGGCTACATGAACCCCGTGACCAAGGCCTACGCCACGGCGACGATGCCCGGACCCTTCACGGCCACCGTGCCCTTCTCGCCGGCGGCCACCGTGGGCGCCAGCCCCATGACCCTCGACTTCGACCTCAACCTCGGCGCCTCTCTCTCTGCGGACAGCACGGGGGCCGTGAGCCTCTCCCCCGTGATGACCGCCGCTCTCATGCCCGTGTCCACCACCGGGCCGACGCCCTGGAACGGCAGCCTTCGGATGATGGGCTCGGTGTCCGGCGTAACCGGCACCCAGTTCACCCTTGGTTCGATGATGGGCCTCCCGACGGCCACCTTCTCCACCAGCGGAAGCACCACCTTCGCAGGCAGCGGGCTCACCGGCATGGGTGGCATGGCCGCGGGCCTGATGGTGGCCGTGGACGCCACGCTCCAGGCAGATGGCTCCCTCCTGGCCCAGCGGGTGGAGTCCCTGGGGATGATCGGCAGCGCCGGCATGATGGGCGGCGGCCTCGTCACCGGCCTCACCGGGAACCCGCCCACCCAGCTCACCCTCTCCGCCAGCGCAGGCCAGGGCGGCGGCATGATGCCCACCTCCATGGGGGGCACCCTCACCGTGAGCATCCCGTCCGGCACACCCTACGCCATGGACACCGACGGCGTGGACCTCAGCGGCCTGCCCTTCGCGCCTGATTTCAGCGGGGCCAGCCTCGCCAAGGGCCAGCGGGTGGCCGTGCTCAGCGCCGGCGGCATGATGACCGGCGGCGGCATGGGCGGCGGCATGATGGGCTCGGGCAGCCTGGGCACCGTCACAGCCAGCCAGGTCCGCCTGGAGCCGCAGGCCCTGCACGGCACGGTCTCCGGCTACGCGGCCAGCGGCAGCCAGGCCACCTTCACCCTCACTCTGGCGGCGGATTCCGCCTTCGCCACCCTCACCAGCGCCACCACGATCCAGGTGTACCAGCAGGCCGGCACCCGGATGATGGGGCTCCAGACCCCGGCCAACGGCCAGGATCTGGCGGTCCGCGGCCTCCTCTTCAACGACGCAGGGACCTACCGGCTGGTGGCCGCCTGGGTCACCACGCCCTGAGGGGCGACCGGCCGCGGGGCTATCCTGGGCCTTTCCGGGAGCCGCCCGCCATGCGCAAGCACCTCTTCATCCTCAACGATCCGCCCTACGGCACCGAGCGCAGCTACAACGGCCTGCGCCTCGCGGGCGCCACGGCCAAGCGCGAGGAGGCCGAGGTGCGGGTGTTCCTCATGGGCGACGCCGCCGCCTGCGCCAAGCGGGGCCAGAAGACCCCCGACGGCTACTACAACCTGGAGCGGATGCTGAAGGGCGTCACCACCCGGCACGGCCTCGTGGGCGTCTGCGGCACGTGCATGGATGCCCGCGGCCTCGCGGAGGCGGAACTCGCGGAGGGCTGCCGCCGCAGCACCCTGGAGGAGCTGACCGACTGGACGCTGTGGGCGGACCAGGTGCTGGTGTTCTAGCGACCCCAGGCGCGGCACAGGGCCAGAGTGAGATCCAGCAGCGGCGCCTCGCTCCGCGACAGGGCCATGCCCTTGAGATCCCGCTCGCACTGGTTCAGCCGCCCCAGCAGAGTCCGCAGGCCGCGGGACTTCAGGCGGTCCAGGGCATTCCGGTAGCCCTCCATGAGGAAGGCCTGCTTGGGCGATAGACCCAGGGCCGCGGTCAGCTCCGTCCCCTTCAGCCCCGCCGCCTCGGCCTCCGCGAGCCGGAGAAGCCGGTCCACCTCGCGCCGAGCCTGGCCCAACAGCATCAGCGGCTCGTCGCCGTCCTCGATCGCCATGCGAAGCGCCCTCAGGGCTCCTGCCGCATCCCCTTTCTGCCAGGCGCCGGACCAGGCGAAGGCCTTCTGTTCGGCCAGGCGAAAGGTGACCTGGTCCACCATGGCCTCCGTCACTTTCCGGTCTTCGGCCAGCAGATCCAGCACCTCCAACGCCCGCTTGAGCAGCCCGGGGTTCCCGCCCTGGCGCTGGGCGAGAAGCCCGGCGGCGCCCCCCTGGAGCGCCAGCCCGAGCCGGCGCGCCTCGGCCTCGATGAATCCCGGGATCTCCGTGGCCTCCAGCGCGCCGACCTTGAGGATGCGCCCCGCCTTGGTCCAGTCGGTCCAGGGCTTGGCGCCCAGGGCCTTGCCGGGGGCGGCGGGGAGGGTGGTCCAGGCCACCAGGAGGAGCTTCACGCCCTGGGGGGGCTTCTCCAGCAGCGCTTTCACGGCGCCCGGCAGCTCCTTGGCCCGGGTGAACAGGTTGTCCGCGGCGGGCACGACCACGCACCGGGCCTCGGCGCCCAGGGGCGCGGCTTCCTGGAGGGCAGCCAGGACCTCCGGCCAGGGGCAACCCTCGGTGCAGACGGTGAGGGAGAAATCCGCCCACTCGGGGTCCACGTGGCGGGCCTTCCAGGCCGCCGCGGCCTCGCGGCGGCCGTCCCCGTCCTCGCCATGGACGAGGGCGAAGCCGTGCTCCAGCCAGGCGGCAGGCGCGGCCATCAGTCGGTGCCTTCCAGCAGCTGGGTGAGGAAGCTCTCGGCGAAGTCGTCCGCCAGGCTGTCCAGCACCTGCAGCTCGCGGTTGTCGAAGCTGGCGAAGTTCTGGTCGACCCGGTACTGGTTCGAGAAGGTGAGGCCCCGCCGGGAGAGCACCACGGCGCCGGTCTGGCCGTCCAGCAGCTCCACGCTGGCCACCACCTTCACCTCGACGCGGGTGGCGGTGCCGGCACTCTTCTGCTCGACTCCGTTGCCCAGGGTGAGGCCGAGGGGCCGGGATTCGTACTTCTCCAGGGTGCCCTGGAGCACCCAGCGGGATGGCTCGCCGGGACCCACCAGCTTCCAGGGGCTGGCCGCCACCACGCGGCTCTCCAGGGCCTTGGTGAAGCGGTCCTCCAGGCCCAGCTTGGGCGTCAGGTTGCGGAACCGTGCCAACCGGATCGTATCCCCCCGATGCGCCCATGCCGCCTGGTGCGGCTCCCGGTCCAGGCGGCGGTAGCCGCAACCGGGGATGAGGAGCAGGGCGAAGGCCAGGGCGGGAAAGCGGAACACAGAGGACACAGAGATCACACGGAAGACGCAGAGGTGGAAGGGGGAGTGAGCAGGAATCGCCGGATGCCGCGCTTGGCGAGGGGTTGAAGGGCGAAGTTCATGAGCAGGCCCACGGGCCTCTCGGCAAAACGAAGATAGCTCAGCACCTGTGCTTCGTGCTCCGGGGTGATGGCTTCGGCAACTTTCAGCTCCACGACCAGGATCCCGTCGATCAGCAGGTCGATACGGAAGGCGTTGGGAATGACCAGATCCCGGTACCGGATGGGCACGGGCACCTGCCGTTCCACGGTATGCCCAGAGCGCTCCAGTTCATAGGCGAGACAGGCCTCGTAGGCGGATTCGAGGAGCCAGGGGCCCAGGCGCTTCTGGACTTCGATCCCCGCCTGGATCACGGACCAGGTCAGTGCAGCATGGGGCCCGGCCTCGGCCGCCGACACCTTCTGGTCCCCATGACCCATCCGCCCCTCCCCTCTGCGTCCTCTGCGGGCTCTCTGCGTCCTCTGTGTTCCGGCTGTCCAAAGCTAGGGATGGAACACCCCGACGTAGGGGAGGTTGCGGAGCTTGCCGTTGTAGTCGAGGCCGTAGCCCACGACGAAGTGGTCCTCGATGGTGAAGCCGACGTAGTCCACGGGTACTTCAACCTTGCGGCGGCTGGGCTTGTCGAGGAGGGTGCAGATCCTCAGGCTGGCGGGCTCGCGGTCCTGGAGGAGGTTGCGCACTTTGAACAGGGTGAGGCCCGTGTCCACGATGTCCTCCACCACGAGGGCATGGCGTCCCTGGATGGATTTGTCGAGGTCCTTGAGGATGTGGACCTCGCCAGTGCTCTCGGTCCCGCCGCCATAGCTGGACACCTGCATGAAGCTGACCTCGAAGTCCAGCTCCGTGGCCCGGGCCAGGTCCGCAAAGAAGGGAAAGACGCCATTCAACAGGCCCACCATCACCAGGTCCTTGCCCGCGTAGTCCGCGGCCAGCCGCCGCCCCATCTCCCGCACCCGGGTCCGGATCTGCTCCTCGGTCAGCAGGGGGGTGATGCGGTCGCGCATGGGGGCTCCTGGAGGGTCGGATTTCGGGGCAAGCCCTTACGTTAACCCGATTCCATTCAACCCCAGGCCCCCTTCCCGGGTCCATCGAATGACGACGGATCCCGGCCTGATCCCCCCGCCGGAGCCTAAGATGATGCTGGCGATTGCCTTGAACGAGCCCCCGATGCCCCAGACGGCCCCCCAGACCGCCGAACGGATCCCCGATCCGGCTTCGCCCTACCACACGCCGGAGGTGCTGGCCTGGGTGGAGGCCGCCCAGGACGGCGATCAGGCCGCCTTCGCCTCCCTGGTACGGCTCTTCTCCCGGGACGTCTACGGCAAGGCCTTCTCCATCGTGAAGAACCACCAGGACGCGGATGACGTGGTCCAGGAGACCTTCATCCGGGTGTTCCGGGCCCTCCCGGGCTTCCGCTTCGAGTCCTCCTTCCGGACCTGGCTCATCACCATCGCCACGCGGCAGGCCCTGAACTACCGGGAGCGCATGGCCCGGGACCACGAAAGCCTGGAAATGCCCGAGGAGGGACTGGAACACCCCGCCCTGCGCGTCGAGGAGACCCAGGGTTCCGCGCTGCTGGACGAGGAGGCCCGCCGCCTGCTCTACGAGGCGCTGCCGAAGCTGCCCCGGCGCCAGAAGGAGGCCTTGACGCTCAAGCTCCAGCACGACTGGAAGTACGAGCGCATCGCCGCGGAGATGGGCACTTCCGTGGGCAGCGTGAAGGCCCACATCTTCCACGCCATCCAGAGCCTGACCCGCCATGTGAAAGGAGGCCGTCCATGAGCCACGACATCCTCCCCCTTCCCGAACCCTGCACGCGGACGCTGGCCGCCGTCGAGGCCGATCCGCTGGATCCCGGCGCCGATGCGGAGCTGCATATGAAGACCTGCACCGCCTGCGCGGAAGCCCGCGTCATCTACCTGGCCCAGGAGGACACGCCCGAGGTGCTGGTGCCGGCCGGCTACTTCGAGCGCCTGCCCGGCCGGGTGGTGGGCAAGCTGCCCGCCCGCCGGTCCCTGGCCCATCATGCCCGGGGGCTCTACTGGGCCGCCGCGGCCGCCCTGCTCATGGCGGTGGGCGCCGGGGCCTTCTGGGCCGGTCGGGCCAATCGCACCCCGCTGGTGGAGGCCACGATGCCGAAGCCAGCCGACACCATCGAAGTCATGGTCCCCGAGGCCCCCTTCCGCGACCGCGACGAGGAGGCCGCCCAGCTCCAGGCCCTCAGCCCCGAGGAGATGAAGGCCCTGCTGGAACGCCTGGACCACCAACCCTCTGCGACCAAGAGGTAAGCCATGTCCCGCCTGCCCTTCCTTCTTCCTGCCCTGATCGTGGCCGTCCAGCCCCTGGCCTTGGCCCAGGCCCCGGCCCAGCCTGAGGGCGAGGGCCGGCTGCTCTACCAGTTCCGGGTGGAGCACCTGGAACGAAACGTCGGCCTCACCGAGGACCAGGCCAGGTCCGTGGCGGACCGCTGGGCCCGCTTCGACCGGGAGCTCTTCGAGAAGACCCGCCAGGTCCGCGAGCTGCGGGCCCAGTTCAACGACATCCTCATGGGCCCGGGCAGCGAAGAGGAGAAGAACGCCAAGGTGAAGCCGCTCCTGGACCAGTTCGTGGCCCTGCGGCACCAGCAGATGAACCTGAAGCTCCAGTTCGAGGATGACATCCGCGCCCGCCTCAGCCCCGCCCAGCAGGTCCGCCTCATCGTGCAGGTCGACGAGATGCAGCGCCGGATGCTGGAAGTGCTACGCCAGGGCCTCGGCAACCGCCCCGGCCTGGGCCTCGGCAACCGCATGGGCCCCGGCGCCGGCATGCGCCGCGGCGGACGGTGAGGCTGGGGTTTCAAGATCTCAAGACGGAACACAGAGGACGCAGAGGACCACAGAGGACACAGAGGGCGGCGTGATGGGCCTGTCTCTGCGTCCTCTGTGATCCCGCTTTCCCGAGAAACCCCACGGCCCCGCTACTGCGGCGCTTCCAAGAGGACGGGGACGACGAGGGGCCTGGACTGGGTGGTCTTGCGGATGATGCGGCGCAGGGCCTGGCGGACGGCTTCCCGGAGGGCTTCGGGATCCTTGCGGACCTCGGCCGGGGCCTCCTCGAAGGCCTGCCGCGCCACGCCCCGCAGCAGCTCGCCGTAGGTTTCGTCATCTGAAAGCATCACGAAGCCCCGGCTCAGGATGGTGGGATCCGCCGCCAGGGTGCCGGTGGCCGGATCCACCAGCAGGGTGGCGAAGACGACGCCGTCCTCCTGGAGGATGAGCCGGTCCTGCACCACCCGGGCGTCCACCATATGGTCCACCCCCTCGTGGACGAAGCACTTGCCCACGGGGACGGCCCCGGGCTGGTCCACCCGGCCGTCCATGAAGAGGCGCAGGCACTGGCCCCCGTCCAGCAGCGAGATGCGGTCAGGCTCCCAGCCGAGGGAGGCCGCGAGCGCGCCGTGGGCCCGCAGGTTCCGGTAGGTCCCATGCACAGGCACCATCTGGAGGGGGCGCACCGCGCGGATGAGATCCGCCAGTTCCTCGCGCTGGCCATGGCCCGAGGCGTGCACGGGTCCCAAACCCTCGATGGAGGTATCCGCCCCGAGCCGCTCGGCGGCATCCAGCATGCGGGAGATGGCCACCTCGTTGCCCGGGATGGCCCGCGCGCTGAGCAGCAGCCGGTCGCCCGGCTCCAGGGGCAGTCCCTTCACCTCCCGGCGCAGGAGCCGCGCCAAGCCGCTCAGGGGCTCACCCTGGCTGCCAGTGCAGACCACCAGGAGCTCGGAAGGCGGGTACTTCGCGGCGTCCTTCACGTCCAGCAGGATGTCGTCCGG
>DASVZU010000059.1:0-29982 GCA_036391515.1 Holophagaceae bacterium
GAGGGGCCCGCCCTGTAAGATTGGAGACCTGCCGAGGATGCCCATGCCGCTGCACCTGCCCTTCACGCCCGGCGATCTCGTCGTGGTCGTGCTGAACGCTCCCCGGGAGCGGCTGTGGGGCCGTCTGCTGGGGTTGGAAGCTGCGGGCATCGCCCTCCGGGGGCTGGACCTGACGCCCTGGGAGGAGGTACTGACCCTGGTGCGCAATGGGGAGGCGGACCAGGTGGCCCTCGCCACCCGCTTCCTGCCCATGCACCGGGTGGAAGCCCTCTATCTTGACGAGCCCAGCTCAGGAGTCCCCAGCCTCGGCGAGGTCTTCCTCGACCGCACGGGCCTCGATCCCGCCGCCTTCCTCGGACCCGCCCCCGATCCCCGCTGATGGAGAGTTCCATGACCCACGCCAACCACACCCGCTGGATGGAGCGGTTCCGCGACCGCGCGCGGGAGCTGAAGCCCGTGATCGTGCTGCCCGAGGGCCGCGATGACCGCACCCTCCAGGCCGCGCGGCTGCTCATCGACCAGGGGCTCTGCCGCCTGACGGTGCTGGGGGATCCCGCCGACATGGCGCGTCGGGCCAAGACCCTGGGCTTCACCCTGGACGGGATGGACCTGGTGGACCCCGCCACCAGCCCACTGAGGGAGGAGTACGCCGGGATCTTCTTCGAGCGCCGGAAGGCCAAGGGCGTCAGCGAAGCCCAGGCGCTGGAGGCCTCCGGGAACCCCCTCTGGTACGGGGCACTGATGGTGCAGGCGGGCCAGGCGCACGGCATGGTGGCGGGAGCCCTGAACACCACTGCGGAGACTGTGCGTGCCTGCCTCCAGTGCATCGGCGCCGCCCCGGGAATCAAGACCGTCTCCAGCTTCTTCCTGATGATCCATCCCCACGGAGGCTTCGGCGAGCAGGGCGCCATGGTCTTCGCGGACTGCGGCGTGGTGCCGGACCCTGATCCGGAGCAGCTGGCGGACATCGCCCTGGCCGCCGCCGGGAACGCCCGCCGCCTCCTGGACGTGGAGCCCCGGGTGGCCATGCTCAGCTTCTCCACCCGCGGATCCGCCGAGCATCCCCGTGTGGACAAGGTGCGGCAGGCCCTGGCGATCCTCAGGCAGAAGGCGCCGGACCTGGCGGTGGACGGCGAGCTGCAGGCGGACGCGGCCCTGGTGCCGTCCGTGGGATCGCGCAAGGCGCCCGATTCCGCGGTGGCGGGCCGGGCGAACGTCCTGGTCTTCCCCGACCTCGACGCCGGCAACATCGCCTACAAGCTCACGGAGCGCCTGGGTGGCGCCACCGCGCTGGGCCCGCTGCTCCAGGGCATGGCCCGGCCCGCCAACGACCTGAGCCGCGGCTGCAGCGCCCAGGACATCGCCGACGTGGCCGTGCTGACGGCCCTCCAGTGAAGACCCTCGCGCTGTTCATCTCCGGGACCGGCGGGAATGCGATGAACCTCGTCGCGGCCTGCCGGGAGGGACGCGTGCCCGCCCGGCCGGTGCTGGGCCTCGCCTCCGCCGCCAAGGCCGGGGGCATCGCCCGCCTGGAGGCCGAGGGCCTGCCCGTGGCCGTGGTGATCCGAAAGGATTTCGAGTCCGACGAGGCCTTCTCCGGGGCCTGCTACGCCGCCGCGGAAGCGGCCGGGGCAGATCTCATCTGCCTCTGCGGCTGGCTGAAGAAGCTCGCGGTGCCCCCGCGCTGGGAGGGGCGGATCCTCAACATCCACCCGGGCCTGCTGCCCCGGTTCGGCGGGCCCGGGATGTACGGCATGCACGTCCACCGCGCCGTCCTGGCGGCTGGCGAATCCGAATCCGGCGCCACGGTCCACCTCGTGGACGCCGAGTACGACCATGGCCGCATCCTGGCCCAGGCCAAGGTGCCTGTCCTGCCGGGGGACACGGCCGAGGACCTCCAGAAGCGGGTCTACGCGGCGGAGATGGAGCTCTATCCGCGCGCCCTGGCGGCCTTCCTCCGGGACGACCGCGCCGGTTGATCTCGGTTCTAAACTGCTAGCCATGATCCCCCTGTTGACCGCCGATGAGATGAGGGCCACGGAACGCCAGGCCATCGAGGCCTGGGGCATCCCCTCGCTGGTGCTCCAGGAGCACGCCGCCCTGGGAGCTTTGCGCCTGCTGCCCCCTGGCGAGCCCCTCGCCGTGCTCGCCGGGCCCGGCAACAACGGGGGCGATGCCTTGGCCCTGGCTCGCCTCGCGAGGCTGGAGGGCCGGTCGGTCCGCCTGTTGGCCCTCGTCGACCCGTCGGCCTGGAAGGGCGATGCGGTCCATCAGGCCCGCCTCTGGCAGGGGTTGGGAGGAACCTTCGAACGCGCGGCCGACCCTGCCGCTGAGGTGCGGACCTGGCGCGGCTGGGTGGTGGATGGCCTCTTCGGGCTGGGCGGCCGGCCGGGGCTGGAGGGACCCGCGGCGGCATGGGCTGCCGCCCTGAACGGCTCGGGCCTGCCGGTGCTGGCCCTGGACCTGCCCTCGGGGCTGGATCCCGACCGCGCCGAGGTGCCCGGGGAGGCTTTCCGTGCCACCCGGACCGCCTGCTTCGGGGCCCTCAAGGTCTGCCACGGGCTGTTGCCGGCCCGGGGCTGGTGCGGGGAGATCACGGTGGTGCCCATCCCCCTCGACCGCGAGCCCGCCGGGAGCCTGAGCCTGCTGGAACGGCCGCGCCTGGCGCCCCGGAGCTGGGACGCCCACAAGGGCAGCTTCGGGCATGTGGGCATCCGGGCCGGGAGCCTGGGCATGAGCGGCGCGGCCGTGCTGGCCGCGCGGGGCGCCTTGCGCGTGGGCGCGGGCCTGGTGACGGTGCTCTGCGAGCCGGAGGTCCGGGCCGAGGTCGCGGCCCAGGTGCCCGAGGCCATGGTGCGGGCCTGGAAGGGCTCGGTGCCGGAGGAGATCGACGTGCTGCTGGCCGGACCCGGCGGAATCAGCCAGGTGCCCGAATGGGACGGCCCCCTGGTGGTGGATGCCTCGGCCTTGAAGGAGGGCGAGGGCCGGCGGTGGATGGAGCGGCCGGGCACGGCGATCACCCCCCATCCGGGGGAATTCGCGCGGCTTTTCCGTCTGCCCCGGCCCCTGCTCATGGAGGAGCGATTGGCCCAGGCCCGGCTGGTGGGCACGGGAAAGCCGGGCGTCCTGCTCCTGAAGGGGGCCCAGAGCGTGATCGCCGGCGGCGCCCGGGAAGAGCTCTGGATCAATCCCACCGGCCATCCGGGCCTCGCCACGGGTGGGAGCGGCGACCTGCTGGCGGGCATGGTGGCCGGCTTCCGGGCCCAGGGGCTGCCCATGCGGGATGCGGTGGCGGCCGCCACCTGGTTCCACGGTGCCGCCGCCGATCGGCTGCCGGGCCCGGGGCTGCTGCCGTCCGACCTGGCGGACGTGCTTCCGGAGCTGCTGCGTGACTGACCGATACCTGGCCGACGATTCTGCGACCGAGGCCCTGGGCGAGGCCCTGGCGCGCCTGACGCCTCCCGGTGGCACCTGGCTCCTCCACGGGGAGCTCGGCGCCGGGAAGACCACCTGGACCCGGGGGTTCCTCCGGGGCCTGGGCGGCGACCCGGACGAGGCGGCCTCCCCCACCTATGCCGTGCTGCACCGCTACGCCACGCCCTCCGGCCGCCTCTTCCACCTGGACCTCTACCGGCCGGGGCCCTCCGGGGCCTGGACCCTGGGGCTCGAGGAACAGGTGGGCCCGGAGGATCGGCTGGTCGTCGAATGGGCCGGGCCGGATGGTCCATGGCCCACGGACTGGGTCGCGGAGCTGTCCCTGGTGGAGGCGGGCGAGGGCCGCCGGGCGGAATGGACACTGCCTGACCCATCCCCCGCCCGATGATGGGTGCATGACCCTCTCCCTCGCCTGTTCGGTCCTCGCGGCGCTGGCCGCCATCCTCGCCGCCTGGGCCGCCCTGCGCCGGCGCGGACTGGATCCCGCGCTGATCGAGGCTCTGCGGCGCCAGCAGGAGGAGTTGGCGTCCCGGAACCGGACCGAGACCCTCCAGGGGCTCAGCCTCCAGGTCCAGCCTCTGCGCGAGGAACTGACCCAGGCCAGGGCCGCCCGGGCCCAGGGGCATGAACAGCTGCTCCGCCTCCAGGGGGAGAAGTTGGCGGAGGGATTCCAGGCTCTGGGGGTTTCGCTCCAGGAGGCGCTGAGGCAGGCCCGGGTCGAGCAGGGGGAGCAGCTGAGCCGGGTCCAGGGGCAGGTCCAGCAGCGCCTCGACGCGCTCCAGCAGTCCAACGAGGCCCGGCTGGAGCAGATCCGCCGGACGGTGGACGAGCAGCTCCACGCGGCCCTGGAGAAGCGGCTGGGTGAGAGCTTCAGCCTCGTGGCGCAGCGCCTGGAGCAGGTCCAGAAGGGCCTGGGCGAGATGCAGAACCTGGCCCAGGACGTGGGCGGGCTCAAGCGGGCCCTGACCAACGTGAAGACCCGCGGCGTGCTGGGCGAGGCCCAGCTGGGGGCGCTTCTGGAGCAGTACCTCGCTCCAGGCCAGTACGCCGCCAATGTGAAGGTGCGGCCCCGCTCCAACGAGCTGGTGGAATTCGCCGTGAAGCTCCCCGGTCCCGAGGAGGGCGGCACGGTCTGGCTGCCCATCGACGCCAAGTTCCCCATCGAGGACTACCAGCGGCTCACCGAGGCTTACGAGGCCGGGGACCTGGCAGCCGTCGAGTCCGCAGGGCGGGCCCTGGAGGCGCGCCTGCTCTCCCAGGCCCGGGACATCCGGGACAAGTACATCGCCGCCCCCCACAGCACGGATTTCGCCCTCCTGTTCCTGCCCTTCGAGGGGCTGTACGCGGAGGCCCTGCGGCGCCCCGGGCTCCTGGAGCGGCTTCAGCGGGAGTGCAAGGTCACCCTGGTGGGGCCCACCACCCTCACCGCGTTCCTCAACAGCCTCCAGGTGGGGTTCAAGACCCTGGCCATCAGCAAGCGGAGTGGCGAGGTCTGGAAGGTGCTCGGCCAGGTGAAGACGGAGTTCAGCCGGTTCGGGGACGCCCTCGCCTCCGTCCAGAAGAAGCTGGAGGAGGCCAGCGGCAAGCTGGAGGATGTCAGCCGGCGGAAGGACCAGATGGAACGGCGCCTGTCGGGCGTGGAGGCCCTGCCTGGAGGGCTGGAGCCCCCGGCAGTGCTGGGCGTGCCGGAGGACGGTGAATAATTCCCTTCACAATTCCCGAGATTGCCTTAGGATGCGGGGCAACTCCGAGGGCGGAATGCACAAGGGACGCGAGCGGCACGGCATCGGCGAGGTGATCGCGGTCGATCGGAACTACGTCCCCATGCAGGAGGTCAGCCGCCGGCGGGCCCTCTGTGCCGTGGTGGCGGGCCGGGCCCATGTCCTGAACCCGGCCACGTTCGAGCGGCACGGGAACCTGGAGGGCTGCCTGGAGCTGATCATCTTTCCCCATGCCCAGGCCTGCAGCGATTCCAAGCTCCTCATCGGCCGCCTGGAGCGCAGGGTGCTCAAGCGGGACCACTTCACCTGCCAGTACGACGGCTGCCAGCGGAAGGCCACCACGGTGGACCACGTGATCCCTGTCTGCCAGGGCGGATCCACCACCTGGCAGAACCTGGTGGCCTGCTGCCTGGCCTGCAACCAGGCCAAGGGCGGGCGGACTCCCGAGCAGGCGGGCATGGTCCTGAAGGCCCATCCCAAGGGCCCCCGGGCCCACCTCTTCGAGCGCTTCGAGGAGCTGCTGAGGCGTGCCAGCGCCGCCTAGGGCCTAGCCGGTCAGCGCCCGGGTCTTCAGGAGGAGTTCCGCCCATTCCCTGGCCGGGTCACTGCGGTGCGTGATGCCGCCGCCCGTCCAGTAGGTGACCCGGTCCCCACGGATCTGCGCCGTCCGGATGGGCAGGGCCAGGTCCAGGTCCCCGTCGGGGGCGATCCAGCCAAGGGCCCCGCAATAGAACCCCCGGGGACCCGCCTCCGCGTCGGCCAGATGGGCACAGACGGCGTGCTTCGGGGCGCCGGTGACACTGCCCCCGGGGAGCACTGACCGGAGCAGGTCGGCGAGGCCCAGGCCGGGCCGGGCCGTGGCCTCCACGGTGCTCACCATCTGCTGGACGGTAGGGAAGGGCTCGACGGCCATGAGGCGCGGCACCGACACGGAGCCGGGTCGCGCCACGCGCCCCAGGTCATTGCGGATCAGGTCCACGATCATGGTGTGCTCGGCGCGCTCCTTGGGGTCCGAGGCCAGGCGCGCCGCGGCGGCCAGGTCCCCGGCCCCGTCGCCGGTCAGGGGGGTTGTCCCCTTGATCGGTTCGGACCAGAGGGCCTCGCCGCGGCGGGCGAGGAGTCGCTCCATGCTCAGGCAGAGCAGGGTGAGATCCCCCAGATCGAGGAGGGCGCCGAAGGGGGGGCGGGCCCGCCGGAAGGCGACCTCGGCCAGGTTGGCGGGCTGGCCGTGGAAGCGGCCCTCGAAGGGAACACAGAGGTTGGCCACGTAGAAGCGGCCTTCGAGAATCCGTGCCCGGATGGATTCCACCGCCACGCGGTGCCGGGCCTCGTCCCAGCGGGGCGACAGGGCCACGGCCTGCTCCGCAGATCCGGTCCGGAGCGGTGGCCGCAGCCAGGTTCCCGGGGGGGGTGGGACCGGGTCCCAGGACCAGCCTTCGAGGGCGCCATCCCCACGCCGGTGCAGGGCGGTTCGGATCCCTGTCCAGCGCTGGCCGAGATCACCGGCCGCAGGGGGCCGGTGGGGGAGCCCCGCTTCGGCACAGGCCATCTCGAAGGTGGCGGCGCCCACCCAGGGCATTTCCCGTGAACGGACGACCGTCTCGAGGGCCTCCCAGGGGGAGCCGGAGAGGATCTGGCCGTCCAGGGTGGTCTCCCAGGCGATTCCGGACCACCGGGATTCCAGAACCGGTCCGCCGGGCAGGCCCACCCATTCGCTGCCGCCCGCCGTGTGGAACCAGGGCCCTCCCGGCGTCACCCAGGCCAAGGAGGGGGTGGGACAGGTTCCAGGATCACGAATGGGTAAAATATGCCTTGGCCTCAAGTCCATAGGACATTCATCTTAAACCTGAGCCGGGTCTGCCCGCTCGGCGGACTACCATGAAAAAAAGTGTGCTATTGGTTGTGACATTTGTGATCAATAAAGAACGAAAAATTTGGGTTCCGTTTTTCCCTCTCGCACACTAGCCTTCATGCCAGGGAGGAAGCTCCATGCCTACAGTGGATATCAGTTCGCAGCCGGGGAAAGACTTCGCGGGCGACGCGTTGGTGGTTCCGGTCTTCTCCGGCCGCGAACGACACCGACTGCCCCTGGCCATCAGCAAGGTGGCCCGGCAGGTGATGGACGAGGAGGATTTCAAAGCGGACTATCTTGAAGTTGTGCCGCTCCATCACCCCAATGGCGTCAAGGGGAGCCGCTGGATGGTGCTGGTCGGGCTGGGTGACGAAGAGAAGGTCACGCTCAACAAGATCCGCAAGGCCGTGGGCACCGCCGCGCGGTTCTGCCTGAAGAAGAAGTGGAAGACCATCGGCATCCTGTCGCCGTCCACCTCCACGCTCGATCATGATGCGGTGCAGGTGGCTGTGGCCGAGGGCGCGCTGCTCTCGAATTACGATCTCGTCACCTTCAAGGGCGAAAAAGCGGAAGCGAAACAATTCGGATCCGTGGAGATTTTCACCAACGGCGACGACACCCGGAAGGCCCGCCGCAAGCTGCCCATGATCGAGGCCGGCGTGGCCGCCTGCCATCGCGTGCGGGATCTGGCGAACACCCCCGCGGGTGATCTCTATCCCGAGGTTTTTGCCGATATGGCTGCCAAACTGGCGAAACAGCACAAGCTCCATTGCGAGGTGCTGGACGTCCCGGCCCTTGAGAAGGGCGGATTCCGGTCCGTGCTGGCCGTGGGACAGGGCAGCGCCCGGCCTCCCCGGGTGGTGAAGCTGGAGTACAAGCCCAAGGAGAAGCCCAAGAAGCACGTCGTGCTGGTGGGCAAGGGCGTCTGTTTCGATTCGGGTGGCCTCTCCCTGAAGGATGCCTCCGGCATGGAGACCATGAAGGACGACATGACGGGGGCGGCCATCGTCCTGGCCACCCTGGTCGCCTGCGCCCAGCTGGAGGCCCCGGTCCAGGTGACGGGCCTGATGGGCCTGGTGGAGAACATGCCTTCCGGGACCAGCTACAAGCCCGGGGATGTGCTCCGCACCCGCAGCGGCAAGACCGTCGAGGTGCTGAACACGGATGCGGAGGGCCGGCTGGTGCTGGCGGATCTCCTGCACCATGCCACCGAGCTGGGCGCGGACCACATCGTGGACCTGGCCACCCTCACGGGGGCCGCCCTGGTCGCCATGGGCGATGCCGTGTCCGCTGTGATGGGGACGGACCAGAAGCTGGTCGACCGGATGCTGGACGCTGGCGGCGTTGCCGGGGAGCACCTCTGGCAGCTGCCCCTGGTCGAGGAGTATTCGGAACTCCTCAAGAGCCCCCTGGCCGACCTGAAGAACATCACGGGCAGCCGCTGGGGTGGCACCATCACCGCCGGCCTCTTCCTCCGCGAGTTCGTGGGGGAGGCCTCCTGGGCTCACGTGGACCTCTCCGGCAGCTGGTCCGCCAAGGAACGGGACTACCGGACCCATGGCGCCAGCGGCGAGGGGCCCCGGTTCCTCCTGGAGTGGCTCATGGATTGATCCCTGGTCCTCGGGCCGGGTTCGCCAAGGGGGGCTTCGGGCCCCCCTTTTTCTCGAATGGATGGAGATGGCCCCTTGACCGAAGCAGGGGATGGGGATTTATTGGGGGTTGCCTTCCAGCCACCCTCCGCCCTTCATCCTGGAGTTCCCATGGATCCGATGGAAACCCTCACCAAGGCCGACCTGTCCCGACACCTGATGGAACGACTGGAACTGGGGAAGAAGGACGCGGATCTCCTGGTGAACACCTTCCTCGACAGCATCATCGTCTCCCTGAAGGACGGTGAGGGTGTGGAACTGCGCGGCTTCGGCAGCTTCCGGCTGCGGGACCGGCGCGCGCGCCAGGGCCGCAATCCCCGAAGCGGGGAGAGCATCCAGGTGCCGCCCAAGCGGGTGGTCTACTTCAAGCTCGGCAAGGAGCTGCGCAGCAAGCTCATCGACGACTAGTCCCCGAAATCCCCAACCCCACCAGGAGTCTCCATGCGCTTCAGCAAGCTGCTCGTCGTCGCTGCGGCCCTTTTCGCCCTGGCCGTCCCCGCCTCCGCCCAGAAGCGGCTCAGCAAGGAGGAGAAGGCCAAGCTGCCCCGCATCGCCATCCTCGACTTCAAGGCCGCGCCCGACTGCTGGCACGGCTGGCGGTTCGGGGGCTGGGGCAACCAGATGGGCACCATCTCCAACCAGCTCCGGGATCTCTTCACCACCGAGATCATGGAGAAGGGCCACGGCAAGATCCGGGTCATCGAACGAGAGCGCCTCCAGGACATCCGGAACGAGCTCAACTTCCAGCAGAGCGGCGAGGTGGATACCTCCACGGTCCAGAAGATCGGCAAGCTGCTCGGCGTGAAGTACGTGATGACCGGCAAGGTCACCCGCTTCGCCTACAAGGAGAGCGGCATCAGTGGCGGCTGGGGCCTGGGCGCCCTTGTCGGCAAGGTGACCGGGAATGGCCTGGCCGGGGCCGTGGCGGGGGACATGCACCTGAAGAAGGCCTCCTTCACCGGTCGGCTCGACATCCGCCTCATCGAAGTGGAGACGGGGGAGATCCTGGGCGCCTGGGCGGACGACGGGAAGCTCTCGGACACCAGCGTGAAGATCGCCGGCACCGGGACCGAGGTCCAGTATGACGAGGAGCTCGTGAACAAGATCTTCGAGCCCATCGTCCAGCGCATCACCCCGAAGCTCATCCGGGCCGCGGGCGTCGCCAACGCCGAATCCGACGACTGATCCTGGCGCGGCGCCGCACGGGAGGGGGGCTCAGCGCCCCCTTCTCGCGTCACGGGGCAACCACACTGCGGTGGACTCTGTGATGTCCCCGGCGTAGGCCGGTCCGAGCACCTCCGAGCAGTGGAGGTGCCAGGTCGGCACCTCCACCAGCCGGATGCTGGTGAAATGGGCTGCCAGGGCCCGCTGGACGGAAGGCGGGGCGAGGCGGTCCTGGGTGGCCAGGAAGCAGAGGCCGGGGGTGGCGAACCGGAGGGCACCCACCCTCTGAAGCAGGTCGGTGTCTTCGGGGCGGTAGGCGCCCAGGCGGCCTGCCCAGGCGGCGGCGATGGCCCCGATGGGCGGCGCGAGCACATGCCACCAGCGGTCCTCCGGGCCCCGGACGAGGCGTTCCGCGAAATCGCGACTGCTCGCTGGGGCGCCCTCCCAGATGATTCCAGCCAGGGGGCCGCGCCCCTCCCGCTCCAGGTCCGCGAGGGCCATCAGGCCCACGGAGGCGCCCAGGCTCCGCCCCATGAGCAGGATGCGGCTCCGCGGCGTTCCCTCCGCCTCCAGGCGATGGACGATGCGGACCACGTTCGCGGCCTCGCGGACGCCGAAGGTGATGGGGGGCGCCGCCCCTCCGGACCTCAGGGCATCATCCCGGCGGAGGTAGGTGAAGATCGCGGCGTCCAGCTCCGGGAACCACCGCAGCGCCGGGCTGGTGCCCCACCGGTCGTCCCCGAAGCCGTGCAGCAGGAGCACGACGCCCGGTGCCGGGGCGGATCGGCGCAGGCGCCAGAGCTGCAGGCCGTCCACCTCCTCGCTGGTCCAGGTGCCCCCGGGATCGCCCGGGGAGCCCGCCGCCAGTTCGGCGTAGGTCGCCGCCACGCGGGCCAGGGGCTGGGGATGGTAGAAGGGCGGATCCACCAGTTCCCGGGCCACGGCCCGGGCCTTCCAGACCATGAAGCCCCCCACCCCAAGGAGGGGGGCCAGGACCAGGGCGGCCACGGCGGCCCGCCTCACCAGTACCCCGTGGTGATCTCCACATCCCCGGAAGGATCGGCGATCCGGCATTGGCAGCCGATGCGCTGGTCCGGTCCGGCGCCCACCCGGGCCAGCAGGCGACGTTCCCGGGCCCCGGGATGACTGAGGGCGGCCATGCCGGACAGCACGGTCATGATGCACCGCGCGCAGGCCCCCCGCCCCGAGCAGGCGGAGGCCACGGGCATGCCGGCGGCCTGGCAGAGGGCCATGAGGGTGCCACGGCTCCCCAGGGCCCGGTCCCGTCCCCGGGTGCGGGCCACGAGGGGCATGGCTACTTGATCAGGGCCGCGCTCACCCCGGGCAGGCCTTCCGCCGGGGGCAGGGGATCCGGCTGGCCGTAGAGGACCGCGTCGAACTTCTGGGTGAGGACGATCTGGTAGAGGCCCTTGTCGGCGGGCATCTCCAGGTCTGCCAGATCGGGGCTGAAGATCTCGCGGGCGCTGGACAGGAAGAAGCGGTGCTTGCCCGGGGCGAGTCCCCGGATCACGAGGCTCTCGGCCCCCTTGGGGTACTGCGTGACAGGGATGCGGGTGCCGTCGATGCTGAGCTCGAAGGGGCCATGGACCTTCCGCGTGAACCGGAGGACGGCGGTACCCGGCGGAACGGGCGACTTGGGCGTCAGGGGCACCTTCCGGCAGCCCAGGAACGAGACCACCCCCAGCATCACCAGGGCGGGGACGGCGAATCGGAACCTCATGCAACCTCCGGAACCCTGATGATATGCCATGAACGGTCCGGCGGTTCATTCCGGGCACCTTCAGTCCTCCCCCTCCGGTTCCGGGAAGATGGCCCAGAGGTGTCCCTGCCACGAGCCTGAGACTGGCCTGCGGTCCACCACGCCCGTGAGGCGCCCTTCGCACGCGAGCTCCACCCGGCCGCCCGGATGGTCCTCCAGGGCCAGGATCCTCACACGGGTGCTCAGGGTGGCGGCCCAGGTGTCCGGGTACTGCCCCCTGGTCCCGTGCCGGAGGTTCAGGAGGTAGAGCCGCCCATTCCTGAGGACGACGAGTTCCAGGGTGTAGACCGGTCCACCCGTCTCGGGGATGAGTTCACCCCTGATCCGGAGGGCGCCCGGCAGACCCTCCTTCGGCCCGGCTGCGGCGAGATCCTTCGGCATGAAGCGGTAGGCCGTGTGGCCGAGGGTGAGGGTCCCGCCGCCCTGGATCGGCCCCTGGCTCGCAGCCAGGGCCACGGGCAGGATCAACCAGGGCAGGGGGTGGAGGAAGTTCATGCTGACTCCCGGGAAGGTGGATCCTATTCTGGATGTTTCGACCTCGAGAGGTGAACCATGACCCGCGTGCTCTTCCAGACCGACAAGGGCGACATCAACCTGGAACTCTTCCCGAAGGAGGCCCCGGGCACCGTGGCGAACTTCGTGAAGCTCATCGAGTCCGGCTTCTACGATGGCCTGGCCTTCCATCGGGTCATCCCCGACTTCGTCATCCAGGGCGGCTGCCCCAACACCCGCCCCGGCGCCTCGGGCATGCCCGGCACGGGCGGCCCCGGCTGGAAGATCAAGTGCGAGACTGCCGGGAACCCCCACCAGCACAAGCTGGGGGCCCTCTCCATGGCCCACGCCGGAAAGGACACCGGCGGCAGTCAGTTCTTCGTCGTGAATGGCGACCGCCGGAATGTCCAGCACCTGGATGGCGTCCACACGGTCTTCGGCCAGTGCGTCTCGGATGCCGACATCAAGGTGGTCCAGGCCATCAAGGCCAACGACCGCATCGTGAAGGCCACGGTGGTGGAGGCCTGATCTGGGCTTGTCATCGGGGCAGAATCGGGCGGCGGGGCCGCCCGATTCTGCGTTAGGTAGGGATGTTTGGAGGAACCGATGCCTGAACGCTGTGGGTGGTGTGGGGACGACCCGCTCTATGTCGCCTACCACGACGAGGAGTGGGGCGTCCCCCAGCACGACGACCACCGCCTCTTCGAGAAGCTCGTGCTGGAGGGGGCCCAGGCGGGCCTGAGCTGGATCACCATCCTGCGCAAGCGGGAGGCCTACCGCGAGGCCTACCACGGGTTCGACCCGGCGAAGGTGGCGGCCATGACCGATGCCCAGCTGGAAGGCCTGCTCCAGAATCCCGGCCTGGTGCGGAACCGCCTGAAGGTCTTCTCGGCCCGGAAGAACGCCCAGGCCTTCCTGGCGGTCCAGCGGGAGTTCGGCAGCTTCGATGCCTTCCTCTGGCCCTTCGTGGGCGGGGCGCCGAAGGTGAACCACCCGCGAACCCTGGCGGACGTCCCCGCCGTGACGCCCGAGGCGGAGGCCCTGAGCCGGGCCCTGAAGAAGCGGGGCTTCACCTTCGTGGGGCCTACGATCATGTACGCCTACATGCAGTCCCTGGGCCTCGTGGACGACCATGTGGCCACCTGCTGGCGGCGGGCCGGAGTCGCGGGGAAGGGGCCGGGCCGCTAGACTGGAAGGTCCGGAGCGCCCGTGGCCAAGCCCTTCTACCTCACCACGCCCATCTACTACGTCAACGACCGCCCCCACATCGGCCACACCTACACCACGGTGCTGGCGGATGTGATCGCGCGGTTCCACCGCATGCTGGGCGAGGAGGTCCGCTTCCTCACCGGCACCGACGAGCACGGCCAGAAGGTGGAGAAGGCCGCCGCGGCCCGGGGCATCGCGCCCAAGGCTCTGGCCGACGAGGTGGTGGCCAACTACACCGAGCTCTGGTCGCGCATGGGCATGACCCACGACCGGTTCATCCGCACCACGGATGCCGACCACCGGGCCACCGTGCAGGGCTGGTTCGAGAAGCTGGTGGCCACCGGTGACATCTACAAATCCACCTACAAGGGCCTGTACTCGGTGAGCGACGAGGCCTTTGTCACCGAGACCCAGGCCAAGGAGCTCCAGGCCCAGGGCCTCGCCCACCAGCTCGTCGAGCTGGAGGAGGAGACCTACTTCTTCCGGCTGTCCAAGTACGAGAAGCCGCTCCTGGACTTCTATGCGGCCCACCCCGAGTTCGTACAGCCGGACTTCCGGTTCAACGAGGTGAAGCGCTTCGTGGAGGGCGGCCTCCAGGACCTCTCCATCAGCCGGACCAGCATCGCCTGGGGCATCCCCGTGCCCGGTGACGGGAAGCACGTGGTCTACGTGTGGTTCGACGCCCTGCTGAACTACCTGACCGGGCAGGACGGAGCCTGGCCGGCGGACCTCCAGCTGGTGGGCAAGGACATCCTCCGCTTCCATGCGGTGTACTGGCCCGCCTTCCTCATGGCCATGGGGCTGGAGCTGCCGAAGACCATCCTGGCCCACGGCTGGTGGCTCATGGGCGAGGACAAGATGTCCAAGAGCAAGGGCAACGTCGTGCGCCCCGACACGCTGCTGCGCTTCGGCAACGACGCCCTGCGCTTCTTCTTCATGCGCGACATGCAGGTGGGCCACGACCGCGGCTTCAGCTTCGAGGGGTTCATGGACCGCCTCAACGCCGACCTGGCCAACGGGCTGGGGAACCTGGCGTCGCGCAGCATCAGCATGATCCAGCGGTATCGGGGCGGTGTGGTGCCTCCCAGCTCCGGGTTCATGAGCGGCGAAGACCGCAACATGGACGAGTACGGAGCGCTGGTCATCGAGAAGTATCTGGAGCGGGCGCAGGACAACGACTTCCACGGCGCGCTTGCGCACCTGTGGGAGTTCCTGCGAGACCTCGACAGCTACATCGTCCGCTACGAGCCCTGGAAGCTGGCCAAGCAGGAAGCCACAGATCCCCGAGCCAAGGAACAGCTCGATGCAGTGCTGGTAGTGCTGGCCCGGGCGCTCCGGGCGACGGCAGTCCTGCTCTCGCCCGTGACGCCTGCCATGGCCCAGTCCCTCTGGGAAAGCCTGGGCCAGGAAGGCGATGTCCAGGCTCGCCGCATCGATCAGATCCAGTGGGATCAGCTCTTTGCAAGCCCCCTGGGCGATCCCAAGCCCCTCTTCCAGCGCATCGACAAGGAGAAGGAAATGAGCGAACTCGAAAGTGCCAACGCCCCTGCCGCCGAGGCCAAACCCGCCCTGGACGTGCCGGAGCTGCGGGAGACCATCGACTACGACACCTTCGCGAAGACGGACCTCCGCGTGGGCCGGGTGCTGGAGGCAGAGCGGGTGCCCAAGAGCGACAAGCTCATCAAGATGAAGGTGGACCTGGGCTTCGAGCTGCGCACCATCGTGGGCGGCATCGGCAAGGCCTACGCGCCGGAGGATCTGGTGGGCCGCCGCGTGGTGGTGGTGGCGAATCTGGCGCCCCGCAAGCTCATGGGCATCGAGAGCCACGGCATGCTGCTGGCCGCCAGCGACAACGCCGGCCTGCCCTACCTGGTGGCCGTCCCCGAGGAGGCCCATCCCGGCTTCCTGGTGAAGTGAAGACGCCCGTCTTCCGGTTCGAGGCCGAGCTCCTCACCGATGCGCCCTTCGAGGCCATCGAGGCGCGCCTGAGGGCCCTCGGCTCGCCCGCGGAGCTACGCAGCCTGGGGTCCATCCGCGGGTGGCAGCCCATGGAGCGGGAAGGGGGCCTGCTGACCCTCCGGTGGCATCGGGCCTGGGGCGGTTCCGATGAATCCGGGTTCCTGCGGATCACGCCGGATCCCAAGGGGGCCCACCTCCGCCTGGAGGGGCGCCTGAAGGGCTGGACGGGGTTCGTCCTTCTGGGTGTGCTGCGCTGGAGGACCGACGGTCTCCTGGACCGGTTCGTGGAGGAACTGTGAAGGCCGTGCTCTGGATGAAGTCGAGCTGCACCACCTGCCGCAACGCCAAGGCGAAGCTGGCGGAGCTGGACCTTCAGGTGGAAATCCGGGACTACTACCGGAAGCCCCTTGAAGCCGGCGAGCTGGAGGGGCTCCTGCCCGAGGACCCCGCCTCGATGCTGGGGACGAAGAGCCCGAAGTACAAGGAGCTGGGCTTGAAGGATCGGCGGCTTTCCAAGGCCGAGGCCATCGCCCTGATGGTGGAGGACAACAACCTGCTCAAGCGGCCCATCCTCGTGCATCCCAAGGGCACCGTGATCGGTTACGATCCCGAAGCCTATGCGCGCCTCGCAGGAGGGAAGTGAGATGAAGCTCTACAGCTGGAACGTGAACGGCTTCCGCTCGGTCCTGAAGAAGGGCTTCATGGACTGGCTGGAGGCGGCCGAGCCGGATGTGCTCTCCCTCCAGGAGATCCGCTGCGAGTGGGAGGAAGTGGACCTGGCCGCGCGCCGGCAGATCGAGAGCGCCTACGACGTGTGCTGGTATCCGGCCACCAGCAAGAAGGGCTATGCGGGTTCGGCCACGCTCTCGAAGAAGGAGCTGGGTTTCACCCACGCCAAGGGCATGGGCATCGAGGGCTACGACGCCGAGGGCCGCATGATCGTGTCCACGAAGGGGGACCTGGCCTTCATCGCCGGCTACTTCCCCAACGCCTCCCAGGGCCTGGTGCGGCTCCCCTTCAAGCGCCAGTTCGCGCGGGACCTGGCCGCCTTCGTGGCTGCCCGGCACAAGGCCGGCCAGCGGGTGGTCCTCACGGGGGACATGAACGTGGCGCCGGAGGAGATCGACCTGGCCCGCCCCAAGGACAACGTGAAGAACCCCGGCTTCACGCCGGAGGAGCGGGAGGACTTCAAGCTCTACCTGGAGGCGGGGCTGGTGGACGTCCTCCGGGAACGAAACCCAGGCGTGCCAGGCCTCTACACCTGGTGGACCGCCCGGGGCGGCGCCCGCGAGCGGAACGTGGGCTGGAGGATCGACCTCTTCCTGGCCAGCCGGGAGCTCCTTGGCCGCGTCAAGGACGCCCGGATCCACGCGGATGTGCTGGGCTCCGATCACTGTCCCATCAGCCTCGAGCTGGCATAGGAAAGGGCCCCATTCGGGGCCCTTTCCACGGAGAAGCCGTTCTTCCCTACTTGATGCGCTTGAGGGAGGGATCCTTCAGCATCTCCCGGGCCGTGGCGGCGTTCTTCCCGTTGGGGGCCAGTTCGAGATACTTCTCGAGGTTCTGCTTGGTGCCCTTCAGGTTCATCTCGCCGAACTCAACCATGGCCAGCAGGTAGTAGGCCTCGGGATACTTCGGATCGAGCTGCTGCACCTTCTGGAGCTCGGCCTTGGCCTCCTTGGTCTTGCCAGCGTTGAAGGCTTCGACGGCCTTGTTATAGATCACGTCGGGATTGGGGCCGTGGATGGCGTCCAGCTCCGCCTGGAACTTCTGCTCCGCGGCCTTGTCCCCCTTGGCCTTGGCCACCTCGATCATGCCGGCCAGGGCCCGCTCGTCCTTGGGATTCTCGGCCAGGGCCTTGGTGAGGAAGGGTTCGGCTTCGGCCTTCCGGTCGCTGCCGAGGGCCAGGCAGATGCCGTAGACGCGGGCCACCTTGGGCAGGAGCTGAGCGACCTCGGTCTTGGCGGCCTCGTCCTTCAGGTTGGCCTGGGCATCGTTGAGCTTCTTGTAGGAGTCCTCGGCGCCGACCAGGGCCTCGCCGTACTTCTGCTCGTTGTAGAGGGGGATGATCTTGTTGAAGGCGTCCCGGCCGGCAGAATCCGCTGCGGCGGCGGGATCTTCCGGGGCAGGCTGGGCGGTCCCGCTGGCAATGGCCTCGGCCCGGTTCTGCTCGGGAGTCAGCAGCACGAACTCCTCCTGGAGCACATCGGCGAGGGGGATCTTCTGCTGGGGGTAGACCCGGGGGACGAATCCGTCGGCGCTCACGGTGATGTCGTAGAGCACGGGATCCAGGCCCACCTGAAGGAAGGCGCCATGCTTGTCCGCGGTGAGCTCCTTGGACCAGTTCCGGTCCGTTCGCTTGAGGAGGATCTTGGCACCGGGAATGGGCTTCTTGTCCTGGGTCGTCACCTTGCCTGAGATGCGGCCGGTGGATTCCGCGGACAGGGTGAGGCATACGGCAGGCAGCAGGAGTGCGGGGATGAGGCGTCGCATGGGGTTCCTCCAAACCCATTCATCGTTCCACAGCCCTGCGGTTCCGCCGAGTGCTTTTCGTCAAAAGGAGGCTCCGCCCCCCGGGTCGACACCCCGGGGGACCGCGTCCATCCGGTCCCCGTGCGGGAAAATCCGGGCCATGTTAGGCTTCCCCGCAGACAAGTCCTGAAAGTGTTCGGGGTATCCCAATGAATCCTGCGGTGCCGGAAGCATCCCTGACCGCCTTGATGCATCTCCTGACGGAGCAGGCCCTGATGGCCATGGGGGTTCCGCACCCCATGATGAAGGAGGCGCCTCCTGCGAACCCGGCGGTGGCGCGGTTCTACGTGGACCTCATCGCCCTGCTCCAGGAAAAGACCACGGGACATCGCACCGATGCGGAGAGTCGCCAGCTCGAGGACCTCCTCTACGAATTGAGAATGCGGGTCATGGATCTGAAGCCCGCCGCCGAGACGCCCGCGGGGCCGAAACCGTGAGGGGGGAGGGCATGGGTTTCTGGAAGGTCCTTCGTTCGAGCGCCCTGGCCCTCGGGGCCGGATTGCTGGCCATCGCCGCTCCGAAAGCGCCCCCGACCCCCGCCCCGGTCCAGGCCCCCGCGCCTGCGGCCCCGGGGCTGGCTCCCGCCATCGCCCTTGCGCACCGGGCGGAGGATCTCAAGCAAGCCATCTTGAAGGGGGATCCGGACGCCATCCAGGCCGCCCAGCTCGACGTGGAGGCCCTGCGCCGGGCCTACATCTCCCTGGACGTGACCCCGCTGGTGGAGGCCATGGCGGTCTGGGCGCGGGCCCAGGGCATGGCGGGCCACCCTGAGGTGGGGCTGGCGGCCCTCCAGGCTGTGGACCGCTGGGCGCCGGAACACCCCTCCCTCCTGGGCACCCGGATCACACTCCTCCGCCAGCAGGGGCTTTCCGGCTGGTTCTGGAGCTTCCCCGACCTCCTCCGGCTGACCCGGCTGCGGCTGGAACACCCGGGGCACCGCTGGCTCTGGCTGGTCCAGCACCTCGGCATGCTCCGTCTCGCGGTCACGCTGCTGCTCTGGGGCTGGGCCCTCGCCATGGGATTGCGCTACCGGAATGTCCTTCGCCACCTGTGGGAGGAGGGGCTCGAGCGCAAGGGCATCGGGCCGGTGCCCTCCGCCGTGCTCGGCGCGGTGATCCTGACCTTTCCCGTCCTGGCCGGCCTGGATCCCATGGTCGCCGCCATGCTGTGGCTCTTCCTGCTGGCGCCGTTCCTCACCGCCTCGGAGGTGAAGGCCACGGTCTTCATCCTCCTGCTCCAGCTCGTCCATCCGGCCCTGGGCATCATGGAGCCCTGGTCCCGGCGCGAGCCGGAACCCAGCCTCCTGACCCTCCAGCTGCAGCCGCAGGTGCAACCGGTTCCCCAGGCCGCGCTGCGCTTCCTCCCGCCAGAGGACAGGGCCTTCCTTGCCGGATGGGACCAGCTGCAGCGCCGGGACTGGAAGGGTGCCGAGACCACCTTCCAGGGCCTCGTGGGGCGGATGAGGGAACAGCCCGAGGTTCTGAACAACCTGGGCGTAGCCCATTTCCAGATGGGAGATCCGGCCGGGGCGGAGCGAGACTTCGACGCCGCGGCCAAGGCGGCGCCGCGGATGGAGGTGTTCCTCAACCAGAGCATCCTCGCCTTCTCGAGACTGGACACCGATGCGGGCGCGGCCAAGCGGGAGGCGGCGCAGGCTACGGCGCCCGGCCCGTACGCCCGCCTCATCGAGCTCAACGACGCACAGAAGGACGTCCGCACCTACCCCATCCCCCTGCCGGACACCCCGGCCAGGGTGGAGGCCCTCGCGCAGGGCCTGGGCATGCATCTGGGGGCCGACCGGCTGAGGCTGGACGATCCCGCCTTCCTCCTGGGCCTCATCCTGCCGCTGCTGGGTCTGGTGGCTTTCCTGGCCCGGGTGAGGGGGAGCATCCGCATGGCCCACCCCACCCAGTGCATCCGCTGCGGCGAGCCCTTCCACACGACGGACAGCCCGGACACGGAGGTGTGCCCGAAGTGCCACCACCTGTTCGTGCTGCGGGATGGCCTCCATGCGGAGAACCGCCGCCGGAAGCTGGACGAGGTGGCCTCCCACCAGAATGCCACCCGCTGGATCCACAAGTCCCTGGTGGTGCTCCTGCCTGGCTGCGATCTCATCTTCCTGGGCGACACGCGCGAGGGGCTCGAGGAGTTCATGCTGCTCTGCCTCGCCCTGGGCATGGTGCTCGCCACGGGCCGCTCCGTCCGGTACCCCGGGGAGATCCTGGCGGATCCCACCTCCACCTGGCTGGCCCTCGGGGCAGCGTTCTCCGCGCTGCTCTTCGTGCGTTCCTGGTTCAAGCTGATCCCGAGGAGGGGCTGAAATGGCGCTGGAAGGATCCCTCCGGGACTTCGACCTCTTCTCCCTGTTCAACATGATCAAGATCCAGGGGAAGAACGGCACCCTGGTGCTCTCGCAGGGCCAGGAATTCGTGAAGGTCTTCTTCGAGAACGGCGAGATCGTGGGTTGCGATTCCAACCAGGTCCGCATGGAGGACCGCCTGGGCACCATGCTGGTGCGCCTGGGCCGCCTCACCGGCGAAGAACTGCTGGCCATGGTGCAGGTGCAGCGCCAGACGCTGAAGCGCATGGGCACCCTCCTGCTGGAGAGCGGCAAGGTCACCGCCACCGACCTGCAGGACGCCCTCTTCAACCAGGCCACGGCCATCCTCCACCGGACCTTCCGCTGGGTGGAAGGGGACTACCGGTTCGACTCCATGCTCCCGCCCGACCTGGACCGGGAGCACTTCGTCCCCATCCCCGTGGACACGGTGCTGATGGAGGCGGCCCGCATCCAGGACGAGTGGCCCGAGGTCGAGCGCAGGCTTCCCCCCATGGACCAGGCCCTCGCCAAATCGCCCCGGGCCCAGGCGCTGCACCTGGACATCGACCGGGACGTCTCGTCGGTGCTGGATGGCAAGACCACGGTCCAGCACGGCTCCTCCGGGCTCACCCACGAGCAGGAGGTGGTGCTCTCCTACTTCGACCACCCCCAGAGCATCAAGGACGTCACCCAGGTGAGCCGCTATGAGGAGCTGGACACCTGCAAGGCCATCGCGGATCTCCTGGAGCATGGCCTCCTGGAGCCCCTCTCGGGGGAGGCGCCGAAGGTGGTGCGCCCCTGGGTGACCGATGGCCATCCCGAATATGCCCCGGAGGCCTGGGAGCCCAGTCCCCTCCTCTGGCCCCTGGTGGCCCTGTTCCTCGCCGTGCCCCTGCTCCTCTACGTGCCGCACCGCCGCGGGTCTGTGAACCTGGGGCTGGCGAGCCTGCAGCCAGCGGATGTCCATGTGGTCCCGGACGGGGCCACCCGGGTCCGGCAGGCCTGGGCCTTCCGCATGGCCTCGCCCAGAGACGGAGGCGTGGAACTCGCCCAGCGCCTCGGCCGCCCCCTCGAGGGCCGGAATCCGGTCGAGGATCTTTCCCTCCTTCCGGACCCGATGGCTCCGGCCCCCGCGCCGCCCGCGGCTCCGGTCCCGGCTCCGGCGAAACCCAGGACCCCCGCCCGATAAGGAAGCGCGATGTACGTTCACCAGCGTCAGGGCTCGCTGGAGGTGATCTGCGGCCCCATGTTCTCGGGCAAGTCCGAGGAGCTCATCCGGCGCATCAAGCGCGCCATCATCGCCCGGCAGCGGGTGCAGGTGTTCAAGCCGGCCCTGGACGACCGCTACGACGTCTCCGCCATCGCCAGCCACAGCCAGCGCAAGCACGACGCCATCCCCGTGAAGGACAGCGAGGAGCTGCGCCGCCGCCTGGATCCCGAGGCCGAGGTGGTGGCCCTGGACGAGGTGCAGTTCCTGGACGAGGGCCTGCTGCCCGTCATCGACGCCCTGGCCTCGAAGGGCGTCCGCGTCATCGCGGCCGGGCTCGACCAGGACTCCAACGGCGAGCCCTTCGGCATCATGCCCATCCTCCTCGCCAAGGCCGAGTACATCACCAAGCTGCAGGCCATCTGCATGGTCTGCGGGGCCGCGGCGGGGCGCACCCAGCGCCTGGTCCATACCGGGGGGCAAGTATTGGTGGGCGCCGCCGAGGCCTACGAGGCCCGCTGCCGCCACTGCCATGAGACGCCCCACGCTACGGGGCAACGGCTGATCGAGGATCCCGCCAGGGAGAGGTGATCCCCATTCCGCTGTTTGCACATCGTCAAGGCGGAGCTGGCAGGGGCGGCGGGAGCCTGGTTTTCGCGGGATCCACGCAAGAGGCGGCTGGAACCCGGCGGTAGACTGGGAGGCGGCGCGCTGCTGCAGCGCTGTTTTATCCACATCCGCCCGAGGCTTCAGGGCATTCCAGGAGGTTCCCATGGCTGGCGCCTACGCCACCTTCACCCACATCACCAACTACATGGGCTTCGAGGGCCTGCTCACGGACGAGGAGCGGATGATCCGCGAGACCGCGCGGAAGTTCGTGAACGCCGAGGTCCTGCCCATCATCGAGAAGCACGCCCAGGAGCAGACCTTCCCGAAGCACCTCATCGCCAAGATGGGCGAGCTGGGCTTCTACGGACCGTCGCTGCCCGAGGAGTACGGCTGCGCGGGCCTGAGCAACGTGGCCTACGGCATCCTCATGTACGAGCTGGAGCGCGGCGATTCGGGGCTCCGCTCCTTCGCTTCCGTGCAGGGCAGCCTCGTCATGTGGCCCATCTACGCCTACGGCAGCGAGGAGCAGAAGCGGTACTGGCTGCCGAAGCTGGCGGCCGGCGAGAAGATCGGCTGCTTCGGCCTCACGGAGCCTGACTTCGGCTCCAACCCCGGCGGGATGCTCACCAAGGCGGTCCGCGAGCCCGGCGGCAAGTGGCGGATCAACGGCACGAAGATGTGGATCACCAACGGCACCGTGGCCGACGTGGCCGTGGTCTGGGCCCAGACCGAGGACGGCATCCGCGGCTTCCTGGTGGAGAGGGGTACCCCCGGCTTCAGTGCCCCCGAGATGAAGGGCAAGTGGAGCCTCCGCGCCTCCGTCACCTCCGAGCTGGTGCTGGAGGACGTCATCGTGGACGAGAAGGCCAGCCTCCTGCCCCACGTGAAGGGCCTGAAGGGGCCCCTCGGCTGCCTCACCCAGGCCCGCTACGGCATCGCCTGGGGCGCCATCGGGGCCGCCGACGCCTGCTACCAGTGCGCCCTTGACTACGCCCTGTCGCGCATCCAGTTCGACAAGCCCATCGCCAGCTACCAGCTCCAGCAGGAGAAGCTGGCCTGGATGGTCACCGAGATCACCAAGGCCCAGCTCCTGGTCCTGCAGCTCGGCCGCCTGAAGGATGCCAAGACCTTCACGCCCGCCCAGGTCTCCATGGCCAAGATGAACAACGTGAACATGGCCCTGGAGGTCTGCCGCAAGGCCCGCACCATCCTCGGCGCCAACGGCATCCTCGACGAATACCCCGTCATGCGCCACATGGCGAATCTCGAGAGCGTCTACACCTACGAGGGGACGCACGACATGCACACCCTCATCATCGGTCAGGAAGTGACGGGAATCCCCGCCTACCGCTGATCCGGATGGCAGTCGTCCACCCGCGAACGGGCCCGCCGCATGGCGGGCCCTCCCGTTTCGGCCGATCTCCGATCGTCCTCAACGGAGCGGGGCCTCATGCACACCCTCATCATCGGCCAGGAGGTGACGGGCATCCCTGCTTATCGCTGAGCTCCGATTTTTTTGAAGACGGGCTTTTTTGACCGTTTTTTTCCGACTAGAATCCAGTCATGAAAATCCTGTCCATCGATGGTGGCGGTATCCGAGGCCTGATCCCGGCCCTGGTGCTGGCGGAACTGGAGCGCCAGACAGGGCGGGCCGTGGCCGACTGCTTCGACCTCATCGCGGGGACCAGCACTGGAGGCATCCTGGCCCTGGGCCTCGCCAAGCCAGGGCCGGATGGCCGCCCGCACTACCGGGCCCAGGACCTGGCCAATCTGTACCTCCGGGAAGGCGGGCGGATCTTCCATGAGAGCGCCTTCCGGCGGATCACCAACCCCATGGGGATCCGGGCGGTGAAGTATCCGGCCGAGGGGATCGAAGAGGTGCTCCAGGACTATTTCGGCGAGACCCGGCTGAAACAGGCCCTCGTGGAACTCCTCATCCCGGCCTACGACCTGGAGAAGCGGGATCCCTTCTTCTACCGCAGCCGCCGGGCGGGCCTCGATCCGCGGTACGACGTGCCCATGCGCGTGGCCGCGCGGGCCACCAGCGCGGCTCCCTCCTACTTCGAGCCGGTGGAAGTCCCATGGCCCGGGGAACGCGATGTGCTGGTGGATGGCGGTGTCTTTGCGAACAACCCCGCCATGTGCGCCTACGCGGAGGGACGCCAGCGGCTCCGCGAGACCGGGAATCCACAGGAGGAGATCCTGCTGGTCTCCCTGGGGACCGGCAGCTACACCCGCCCCTACCGGTACGAGGAGGCCCGGACCTGGGGCGTGGCGGGCTGGGCCCGGCCCATCCTCGATGTCATCTTCGACGGGGTGGGTGACACCGTGGACTATCAGCTCCGCCAGCTCCTGCCCCCGGGGGCCGATGGGTCCCCCGGCTACCACCGCTTCCAGACCATCCTGGATCCCGACATGAGTGAGATGGACGACGTCTCGCCGGGGCATCTGGAGGGGCTTCACCGGATGGCGGAGCGCATCCTCACCGTCCAGGCCGCAGAGATGGAGGCGCTGGCCCGGCGGCTGAGTGGGAGCCCGGAGCGGTGATCCCGCTCAGCGGGCCTTGGCGGTCCGGACCACCAGGACATCACAGGGAGCCAGTCGCACCACCCGTGAAGCGGTGCTGCCGAACAGGAGGCGCTCCAGGGTGGAGTGGCCCACCTGGGCCACCACCAGAAGGGTGTCCGGGTCCGCTTCGGAGACCAGCTCCTCGGCAGGGCCGCCCCACTTCACGAGGGCCCGGGCCCCGGAGAAGGGCTGGAGCCAGTTCTGCAGCTGGTCCAGGGCATGGTCCTCCATGCTCTTCAGCCAGGCGGGATCCGGGAGGGCGATCTGGGCCTCCGGGAGCATGGGCGCCGGCGGTTGCAGCACATGCATGGCCACCAGGGGCACGCCCAGGCGGGCGGACCAGGCACCGCCCCGCTCCAGGGCCTGGCGTGAAGCCCCCGAGAAATCCACACCCACCAGCACGCGCTTGATCATGGCGATCTCCTGAAGGGACACCCCAAGATAAGTCCCCATTCCTCAGCGAGCTTGAAGAAAGTTGAGGAGAGCTTGAAATATAAGTTGCAACACATATAATGGAGTCCGGGAGGAAGCCATGATCACCCTGCGCAGGGCGGAAGACCGGGGGCAGTTCGATTTCGGCTGGCTGGATACGCGCCACACCTTCTCCTTCGGGGACTATGTGGACCCGGAGCACATGGGCTTCCGCGGCCTCCGGGTGATCAACGAGGACCGCGTGAAGCCGGCCAAGGGCTTCGGCACCCATGGCCACCGCGACATGGAGATCCTCACCTGGGTGCTCTCCGGAGCCCTGGAGCACCGGGACAGCCTGGGCACCCACGGCGTCATCCGGCCGGGCGAGGCCCAGGTCATGAGCGCGGGCACGGGCATCCGGCACAGCGAGTTCAATGCCTCCGGGACGGAGCCCGTGCACTTCCTCCAGATCTGGATCCTGCCGGAGCGGCAGGGGTTGGCTCCGCGCTACGACCAGGTGACCTTCGCCGACGCGGACCTGCGGAACCGCCTGCGCCTCATTGCCAGCCCCGATGGTGCGGCGGGTTCCGTGAAGCTGTTCCAGGATGCCCGGATCTCCGCGGCCCGGCTCGACCCGGGGCGGGAGGTGCCCCTGGCCTTCGCCGCCGGGCGGGCCGGATACGTCCAGGTGGCCGCGGGGTCCGTGGCGCTGGGTGGCACCACGCTTCACGCCGGGGACGGCGCGCGCATCGAAGGGGAGTCGGAACTCGCCCTCGCCGCCGTCTCGCCCTCCGAAGTCCTCGTCTTCGATCTCGCCTGAGGTGCCCATGGCCATCAAGCCCGTCCGCTCCCTCGTCCCCGGCCTTCCCACCCAGGACGGCAACCGCGTCCCCCTCACCCGCCTGGTTCCCGGCCGGGGTCAGCAGGGCGGGGAAGCCTTCCGGGCCATGGATCCCTTCCTGCTCATGGACCATTTCGGTCCCATGGTGCTGCCGCCGGGGACGGACGCGGGCTTCCCGCCCCACCCCCATCGCGGGTTCCAGACGCTCACCTACCTGATCCAGGGCGCCTTCCGCCACCGGGACAGCACCGGCGGCTCGGGCCTCCTGCGGCCCGGGGGGGCCCAGCTCATGAACGCCGGGGCGGGCATCGTCCACGAGGAGATGCCCGTGCCGGAGCATCTGGAGACGGGCGGTCCCATCGAGGGGGTGCAGCTCTGGATCAACCTGCCGAAGGCCGACAAGCGCTCGGCGCCGGGCTACACGGACCTGCAACCGGAATCCATGCCCTGGCAGGCGCTCCCGGGCGGGCGCCTCCGCGTGCTGGCGGGCACCTGGGCGGGCACCACGGGCCCGGCGATCACCCCCGCCCGCATCGCCTACGCCCACCTGGATCTGGAAGCCGGGGCCCGGTTCCAGCAGGCGCTGCCAGAGGGCTGGCTGGCCGCCGTGGTACCCCTTCACGGCGCGGTCCGGATCGAGGGGACCGAGGTGCCCGCGGATGCGGTGGCGCTGCTGGGCGAGGGGGACACGCTCGCCCTGGAGGCCACTGTCGAGTCGAGCCTCATGCTCCTGGCGGGCGAACCGCTCCGGGAGCCCATCGCCCACTACGGTCCCTTCGTCATGAACACCCGCGAGGAGATCGAGCAGGCCCTCCTCGACTACCAGTCCGGACGGATGGGCCACCTGGACTGAATTACAGGAGTCCCGGCTCCCGGACGATGAATGGTCATCCTCTCCGGGGAGACCGCATGGGCCTATTCCGTGCCCGTCCAAGCGATCCGAGCGCCGAGCCGCCCCAGGGGGGCGGACCGGAGGGACCCGTCCGGGCGGAGGATCTCCTGGGGATCGAGCGGGTCCTCAACCAGGCTGCCATCGGGGCCGCGCGGACCTCGCTGCGGGTCCAGACCCTGGCCCGGGCCAGCCAGCGCATCGGCGCCAGCTCCAGCGACATCCAGGGTGCCCTCTCAGGCCTGGGCGGGAACATCCAGGCCGCGGCGCAGGCCGCCCGGGACGGGGCCGGCAGCACCCGGCACATGGCCGACCTCACCCGGGACGGGCTCCAGGCGAGCGAGCAGTCCGTGGAGACCGTGCACGAGCTCCGGCGGCAGACCGGCCTCACGGACGCCCGGCTCCAGGCCCTCATGGAGAAGATCCTCCAGGTGACCGAGGTCTCCAAGGTGATCGAAGAGATCGCGGCCCGCACCGGCCTCCTCAGCCTCAACGCGGCCATCGAGGCCGCCCACGCGGGGGCCGCCGGGCGGGGCTTCGCGGTGGTGGCCGACGAGGTGCGGAAGCTCTCGGAGCGGACGGCCCAGCAGACCCAGGAGATCGGGGAGCTCCTTGCCGCCATCCAGGGGGACCTCCAGCCGGCCCGTGAGGCCATGGACCGGAGCCTGGCCCTGGCGGACCGCACCAGCGAGCAGGTGGAGGCGGTGGGCCGGCGGCTGGCGGAGCTCGCGGACCTGGCCCAGGGGACCGCCGGGCACGTGGACCGCATCGCCGGGCTGGCTGGCGAGGAGGACGCCGCGGCCCGGACCCTCCTGGACGCCTCCCACAGCCTCGTGGAGGCCACCGACCACCTGCGGGCCGAGACCGAAGCGGTGGCCCAGGACACCTTCCAGCTCAGCACCCTCACCGAGGCCGGCTACCGGCACCTGGCCCCCTACGACGTGGATTCCCCCTTCCACCGGGCGCTGGGCCTGGGACGGGAGCTGGCGCGGCGGGCCTCGGAAGTCCTCGCGGCGCCGGTCCAGGCGGGGACCCTCCGCCTCGAGGAGGTGCTGGATCTGCGCTACACCGAGATCCGGGGAGAGGCCATCCGCGGCCTCTCGTCCCGGTTCAACGTGGCCAGGGTGCCCCCGGAGGGCTTCTCCCCGCCGAAGTTCCACACGGCCTACGACATGGCCGTGGACCGCCCCCTCCAGGCCCTCTTCGACGAGATCCTGGCCCGGGATCCCCGGCTCGTCTTCGCCCTCGTCATCGACCTCAACGCCTACGGCCCCACCCACAACAAGCGCTTCGAGCAGGACTGGACCGGCCTCCCGGAGAAGGACCTCGCCGGGAACCGGGTGAAGCGCTTCTTCACCGACAACCGGGTCCTCGTGCGGGGCGCCCGGCACGGCCTGGGTGAAGCCGCCGAGACGCTGCCGGAACGCAGCGCCCGGGAGACCTTCCGGCGGGCGGGCGCGCGGTTCGACGAGCCCGAAGGCGGCTGCCGGGACTTCCTGGTGCAGACCTACGCCCGGGACACGGGGGCCCTCATGACGGTGCTGACGGTGCCCCTCTACGTGAGGGGCCAGCGCTACGGCGCCAGCCTCCTGGGCTGGACGGAAGCCTAGACGGACTTCGCCTCGAGCTTCCGTAGGAGGGTGAAGCGGCCCTGGGCGAGCCTCGGCAGGGCGCGGGCCAGGGCCTCGCGGCTGCAAGCCAGGGCCTCGCACCAGGCGTCCACGGGCACCTCGCCGCCCTCGGGATGGGCCTCAGCCCAGCTCGACCACAGGGTACCCAGGGTTGCCGCATCCGGCTCCTGGCGGTCGCGCCAGCTCCGCTCCTGGGGCCGCCGGGGCGAATGGAAGGCCGCGCCCCGCAGCCGCTCCGGCAGGAAGGCCTGGGGCCGGTCGTAGTCGTCGTGGGAGTAGTGGTAGCCCGCGCCCATGCCGGCCTTCCGGGAGGTGGCTGTGTGGGCGTCGCGGATGGCCTCGGGAATGGGGGCGTCGTCGGCGGCCAGGGCAGCATCGATGGCCAGGACGGTGGCGTTGCTCTTGGCGGCGTTGGCCACGTAGATGACGGCCTGGGCCAGGGGGATGCGGGCCTCGGGCCAGCCGATCTGCTCCACGGCGCGGCTGGCGGCCTCGGCGAGGATGAAGGCCTGGGGATCCGCGTTGCCCACGTCCTCCGCGGCGCAGACCATGAGCCGGCGGGCGATGAAGCGGGGATCCTCGCCGCCCCGGATCATGCGGCTCAGGTAGTAGAGGGCCGCGTCGGCGTCCGAGCCCCGCAGGCTCTTCTGGAAGGCCGAGGCCAGGTCGTAGTGGCCGTCGGCGCGATCGAACATCATGCGGCCGCCGAGCGCCCCCTGGAGGGATTCCAGGTCGGGATCCGGCATCTCCAGCCAGGTCTCCAGCCCCGAGAGCGCCGAGCGCAGGTCCCCGCCGGCCCAGTGGGAGAGCCACTCGAAGACTCCAGTCGGCTCGGGCTTCCCGGGCCGCTCCTTCGCCCAGGCCCGCTTCAGCACCTGCTGGATGTGGGCTGGTTCCAGGCCCTTGAGGGCGATGAGCTGGCAGCGGCTGCGGAGCGCCGGGTTCAGGTAGAAGGCCGGGTTCTCGGTGGTGGCGCCGACGAGGATGGCCTCGCCGCGCTCCAGGAAGGGCAGGAGGATGTCCTGCTGGGTGCGGTTGAAGCGGTGGATCTCATCCAGGAACACCACCGGAGGCACACCCCGGAAGAGGGGCATGTCGCGGCTCTCCTGGAGGAACTTCTTCAGCTCCGCGGCGCTGCCGCTCACGCCGGAGAACTCCATGAAGCCGTGGCCCGTGGCCTCGGCCAGGATGCGGGCGAGGGTGGTCTTGCCCGTGCCGGGCGGCCCCCAGAGCACCATGGAGGGCAGCCGCCCGCCCGCCGTGAGCCGTGTCAGGGCGCCTTTCGGGCCCAGCAGGTGGGACTGGCCCACCACCTCGTCGAGGGACTTGGGGCGGAGGCGCTCGGGGAGGGGGACGTGGGACATGGCAGGCCGGACCTCCAGCCTACCCGCTGTGCTAGGCTCCGGGCATGCTGCCGGCCTACGAGCGCGATCCCTACACGACCTTCCTGGAGACCCGCATCCTGCGGGGCGGGGAGGCACAGGGCCGCCCCTGGGCGGTCCTGGAGGACACCATCTTCTATCCCGAGGGCGGCGGGCAGCCCTGCGACCTCGGGACGATCAACGGCGTGCCCGTCCTGGACGTGCAGAAGCGCGACGGGGAGATCCGCCACACCCTGGAGGCGCCGCTCCCCGAGGGGCCGGCGGCCCTGCGCCTGGACTGGACCCGGCGCTTCGACCACATGCAGCAGCACACGGGCCAGCACCTGCTCAC
>DASVZU010000060.1:0-7815 GCA_036391515.1 Holophagaceae bacterium
GCCCTTCAAGCTCGGCGGGCGGGTGATCACCGACTTCATGACCAAGGTGCCCTTCTACTACCTCGGCCTGGCCTTGGCCCTGCTCACCCTGGCCGTCACCTGGGGCGTCGAGCGGTCGAAGCTGGGCTACTACTTCCAGGCCATCCGGGAGGACCAGGACGCGGCCCACTCCCTGGGCATCCACATCTCCCTGTACAAGAACATCGGTCTCGTCATCTCCGCTGTCCTCACCGCCCTGGCCGGGGCCTTCTACGGCGTCTACGTGGGCTTCGTGGATCCGCCGACGGTGCTGGGCCTCGACCTCTCCGTCCAGATCATGCTCATCGCCATCATCGGCGGCATGGGCACCCTGTACGGGCCGGTGCTCGGCTCCCTGGTGCTGGTTCCCCTCTCCGAGGCGCTGCGGAGCAACATGATCACCGACCTGCTCGTGAAGTCGGGCCTCGTCAGTGCGGATTCCAGGACGGGCCTCTTCCTCAAGGAGAACCTGGCCCACGCCCACGTGCTGCTCTACGGCATCCTCGTGGTGCTGGTGATCCTCTTCATGCCGGAGGGCATCATGGGCTTCGTGAAGAAGCTCGCCTCGCGCCGCAGGAAGGAGGCGGTCTGATGGCCATGCTGGAGATCCGCCACGTCAGCAAGTTCTTCGGTGGCCTGGCCGCCAATGCCGATGTGTCCTTCAACGTGGAGGCCGGCAGCATCATGGGCCTCATCGGTCCCAACGGCGCCGGGAAGACCACGCTCTTCAACTGCATCACCGGCTACTACCCGCCCTCCAGGGGCGAGGTGGTCTTCGACGGGCGCCGGATGAACGGCCTCCAGCCCGACAAGGTCTGCAAGCTCGGCATGGTCCGCACCTGGCAGAAGGTCCGGCCCCTGGCCAAGCTCTCCGTGGTGGACAACGTCATGGTGGGAGCCCTGGCCCGCACGGCCTCCCTGCGGAAGGCCCGGGAGATGGCCATGGAGCAGCTGCAGGTGGTCCGCATGGAGCATCGGGCGGCCTTCCTCGCCGGGGGCCTCCCCATCGGCGAGCGAAAGAAGCTGGAAGTGGCCAGGGCCCTCGCCACCGGGCCCAAGCTCCTGCTGCTGGACGAGGTCATGGGCGGCCTCAACCCCGCCGAGAGCGAGGAGATCATCCAGCTCATCCTGGACATCAAGGCCCGTGGCCTCACGCAGATGGTCATCGAGCACGACATGAAGGCCATCATGCGGATCTCCGATCGGATCGTCGTCCTCACCTCCGGCGAGAAGCTGACCGAGGGGACGCCGCAGGAGGTGGTGAGCAACCAGGACGTGATCGACGCCTACCTGGGGGAGAGCCATGCTTAGGATCGAGCGGCTGAACTTCTCCTACGGCGATCTCAAGGTCCTGTGGGACGTGGACCTGCACGTGGAGGAAGGGGAGATCGTCACGGTGGTGGGGGCCAATGGGGCGGGGAAGTCCACCACCCTGAAGAACATCTCCCGCCTGGTGAAGCCGGATTCGGGCGCCCTCACCTTCGACGGGCAGGATCTCGCCCGCCTGTCTTCGCACCGCGTGGTGGAGCTGGGGGTGGTGCAGGTGCCCGAGGGCCGCCGCATCTTCCCGGAGATGACGGTGATGGAGAACCTCCGGATGGGGTCCTACGTGAAGGGCACCCGGAAGGACCGGGAGCGTAACATCGAGTGGGTCTTCGACCTCTTCCCGCGCCTGCAGGAGCGGCAGAAGCAGCTGGGCGGCACCATGTCCGGCGGCGAGCAGCAGATGCTGGCCATCGCCCGCGGCCTCATGGCCAACCCCAGGCTGCTCCTGCTGGACGAGCCCTCGCTGGGCCTCTCGCCCCTGCTGGTGAAGAACATCTTCGACATCATCACCGGCATCAACAAGCAGGGGGTCACCATCCTCCTGGTGGAGCAGAACGTCTACCAGTCCCTTCGCATCGCCCACCGGGCCTACGTCATGGAGACGGGCCGCGTGGTGCTCACGGGCGGGGGCCAGGAGCTGCTGGACAACGAGCATGTGAAGAAGGCCTTCCTCGGCATGTAAGGAGCGAGCCATGAGCAAAGTCGAGAAGTGGATGACCCGGAACCCCATCACCATCGAGGCCGACGCCTCGATGATCGAGGCCATCCACCTGATGCGGGAGAAGGGCATCCGGCGCCTGCCCGTCATGGAGAAGGGCCGGTTCGTGGGCCTGGTGACCGACCGGATGATGAAGGACTACCACCCGGGCAAGGCCACCTCCCTGGACACCTGGGAAGTCCACTACCTGCTGTCGAAGACGCCGGTGCGGGAAGTGATGAACCCCCATCCGCACACCGTCACGCCGGATGTGGAGCTGGGCCAGGCCGCCCAGCTCTTCCTGGACCACAAGCTCTACGGCCTGTGCGTGGTGGACCACGCCGGCAACCTGGTGGGCATCATGTCCGTGGGCGACATGCTGCGGGCCATGGTGGAGTTCTGCCGGGCCAGCGGCAACTGCAAGTAGGGGTCAGCGCACTCCGCCCATGAGCTGCTTGATCCTCGGCGTCAGCAGGGCCAGCACCAGGGCCGCCACGGCCGTCATCACGAACAGGCTGCCGAAGATGGTGGGCAGGGGCAGGGTCTCGAAGAGGCCCGCCACCTTGCCCGCCAGCTTGCTGCCCAGGCCCAGGGAGACGTACCAGACGCCCATCATCAGGCCCTGGTAGCGGGCGGGGGCCAGCTTGGTGGTGGTGCTGAGGCCCACGGGGGAGAGCAGCAGCTCGCCGATGGTATGCAGGCCGTACGTGCCCACCAGCCACCAGGGGGCCACGCGGGTGAGGGGCGTGGCCATCCTGGCCGCGGGCACGAGGAGCAGCATGCCCAGGCCCACGAAGAGCAGGCCCAGGGCGAACTTGGCGGGGCTGGAGGGATCCCGGTGGCCCATCCGCACCCACAGCCAGGAGAGGATGGGCGCCAGGAGCAGCAGCCAGGCGGAGTTGACGCTCTGGAACCAGGTGGAGGGGAAGCTCCAGCCCAGGATCTGCGAGCGGGTGAGGCGGTCGGCGAAGAGGTTCAGGCTGGAGCCCGCCTGCTGGTAGGTCATCCAGAAGATCACGGAGAACACGAAGAGGATGGCCACCACCCAGAGGCGCTTGCGCTCCTCCGGCGTCAGGGGCTCCCGGGTGCTGGCATGGCCGTGCTCCACCTGCTGGGACCCCGGCTTCAGACCGGCGTTGCCGAACTTCGCCTGCTGCAGCCCGAACTGGATGAGCCCCAGCACCATGGCGGCCCCGGCCGCCCCGAAGCCCCAGCGCCAGCCGCTGGTGCTGGCCAGGCCGATGCGCGTCAGGAAGTTCAGGAACACGGGATCCTGGGCCAGGAAACCGCAGATGAGGGGGGCGATGAGGGCCCCGAGGTTCACGCCCATGTAGTAGATGGTGAAGCCGGGATCGCGCCGGGCATCGTTGTCGGCGTAGAGGGCGCCCACCAGGGTGGCGGCGTTGGGCTTCAGCAGGCCCGTGCCAGCCACGATCACCGCCAGGCCGGCGAAGAAGACGTGGATCGTGGGTGAGGCCGCCAGGATGAACTCGCCCAGGGCGATGAGGGCGCCCCCCAGGGCCACGGCCTTGCGCTGGCCCAGCCAGCGGTCTGCCACCCAGCCGCCGGGCAGGCTGGCCAGGTACACGGACATCTCGTAGGTGCCGTAGATGCCCGCGGCCTTGGCCAGGGGGATGCCCATGCCCCCCTGGGCGGCCGGGGCCACCAGGAAGAGGATGAGCAGGGCCCGCATGCCGTAGTAGCTGAAGCGCTCCCACATCTCCGTGAAGAAGAGGACCATCAGGCCCCGCGGGTGGCCCGCGATGCCCCGGTTGTCGAGCAGACGGGGATCCTGGTGGGGAATGGCTTCGCTCATGTCACATCCGGGAAAGGGCCAGTATGGGGGCAGGGCCGGACCGCTGTCAGCTGTCCGCTACAGGTTGCGCTCGAGGAAGTCCCACATGGCCTGGTAGCGGGCCCAGCCGTGCTGGGGGGCGCGGGGGCTGTGGTCCGAGCCCGGCAGCAGGATCAGCGGGGGCGTGGGCAGGGCCGCCTTCTGGATGGCGTCCAGCAGCTCGATGGTGTTCTGCGGATGCACGTTGTCGTCCAGGGTGCCGTGCAGGAGCAGGAGCTTGCCATGGAGGTTCGCGGCGGCCTTCACCACGGAACTGCTCGCGTAGCCTTCCGGGTTGTCCGCGGGCAGGCCCATGTACCGCTCGGTGTAGATGCTGTCGTAGAGGTGCCAGTCGGTGACGGGGGCGCCCACGATGCCCAGCTTCCAGGCGGTGCTGTGGGTGAGGGCGTACGAGGTCATGAAGCCGCCGTAGCTCCATCCGTCGAGGCAGACGCGATCCAGGTCCGCCCAGCCCTGGGCCTTCAGCCAGGCCAGGCCGTCCAGCTGGTCCTGCAGCTCCTGGGCGCCCAGGTTGCGATAGATCCCCCAGGCGCTGGCCTGGCCCTGGGCAGAGGCGCTGCGGTTGTCGCAGATCCACACGGCGATGCCGTGCTGGGCCAGGAACTGGAACCAGGGCATCTCGCGGTTCCAGGCGTCGTGCACCATGGGGGCCGCGGGCCCGCCGTAGATGTACTGGAACACGGGGTACTTCTTCGCGGGGTCGAAGCCCGTGGGCTTCACCAGCAGCGTCTCCATGGGGAATCCGTCGCGGGTCTTCACCTGCTGGAAGCTGACCTGGCCCAGGTCCAGGGCCTTCCAGGCCTCCGCCGGGTTGGCGTCGATGACCCGGAGCTGCTTTCCGGCGGCGTCGCAGAGGGCCTGCTGGGGCGGCGTGTGGATGTCGCTCCAAGTGTCGAGGAAGGCCGAGAAGGCGGGATTGAAGGTCACGTGGTGGGTGCCGGGCCGCGCCGTGAGGCGCGTCAGGCCCTTCCCGTCCAGGCCCACGCGGTAGGCGTCCAGGCCGAGGGGGCTCCGCTCCGTGGCCTCGAAGTAGGCATGGCGGCCCTGGGGATCCACGCCGAGGAAGGTGCGGACATCCCAGGGGCCGGACGTCAGGGGACCGACGAGCCGGCCGTCCGCGGCGTAGCGGTAGAGGTGGTGGCGGCCCGTGCGCTCGGATTCCCAGAGGAAGCCGCCGTCCTTCAGGAAGACAGGCAGGGGCAGGCGCTCCTGCCAGGCAGGGCCCTGCTCGTGGAGGAGGACCTTCGAGGCGGCGCCCTCGAAGCGGCGCAGGTCCAGCCAGCGCTGGATGCGGTCCTGGTAGCTGGCCAGCAGCCGCCCCGCGGGATCCCAGCCCACCTGCACGATGAGGCTCTCCTGGCCCGGATAGGGGTCGTCCATCCAGGTGGTGCGGCCGGCCAGGTCCGCCACGCCGAGCCGGGCCACGGGGTTGGGCTCGCCGGCCCGGGGGTAGCGGGCCCGCAGGGTCTTCTGCTCGATGCGACGGTCGTCCTCCAGGCGGTAGACCGGCACGCGGCTCTCGTCGAGGCTCAGGTAGGCCAGGTGCCGGGAATCAGGCGCCCACCAGTAGGCCTTGAAGCTGCCCCGGCCGTACACCTCCTCCTGGTACACCCAGTCCAGGCGGCCGTTGAACACCGTGTCGCTGCCGCCCGTGGTGAGCCGCGTTTCGGCGCCGGTGCCGAGGTCCACCCGGTAGAGGTCGTGGCCCCGGAGGAAGGCCACCTGATGGCCGTCGGGGCTGAAGCTGGGCTCGTCCTCCAGGCCGGGCTGGTCCGTGAGGCGCCGGGCCTTCGCGGTGGCGAGGTCCACCAGGTAGAGATCCTCCGCCACCTCCAGCACGAAGGCGCCGTGGTCCGCGTTCCAGGTGAAGGCTCCCTTGCCCAGGGCCGCCTGGGCGGCGCCGTCCGCGGCGCCCGCGGCCACCAGGGCCCCCTTCAGGCGGGCCGCGTCGAGGAGGGGCGTCCGCGCGCCGGTGGCAGGGTCCACCCGCAGGAAGGCCACCCCGCCGTTCGTCCGCTCCGTCTGCACCAGGGCGCCGTCCGGCAGCCAGGCCAGCCGGGCCGGGGGCGCCCCGGCGAAGGCCACGCGCTTCGTGGGATGGGCCACGGCTTCCAGGGTGAGCTTGCCGCCCTGGGCGAGGAGGGCCGGTGCCGCGAGGAGGAGGCAGAGGGGGGACGTGCGCATGGGGCTCCCGGGTGAGCTCCCTGTATAGCGTGAAGCGAGGCTTGGCGGGCAGCCCGCTTTGGGGTTTGCTCAGGCGTGGCCGGCTTCTTCCAGCTCCAGGTCCACCCAGGCCTGGGTGCCCGTGGGCAGGGGGACCAGGCCCAGGCGGCCTCCCATGAGCTGCAGCAGGCCCGCCGCCAGGGGCAGCCCCAGGCCCAGCCCGGCCTGGACGCGGTGGGCGGCCGCCTCCTGCTCGAAGGGCTCCAGCAGGCGGGCCCAGTCCGGAGGTAGGCCGGCGCCCGTGTCCGTCACCTCGAAGCGAAGGCGGCATCGGCCCGCCTCCCGGTGCACCGTCCAGCGCACCTGGAGGGCGCCCTTCGAGGTGAACTTGAGGGCGTTGTCCAGGAGGGCCGCCAGGGCCCGCCGGAGGCGGGGCCCGTCGCAGCGCACGGGGAGGGGCAGGGGCTCCCCCTCGATCCGGTAGTCGAGGCCCTGGGCCGTGGCCCGGGTCCGGTACTCCGCGGCCAGGGCGCGCAGGTGGGGTTCCAGGTCCACCAGCTCGGGCCGGAGGGCCAGGGTGCCCTGATGGAGGGCCGTGAAGTCCAGCAGGTCCTGCACCAGGCCCTGCAGGTGCCGGGTGGCCGCTTCCGCCCGGGCCAGGGCCTCGGCCTGCTCCTCCGTGGGCCCCAGGGCCGTCAGGATGTGCAGGTGGCCCGAGATGACCTGCAGGGGCGTCTTCAGCTCGTGGTGGGCGTTGTCCGTGAAGGCCAGCTGTGCCCGGCGCTGCCGCTGCTCCGCCTCCAGGGCCTTCCGCTGCTCCGCGATGATGCGGTTCTTCGCGTGGGCCACCGCGAACAGCGCCAGCCCGCCGAAGGCCAGCAGGGCGAGGACGCCGAGGAGGTAGCTCAGGATGAGCTGGACTTGGGGCACAAATATGTCCGGGCGACGCCGAGGTTGAGGATCAGGCCGATGAGGTATTTCGCGAACCAGGGTACGAGAATCCAGTCTCGGGAGAGGCTATTAAGAAAGAGATTGTGAATGGGATAGAAGGTGAATTCGACGGGATATTGAAGGGTCCAAGCCCCCAGTAACCAGAAACTCGCCTGGTTCCAGTTGGAGATCAATGTTCTTCCCCTCAGTAAATCAAGCAGGAGCCAGAGACAAAACCCACAGAGAACCACCCCCGCTGTAGATTCGGTCACCAACCATTTTTTCCACAGGCCCTGGTGCCAAGCGTCCCAGATCGTACTCAGCAGAATGGCCAACAGTGCAGGAATGAGGAATGTCCGGAAAGGTTTCCGATTTCCAATGCCCGCCAAGACCCATAAATAAGCCAAAGATTCAAGAAAATAGGCCAGGTTTCCCAGCCAGGAGTTGTGGACATGGAATATCGCAAGGCCCAGCAAGGCCCAGTCAATCAGAAGGCTGTACACCAATGCGAGTGTCAGCCGCCTCATCCAAGGGAATGTCTGGAAGTTCCCTAAACGACGGTGGGTTGCCGCAGCTATTACGGGTGTCAATGGGGCGATTAGCTGTACGCCCCAGCAAGACCAAAGCAGGACCTGGAATCGGCCCATCCGGGTGAATCTCTATGCCCAGGGTTGCGAGCAACACACAGGGGGGCAGTCCGTCCCGTTTTGGGTGTAAACCGCATCCGCGGTAGCGAGATCCTGCCCCTTCGCGTCCACCGCCACCATCACCATCGTGGGGGAGCCGTCCGCATGGCGGGCGTGGTAGATGCGGATGCCGGCGGCGC